>DASZSI010000389.1:0-4161 GCA_035548775.1 Hyphomonadaceae bacterium
GCGGCCAATACGCTGTCGACATCGTCGGCCGCGACCACTGTGTCCAGCACGATCGACACCGCCCTTGAAACCCTGAACCGCCAGATGGCGACCATGGGTTCGCAAGCCAAGGCTCTCGACATCCAGAACGAGTTCCTCGGCAAGCTGTCCGACACGATCGAGCAGGGCGTGTCCAACCTCGTCGACGCCGACCTCGCGAAGGAATCGGCCCGCCTCCAGTCGCTGCAGATCAAGCAGCAGCTGGGCGCTCAGGCCCTTTCGATTGCGAACCAGGCGCCGTCGCTGGTTCTCTCCTTCTTCCGCTAATCCGGAAAACGGGCCGGCCGGGCAACCGGCCGGCCCAATCCGTTTCGACGAATAGTTCCCGTCTTCGCCAGGTATTTCCCGATCGGGGGGCCGGCTTTGCCGCCTCCGCCCCAGGAAAGGGCTGTGCGAAGCGCAAATGGCGCAAAGGCGGGCTGGTGGGCGGGCGGATGCGGTTTTAACCGCATCCGTCTTCCGCCGTTTCGGGCACCCCATTGGAAACTGGCGAGTGGCGCGTTTGGCCGGGCAAGACCTGCCTAGCCAAGTTAATTCTGCCTAGCTTGCCGGCCACGACGCAGCCCGGCGTTAACCGTTCTAACCCCGCAAATACGGGGCTTTTCCGCTTTGCCGTTAAGGTTACCGGGTTGGCACGGGGCTTGTAACTGCTGGTCCGACCGGCGCCCGCATTGGGCGTAAGCGAACTGACGGCAGGAGCTTTTCCGATGCTGAGCGTCAACACCAACTACAGCGCGATGGTCGCGCTCCAGAACCTCAACTCCACGAACTCCGACCTGGAGGCCGTGCAGAACCGCATCAACACCGGCTACAAGGTGTCAAGCGCCAAGGACAACGGCGCCGTGTTCGCGATCGCCGAGCAGCAGCGCGCCCGTGTGACCTCTCTTGCCGCGGTGACCGACGGCATCAACCGCGCCTCCTCGGCGGTGGACGTGGCCCTCTCGGCCGGCGACTCGATCGGCAAGATCCTGAAAGAGATGAAGACCCGCGCGGTCGCGGCGCAGGCCGAAGACCTGACCTCGGACCAGCGCGCGGCCATCCAGGCCGACTACGACGAGCTGCGCAACAACATCAACCAGATCGCCAACGCTGCGCAGTTCAACGGCATCAACCTGGTTGCGGCCGGCGGCCTTGACCTCAACGTACTGATGTCGGACCTTTCCAACGGCACCAGCGGCACGCAGATCGACGCCGACGGCGTCACGGGCGTCGTGCCGGGCCTGCAGTCGGTCCTTGCCGACACGTTTGGCTTCTCGGGCTCCGAGACGATCACGTTCAACCTCGGCGGCACCGGCGTCGGCACCGTTTCGATCACCTCGTCGATGACGGTCCAGCAGTACATGGACTCGGTCGCCCAGCAGACCGGCGGCCGGATCACCGCTTCCTACGACCAGGCGACGGGCAAGCTGTCGTATCGCGCCCATGAAGGCGTGCTGACGACCAACGACCTCACCATCACCTCAACCGGCACCGCGGGCGCTGAGGACTCTTTCATCGGCGTCGGCAAGACCAACGTCGCCGCGACCGGTTCGTCGGTCACCACGACCATCACCAACCTCGACTTCACGATCGGCGGCGCGGGCGCCCTGTCGGTGATTTCGGCGGCCGCCAACACGTTGGGCACGCCGTCCTCGTCGGTGACGGTCTCTGCCAACATCGACACGGCGATGGAAACCTTGAACCGCCAGCTGGCCACCCTCGGCTCGCAAGCCAAGGCGCTGGAAATCCAGCACGACTTCCTGACCTCGCTGTCCGACTCGGTCGAGAAGGGTATCGGCAACCTGGTCGACGCCGACCTCGCCAAGGAAAGCGCCAAGCTGCAGTCATTGCAGATCAAGCAGCAGCTCGGCGCCCAGGCCCTGTCGATCGCCAACCAGTCCCCCCAAGTCATCCTGTCCCTGTTCCGCGGCGGCTAATCCCCGGATTAGCGCGGAATAGGCCGGTCAGCCTTGGCCGCTCCCGCCTGCCGCGGGGGCGGCCTTCCGCCGTTCAGACCTGGAATCCGCCCTGCGACATGGTTAACGCGAGAAACCTTCTGTTAACGATCACTAACGAAGACTGACTGCCAGTTGGCCGAATCGTCGAACGCGAACCGGCCCGGAGACGGTCATGGTCGACTCGCTGAACAATACGACCGGCGTTCTAGGCGCCCTAAAATACCTCCAGTCCTCGACGCAGGACCTGAACGGCGCCAATGCGCGTGTGGCCTCGGGCCTCCGCGTGGCGACCAGCAGCGAAGATCCCACCGCCTACAACGCCGCCGCCTCGATGCGGGGACAGAGCGCCTCGCTCAGCGTGGTGACGATGAGCCTCAGCCGGGCGGAATCGGTCTCGGACACCGCCATCGCGGCAGGCGAACAGATCTCGAAGCTGCTCATCGAGATGCAGAAGACGGCCACCGCCGCCATGGGCGAGGATCTTACCGACGACCAGCGCAACGACTACGCCCTGCAGTTCGAAAACCAGCGCAAGCAGCTCGAGCAGTTCGTATCCAACGCCTCGTTCGACAACGACAACCTGCTCGACGGGTCCAAGCCGCTGGGTGTCAGCTTCGTGGCCGACGCCGAAGCCACCCACACGCTGTCGCTCAAGGGGCGCAACTTCATGCCCGGCGGCCCGGTGGTGACGCTCGGCTCCTATCACGACCTGCATTCGGTCACCAACGCCAAGCAGGCGGTCGATGCGATCACGGAATCGATCAAGAATGTCGGCGACCAGCTGCAGGAAATGACCGCCGAGAACAAGCGCATCGAGGCGCAGAAGGGCTTTGTCTCGAAGCTGGCCGATGCGCTGGCGTCCGGCGTCAGCCGCATGGTCGACACCGACCTCGCTTCTGAAAGCGCGCTGGTCCAGGCGCTGCAGGTCAAGCAGCAGCTGAGTTCGCAGGCGGTAAGTATCGCCAACTCCGCGCCCAACGCCCTGTTGTCGCTGTTCCAGCCGATTGCATGAACGGGCTCCAGGTCGAGCAGGCCGTAGCCGCCTTCGTCACCTTCTTCGTGGTGATCGACGCCGTCGGCGTGGCGCCTGTGTTCGCGGCCCTGACCGCGCCAGGCGGCGGCGCTTATTCGCGGCAGATGGCTGTGAAGGCGACCCTGGTCGCGACCATCATCCTGTTCTTCTTTGCGTTCGCCGGCCCCTGGCTGCTCGGCCATCTCGGCATCTCGCTGGACGCTTTCCGGGCCGCCGGCGGGGCGCTTCTCTTCCTGATCGCGCTCGAGATGGTGTTCGAGAAGCGCCAGCAGCGCCAGAAAAGCCGGGCCGACCAGGTGCTGGCCGAAGAGGAGGGCAGGCCCGAGGACATATCCGTCTTTCCGATCGGCATTCCCATGATTGCCGGGCCAGGCTCGATCGCCACCGCAATGCTCTACATGCAGAACGCCGGCGGCGATCCGGCCAGCATCGCTATTGTCTCTGCGGCGATCGGTGCGAACCTTCTCCTGACGCTGCTGATCTTCCTTGCCGCCGGTCCGCTGATGAAGGTGATGGGCGACCAGATCGCCGGCGCAATCACGCGGATTTTCGGCGTGATCCTGGCGGCATTGGCGGTTCAGCTGATGATCGACGGGATCATCGGCGCTTTCGGCCTGCATGTCGTGAAATAGGCCGCCAGCCGGAGCCGGCTGCGCCGATCAGGTGGTCGTCGGGTATTCGTCCATCAGGTAGACGGCGCTGACCTTCTTGGGGCGTTCGCGCGTGAACGACTTCACCAGCACCGACAGGGCGATGAAGCCCAAGAGGCCAAGGCAGATGATCACGCCGGCGACCTGCATCTTCAGTGCGTTGGTCCAGGCCACTTGTGTGCGCGCGGTGTCCAACAGGTGTTCGCCGTCATAGATGGCCAGCGGCACCATGCGATCGCCGCCAGCCTGGGCGACCAGCTGGGCGCGGCGCAGATCGGCGCCGTCCTTCACCTGGCCAAGCACTGCGATGGCGGAGGACGCGGACGTGTCGCGCGCAATGTTCCGAAGCACGCGAAGATCCGACAGCAGCGGCTCGAGCTGGGCGCGGTCGACACTGGTCTGGAAGATGCGCTGGACGATACCCGGGCCCTGCGTCGAGTAGCCATACTCGCTTTGGAATTCCCCTGTCAGAAGACGTTTCAGCTTTTCAGGCGAGGCGGCG
>DASZSI010000390.1:0-6589 GCA_035548775.1 Hyphomonadaceae bacterium
GATGCGCGCCGTGATGCATCTGGTTGGCGGCGAGGGTGGCGTTGAGCGCGGCGATCATCTGATCGCGGGTGAGGCCAAGGTGGAGCTGGATGTCGTTGGCGCCGGCATAGAGCCGGTCGAGATGAGCATCGAGGAAGATGAGGGCGCCCTTGTGCAGGCGCAGGCCCTCCCACACGCCATCGCCTAGCACGAAGCCGGCGTCGAAGACCGAGACCGTCGCCTCCGCCTTCAGCACGAGCTTGCCGTTGAGCCAGACCTTGAGGCCGGCGTTGCGAGGGTCGGCGGCGAAGTCCTGACTGCCAGGCATCGAAATCCCCTGTCCAGTCAGGGAGTTTGGACTGCCGAGGCGGCTCGCGCCAAGGCTGTTCAGGCCGGGTCAGCATGTTATTGAGGCCGACCTCTTGAGGGAGACGGCCCGGCATGAACCGCATCCTGCTGATCTTGATTGTCGCCGCCTTGCTGGCGGGGGTGGTGGTTGGCGCGTTGCTGCACCACCAATGGCTCCTGGACGCCAACGGACAACCGGACCCGAAGCGGGCGGCTGAGGTCGCTGGCTACTTCAAGATGTTCAACAACAAGGTGTTTCTGCCGCTGATCAAGACGATCGTGGCGCCCCTCGTTCTTGCAACTTTAAGTGTCGGAATCGCCCATCTGGGCGGAGGGGCGTCGCTCGGGCGGATCGGGTTGCGTAGCCTGCTCTGGTTCATCGCGGCGGGTTTGGTGTCGCTGACGCTGGGCCTGATCATGGTGAACGTGCTGCAGCCGGGCGTGGGTTTCCATGCTGCGGAAGCGACGGGTACGCCGCCGGCGACGGACAGTTTCACGTTCGAGAAGTTTCTTGAGCACCTGTTCCCGGTCTCGTTCGCCAACGCGATGCTGAACGGGGAGAACGGCGCGCCGCAGACGCTGCAGGTGGTGCTGCTGTCCTGTCTGATCGGTCTTGCCCTGTCGGCGCTTGGCCAGAAGGCGGGGAGGGTGACCGAGTTCCTCGACCAGGCCGGCCATGTCATGCTGAAGGTGACCGGCTATGTGATGCTGCTTGCCCCGTTTGCCGTGTTCGCGGCGATGGCGGCGGCGGTGACGCAATACGGGCTCGGCGTTCTGGTCGACTATGGCAGACTGGTCGGATCGTTCTTCCTGGCGCTGCTTATTCTCTGGGCGTTGCTGATCACGGCCGGCTTCCTGGTGCTGGGACCGCGGGTGTTTGGCGTGCTGTGGGCGGTGAGGGGGCCGGGGCTCTTGGCTTTCGCCACCGCGAGCTCAGAGGCGGCCTATCCCAAGCTTCTGGAAAACCTTGAGAAACATGGTGTGGCGAACCGGATCGTCTCGTTCGTGCTGCCCCTGGGCTATTCCTTCAACCTCGACGGCTCGATGATGTACTGCACCTTCGCCAGCCTGTTCATCGCCCAGGCGTTGGGCGTGCACATGCCGATCGACCAGCAGGTGCTCATGCTTCTTCTGCTGATGGTGACGTCGAAGGGCATCGCAGGCGTGCCGCGCGCCTCGCTGGTGGTGATCGCCGCCGCCCTGCCACTGTTCGGGATCAAAGCCGAGGCGATCAGTATCGTCATCGCGGTCGACGCCTTCATGGACATGGGCCGAACTGCGACAAATGTGATCGGCAACTCGATCGCTTGCGCGGTGATCGCGAGATGGGAAGGTCTGCTGCGCGAACCTGTGGAAGAAGTCGCAGCAGTTGAGTCCGCTCCCGGCTAACGGGAATCGGCGGCTGCGTCTGGCTGGATTCCGTCTCGAGCGCGTCGCGCACCCAGCGGTTTCCCGCTCGGAAAGTTGAGCAGCGCGCGGCGTGCGTGCGTTGACATCAGCGTTACGCGCAGGGCATATGCGCCCCACACAGAGGGTCGCCGCCTCCCCCGGCAGCGTTGTCAACGGGCTGAAAACAGCCGCTCGCAGGACCCCGAAACCGGCGCATTTCCCATAGAAATGCGACGATCGCACGCAACGCCGTTCTGCAAAAAACGGTATGGCCAGACTGGCGCTTGCGGCAAAACGAAGGCATAAATTTCGGGTTCCGCGGCATCCACAAGCCAAGAAGCTAGGACCCGGAACTTTTGGGGCGTCGAGAGCGAGAGAGACATGTATTACGCTACCAAGCGGAGCAATAACGGTACGAGGGTCGCGGGTCTCGTCGCCGTGGTTGTGATCAATGCTGTGGTGTTCTGGGCTATGGCTTCGGGCTTTGGCGCGTCGATGATCGCCAAGCTGACCGAGACTCAGGTCGCCATCATCGAACAGCCGAAGGAAGACGAACCACCACCACCGCCGCCGCCGCCGGTCGATGTCGACCTGCCGCCGCCGCCGCCGCAGGTGATCCTGCCGGATTTCGTATTCAACCAGCCGCCTGCGCCGACTGCGATCCAGCAGGTGCAGGTCACCCCGCAGCCCCAGCGTCCTCCGGAAGTGCGCCCAGCGCCGCCGCCGCCGGCCATCACCATGGCCGTGAAGCCGAAACCGGGCCGCCGTTTCGACAAGCCTGAATATCCTGCTGCTTCGATTCGTGCGCAGGAGCATGGCGAAGTCACTGTGTCAGTATGCGTCGACACCGAAGGTCGCATGAGCAACGTTCAGCTTGTGAAATCGAGCGGTTTCCCCCGCCTCGACGACGCGACCATCAAGTCACTCCCGAGGACCCGGCTCGACCCGGCGAAGGGAACCGATGGGAAGCCCATCGCAGTGTGCAATCCTCCCTACGTCTTCGTGTACGTGTGGAACCTGGAGGATGCGAAGTGACGGAATCGCGCTTCGGCGCGGTGGAGTCTGGCCATAAGTCAGGCTCCAGAAGGGTGCTCGGCAACAACAACTAGAAGTATGTCCGGCGGGACGAAGGGATAGCTCGCCTCGCCGGAAGCAGTCTCGGGGAAACCCGAATGAGGAGAAGACGGTTATGAACACGGCGTATCACGGTGATGGTCCTTCGCGGCGGGGCTCTCCTGTAAAATTCCTGCTCGCTGCAATGGCCATGGCGTTCCTGCCGATGGGCGCAGCGGTTGCCCAACAGCCCGCCTCGCCGCCGGCTGCTGAACAGCCTGCCGCTCCGCCGGCCGCCACGCCGGACACCCCGGCGGCGCCTGCCGCAGCTCCCGCCGCCGATGCCGCCAAAGCCGGCACGATGTCGGACAGCTTCTCGGTCTTCAAGATCTGGGAACAGGGCGACATCGTCGCCAAGTCGGTTCTGATTCTCATGGTCGTGATGTTCGCGGGCTCGATCTACATCGCCGCGACCAAAGCGGTCGACCAGACCATCCTGCTCGGCCAGGTGAAGAAGATCCCGGCTTTCTGGGACTCGAACACGCTGGATGAGGGCCTCGACACCCTCGGCCGCAACAACGCGTTCCGTTCCATCGCGGAAGGCGCGATCGCCCAGGCAAACTCGGCCCAGGCCGGCCTCGGCGCCCGCATCTCCCGGTCGGACCGCATGTCCCACCAGGTGGGTATCGAGCTTGAGCGCATGAACGCCCGCCTGCAGGCCGGCATGGCCTTCCTCGCGACCGTCGGCGCCATCTGCCCGTTCGTCGGTCTGTTCGGAACGGTGTGGGGTATCGTGAACGCGCTGATCAAGATCGGCTCGTCGGGCGACCCGTCCATCGAGAAAGTGGCCGGCCCGGTCGGCGAGGCGCTGATCATGACCGCCATCGGTCTCGCGGTCGCCGTGCCTGCGGTTATCTTCTACAACCTGCTCGGCCGCCGGAACAAAAACATCTCCGACGCCGCGCGCCACTTCGCGTTCGACGTCGACAAGCTGATGGCCTCGTCGGCGAAAGCCTAAGGAGAGCCGGATGGCTTCGGAATCGAATGCCGGGATTTCGTTGGTCGAGGAGGAGGAATCTCCTCTCAACTCCACGATCAACACCACCCCGCTGGTCGACGTGATGCTCGTGATGCTGATCATCTTCATGATCACCATCCCGGTCGCGATCAGCAACATCCCGCTCAAACTGCCGACTGAACGGAACCAGATCGTCCAGACCCGCAAGGAAAACATCAACCTATTCGTTGATGCAGACGGAAACGTCTATTGGAACACCAAGCGGGTCAGCGAAGACGAACTGGCCTCCAGGCTCGCCCAGCGCGCGCCGGAGCAGCCGCAGCCTGAAGTGCATATCCGCGGCGACCTTGGCACCGAATACTATCACGTCGGCAAGGTCGTCGAGGCTGCGCAGAAGGCGGGCATCCTCAAGATCGGTTTCATCACGAAAGCGCCGGAGCCCGGACACGACTACTAGTCCGGGCTGCGTGCCGCCCCTCGCGGGGCGCAAGGAGTAAGTACCATGGCAATGGAAGTCGGGACAAAGGCTGAAGGCGAGCCGATGTCCGACATCAACACCACGCCGCTGATCGACGTGATGCTGGTGCTGCTGATCATGTTCATCGTGACGCTGCCGCCGCAGCGCCACGCCGTTAAGCTGGACACGCCGCTGCCGCCGCCGCCGAACCAGCCGCCGCCGCCGCCGGACCTGCCGGACCCGATCCGGATCTTCGTCGACTTCGACGGCTCGATCTTCTGGAACGGCACGGTGGTTGACGATCCCGAACTGATGTCGAAGCTGAGGACCGAAGCGGCGCGGGCGATGCAGCCCGAGATTCACATCGAGCCGCACCGCCTCGCGAAATATGGCCGCGTCGCTCACGTGATGGCCGCGGTTCAACGGAACGGACTGGAGAAGCTGGGCGTCATTGGGGGCACCTGATCTCGCCGCAACGTGACTAGCGAATTGAACGGCGTCCCCGTGCTTGGCGGCGGGCGCCGTTCTTGCGCAGTAAAAGCTGCGTAAAACAAGTTGAGGGCCGCCGATGGCCGTTTATATCGGAACGACAAGGTGGAGGTATTGATATGAAATCGTTCGGCAAAGCCATTCGCAACGGCCTGCCCGCGATCGGTCTTGGCCTGATCAGCACCGTGGCGCTTGTAGGCGTAACGGCGGTTTCGGCCCCGGTTGCGGTCGCCCAGAAGGTGGAGTCGAGCAAGGAGTTCGTCGAACACTTCGGTTTGGCCAACAAAGCTTACCAGGCCAAGCAGTGGAACGATGTCCTCAAGGAAACCGATGCGGCTGCGCCGTTCGCGAAGACCGCTCAGGAGAAGGGCGCCCTGGCTCAGATGCGCGTCGTCGCCTTCCAGCAGCTCAAGCGGCCGAAGGACGCGATCAAGGAAATCGAAGGCAATTCGAGCCTTCCCAACACCTATAAAGACATGCTGCCCGGCCTTTATGACCAAGCCGGCGACAAGGCCAAGGCTGCGCAACTCACCAAGGAGAAAATCCAGAGCGGTAAAGGCTCCGCGACGGACTATGGTTATGTCGCCAACAACGAACTGGCCACGAAGGACTACAAAGGTGCGATTGCTGATGCGCAGAAGGCCTTGCAGGCCCCGGGCGGTAGCGCCAACAGCGCGACCTACTACAACATCATCCTGAAGGCTCAGCTCGATTCGAAGGACATGGACGGATATTACGCGACGCTCGAGAAGGTCGCGCCGATCCTGAAGAAGGAAGTGTATTGGCGTCCGCTCATCGAGCGCACGATGAAGGAACCCAAGTACAAGAGCCAGGACGCCGAAGTCGACGTGATGCGCACGATGAAGGCTGCAGGCGTCCAGCTGCAAACCAAGGAACTGACCGAGTACGGTGAATTCGCCTACAACCGCGGCAGCGCCATCGAGGCGGAGAACGTGCTTGAGCCGCTCGTCAAGTCGGGCGAATACGGCGGCCCGAAAGATCCCAAGGGCGAGCGCGACAAGAAGCTGTACGCCAGCATCCAGGCTGACGCCAAGGCCGACAAGGCCGGCGACATGGCCAAGAGCGAAGCCGACGCCGCCACGAAGGCGACCGGCGAACAGCTGGTGGCCGTGGGCGATGCCTATCTCGGCGCGGGCAACTACGCGAAGGCGGTCGAGGTGATCCAGAAAGGCATCGCCAAGGGCCAGCTGGAGCCGGGCGCGCTGGAGCTGGCGAAGCTTCGCCTCGGCATGGCGCAGTTCAAGGCGGGCCAGAAAGACGACGCCAAGAAGACATGGGCGACGGTGAAGGGCGACAACGGCTCGGGCTGGCTGGCCCGCTGCTGGCTGGCGATCGCCAAGAGCTGATCTAGGTTTCTACCGAATAGCGAAAAGCCCGGCCTTGCGGCCGGGCTTTTTGTTTGGATCTAGCCGGCCTGATCTTCGGCTTCGACGGCGGGATGGCCATGGCGGGCAGGCCCGCCGGTTTCGGTGGCGTCGTCGGAGGCGGGCTTGAAGAAGCGGTCCGGGCCGATATCGACGCGCATCGGCAGAACGATCAGCGGCGCGTCGTGGCCGTGCAGGCGGCGCTGGAGCGACAGCGCTGTGCCGCCGTGGAGCAGGGTGGACGCCCAGCCGTGCGGCCGCGTCATCGGGCGGGTCGCGACGAAGACGATGTTGGGGTGGTCGGTGCGGGCCTTGAGGCAGAGCTCTTCCAGCGTTTCGACCGCGTCGGTGGAGAAGCCGGTATAGACCTTGGCGGGCATACCGTGGTCGCGGCACCATGAGACGATCTTGGCGCAGCGCTCGCCGACTTGGCGCTTTAGGCGCTCCAGGGCTTCGTGGCCGCCATAGGCC
>DASZSI010000391.1:0-10862 GCA_035548775.1 Hyphomonadaceae bacterium
CGCGCATCGCTCAACCCTCAAAACCAATCCCGGCAAAACCAATCCCGGCACACCAGTCCCGGCCGCCGCCCCAGCCACTCCGAAAAGCCACGGTCCTTAACCGGACACCCACCGCTCAAGTCAAGATAAACTGCGGCGTGCTCATCGATTTGCAGCGGGGACGGAGATAATCCGGGAGAACTTCACGTCGGCGATGTCGACGGTTGAGCTGGTATCGACACACAGCCCAACAGTTCCAGAACGGGGTATCGCCAGGTTGGCTGCAGCATAAAGAGCCTCAGGCTGGCTGGTTCCTTGGCGCACCGCCTGCGTACGGATGAGTTGAATATTGTTCAGCCTGGCGAGAGCAGGGCCGAACCATACGCCGGGTGACAGACCCGCACCAAGATCGCGGGTGTTCAGCTTGCGCGGGAATGAGGACGGGTGGGAGGCCTCATCCGTAATAGTGATCCAGTCGCTGGACGCTGCATCGATCGTCACGCCACGTAGGCCCACCGGGCAGTCCGGCGCCGGCAGAAGCGCCGGTCGCTCCGCCAGGCGAAGCGGCGTCAACGGCGCAAGCGTCAGGGCGAACAGTCCAATCGATAGCGCGATTGCCGCGCGGCTCCACGTTCGCGAACCGCCGGCCGGTCTTGGCGGAAGAATTTCGCCGGGTCGCAGGCCCCATCGGGCCAGCATGACGACCAGCAGGGCAAATGTTGCAAGCTGGGCAAGCGGCGCGCTCGTCGCCCATACCCGGACGTTTGCGTCCCGGGTCAGCAGCGTGCTCGAAACCAGTTCGCCGACAACCAGCGCGAGCAACAGCTTTCCACGCTGCGAGCTGCGGGATGCGACAACCGCCGCGGCGAGGCCGCCGGCCACCGCGATCATGCGCAGGAAATTGAACGGCAGCAGCGCGCCGTACCAAGGGTTGGCAAGATAAGAGACAAGATTTTCCCAAAGGCCGGCCAGAAACACGCCGGGATGGGCGCGGATATTCTCGAACGCCAGGCGGTAGACTTCGGCGACAGCCGCTTTGCTCTCCACGACCAGGTCGGGACGATCGGCAATCAGCGAACTCCAGTCCCGGCCTGTCGACAAGCCGTAAAGTGTCTGGGGGAAATTCGCGTTGGTCAGTCCCGGGTCGCCGCCGATCGCGATGACCGCGCCTACGTTGATCAGATAGGCGAGGCCCATCGCCAGGCCGGAAGCAGCAAGGCCGATCGCCATCGACTTGAGCTTGCGGTCACCGAGTTGCGCGACCCAGAGTGCGAGAAGGGGGAGTGCAAACAGCGCGCCGGGCCTCACCAATTCGCCCAGTGTGAACAGGAATGCCCCCGCCACCGCCGGCGCCAGCGCCCGGGTCTCTCCGGCGCGAAGCAGGAAAGCGCCGGAAACAAGCGCTAGCGCCAGCGCCAGGACCTCCGTCATGGTCTGACCAAGCACAAAGGTCCACGCATAGAGAAGACAACCAGCTGCAGTGATGACGGCTGCAATGGCGCCGATCCATCGCGTGATCTCGCGAGCAAAAACGTAGGCGGCTGCGCCGACAATGCCCGCCTGGAGGAACAGCACGATCTCAAGATTGCGGCCGGCGGCCAGGCTCACGCCCGAAAGGAACAGCGAATAAAGAGGCCGCCGGTGACACCAGCTGTCTCCCGCACCGGCATTCGATATCAGGTTGGCGCAATCCCAATAGCCGGAGGCATCGCTGATCTGGAAATAGCCGGCCAGACCAAGGGAAGGCGTCGCCGCGCGCGCCAGCAGGATCTGGTAGAGGAGGATTGCGCCAATGGCGCCGAGTAGTATGCCCGCGGGTCCGCTCCATGCCGGCAGACGGATCGACGAGCGAGAAAACAGGTAAGCCGCAGTTTGTTCCTGGTTCAGCCGCGCGGCGGCAACTGACCACACGATGGAGAACAGGACGAGGCACGCGCCGGTTGGGAGGCTCCAGCTGTCGCTTGCGGGCGCCAGAATCGCATAGGCAAGTATCCCCGATCCTGCCGCGGCGCACGCGCCGGCGCCGGGCCAACCCACGCCCTGCAGCCATCTCCAGCCGGGCAGGGCGGCGGAAAGCGCGCTGCGAACACCACCTGTGAGGATCAGCAGTACAAGAACGCCGAGCAATCGAATCCTAGGCGATAACGGCGCCTCGGCCCGATAGTGTTTTCCGTTCGCGCGTGGGTCCGAATTATTGGACGCCGACAGGATGATCGATGTTTTGGCGTGCTGGAACCGGCCGGCGCCAAGGGAGGCGATGTCTTGGGGCGAGGCGTGGGGGAGGGGCAGCCGCTTGCCGTCCTCCAGCACGGCTAGCCGGGAATCGGCTGGCGCAGTTGGTTGATCGTAGCGAAGCTCGAAAAAAACACCTACCAGGCCGTGCGGCCCGGACACATCGACCGCGTAGGCGTTGCCGTCCTGCGGCCTCAAGCCAGCCGGGTCGAGGTCAATTGCATACCGAGGTGGAAGACCGACAGCCCAGATGAGCCCCGCAAGGCCAACTGCAAGGAAGCAGACAGCAAGCCAAAGCGGCAGAAGCCGGACAAATGCACGAACCCGATCCACTCACTTATCCCGACCGGTTTCGCCCCGATCTGCGCGGACTAGCTGTAACCCAGTCTGTCCATTTCCTGGCGCAGGCCGTCCACGGCGTCGATCAGCTCCCCTTGGCGGTCCGGGAAGATGTCCGGGCCCGACGAGGGCAGTACTCTCACGCCGAAGGCCTTGCGGCAATGTGGGTGAACGTCAAGTTCGAGGAAATCAAACACCCGGGACAGCGTCTTGCCGCCGTCCTGGATAAGGTCTTCATACCGGAATTCGAAGTATTTGTTGGCGTCACCGGCCTGCCTGTTATGGCGGACCATATTCAGCCACTCGCGCAGCTCATGCGCCGCCTGTTCAAAGCTTACCTCGGTCCTGCGATTGTTGTTGAGCGTGGATTTCAAGTATTTGAGTGGATGGCGAGTGCTTTGGACGAAGCGCGCGTCGGGAAATACATCTGTGAGAAGCGAGATCTTGTGAGGGTGCCAGCTGGCTCCGAGCCAGATTTCGCGAAACATCCAGCGCTTGAGTTGAAGGTCGGGCGGCACCATTAGTCGCCAGAAACTTTCGCCAAGTTGGCGCAACATACGATGCTGCTCCTCAGCTCGGATCTGTTCATACTCTGGACCAATGCTCGACCAATCGCCGTAGGCGTTAGATCTGCCAGGCGTGATGACTTCGCCGACATAATCCACCCAGGCCGCTCTGCGCCCACTGATGCTTCGAGATTGCGCCAGGCGAGCGACCTGGATGGTCCGGTAATAGTCCTCCTTCTCCATCAGAGCTTGATGAAGCCGGAAAAGAAGAAAACTCGTCTCGCCAATTGAATGGATTCCAGGGTGTTCCCCGAGAACAAGGTCAAGCAATGTCGTGCCTGACCGGCCGGGCCCAATGCTGATGATTGGCTGCGTCAGTTTCGTCGCTGCAATGATCTCTGTATCGGCCACTTATCCGTCCCCACTAGAAGTAGCGGGTGAAATAGAGTCCGATGACTGAGAGGCAAGTTTGAGCTTGCCATCAAGTTGTTAGGCTATTGCGCCGTGATTTTAGGCGGCAGGAGTGACGGCCGCGCAGCGTCGCCAAACAGAAGCAAGATCCTTCCGCATGACGACGCTAGGTGTCTGTTTTGCGTGCGCGTACGAGCCAGATTATCCCCCCTGGCAGGCTCGCAAGGGCATAAGCCATGCCGAGGAGGAGGGCTGCCAGCAGCGCCGTATCTCCGGGAACCTGGAAAGCTCCCAAAAGTGTTACCGCCACTGCCTCGCGCACGCCCCAGCCCGCGATCGAAATCGGAAGCGCCATGGCGAAGGTGATGATCACCGAGATCCCAACCAGGTGAAGCGGCTCCATCGAGATTCCGAGGCCGGCCGAAATAACCACTAGCGCGGCTGCCGACAGTGCGTGGATCAGGAGAGCGATCCCCAAAGCGCCAAGTGCAAGGGCCGGGCGGGCCAGGAAGATGCGGATGTAGCCGAACAGGACAGCCACGGGACGGATCCAACGGAACCGCGATGCCGCCGTTTCGATCGGCCCTGTCAGGAGCGCCAGCACGGGCACACCCAGCAGACCCAGTCCCGCGATCCCGGCCGTGAGCCACATCATGGAAGCGTCAGCGGAGGTCAGCAGGAGAGGGCAGAACATGATCGCGAGCACAGCGATTCCAACCAGCGCCACGGCCCGGTCGACAACCACGCTGGAGGCCAGAAGCCCAAGACCGGCGCCATCGCCCCGCATCAACAATACTCGCACGACATCGCCGCCTACCGATGCGGGCAGGAACTGGCCCGCCAGCACCGAGACCCAGGTCGATTGGACCAGTGGAAAATAGGAAGAGCGGCGGCCGAAGGCGCGAAGGATCAATCGCCAACGCCATGCGATCAGCGGTGGGTGAGCAGCAAGCAACGCCGTGGCGATCGCGATCGTTCCCCAGTTGATGCGATCAAGCGATGGCAGCGTTGGGCGCACCTTCCATATCACAGCGGCGAGCAAGCCCACCGACAGGATCATCTTCCCCCAGAATAGCGCATGCGATCTCCAGCTCGGGCCGGATCGTGGCGAAACGGGCGCCGCATCGGCGACGGTCGCCTCTGCCTCGGGTCCTGTCATGCTTGTCTCGCGCCTACGACGTCAGTTCGCGCCAATAGGCCTTGAGGAAACGGAGGCCGGTTGGAATGCTGCGAGCTTGGGTTTCGCCCGCGACCCGCTCGCCTTCGATAGTCGGAAATTCGGCGATACGCATCCGCTTTTTCAGCGCCCGCATCGTCATCTGATATTCGATTGTGTAGTCCCACGCATCGAGCCTGAGATCCTGCGCCGCTTTGGCCGTGATGGCGCGGAAGCCATTGATCGAATCCGACACGAAGGGGCCTGTCTTTCGGAAGGCCAGGTTGGCCAGGAAGTTGAACGCGTTGTTGGCCCATTTGCGCCAGCGGAAGAAGAGATGGTCTTCTTCGTTACGGGCGCCCTTCATCATGCGCGAGGCGATAACAATGTCGGCGCCGGCTTCGAGCGCCGCGCGGAACTTCGGCATGTCCTTGGGGTCTTCGTTGCCGTCCGGGGAGAAGAAGATGTAGGCGTCAGCTGCGATGCGCTCGAACGCCAGCTGGAAGGCATGACCGCGGCCGCGGTCGCTTTGCTTGATCACCTCGATGCCGAGCTTCTGAAAATACTCGACCGTGCCGTCAGTCGAGCCGCCATCGACGACGTGCCAGCTGTCATAGCCTGCGTCCGGCCCGGGTTGAGCCACGGTCGGCATCACCTTTTCCGCGCATGCAAGCTCGTTACGCGTGAGAATGACCAGGGCGATCCGCATTTTCCAGGAACCAGTGAATTGTGTTCTTGAGACCTTCGTCGAGCGAGACCTTCGCGCGATAGCCGAGCAGGGCGATGGCTTTTGAAACGTCACAACGGCGACGAGGCTGGCCGGTGATCTGCGATGGATCGAACTTTGGCAAAAGCTTTCTGCCGCGTACGGCGCCAACGTGCTTGGCTATCAGGTTGGCGGCGTTGGCAATGGTCGTTTCCTCATCGGCGCCGATGTTGACCGCATCCGCCTGCGGATATCGGGCCGCAACCTCCAGGATGCCGCGCGCGAAATCATCGACATAAAGGAAGCTGCGGGAGTGTGTACCGTCACCCCACACATCGAATGTGTCGCCTTCAGCAAGGCAGGCCTTGCGGATCAATGCAGCGAGGACATGCGAAGTCGCAGGATGGAAATTATCGCGCGGGCCGTAGGCGTTGTAGGGGCGGGCAATGGCGACGGAAAGACCGTATTCCCGCGCGGTCGCGGCGCCGAGGAATTCCTCCATGCGCTTGGACCAGCCATAGCCGGCGTTGGTGGGCTCGGGCGAATCCTTGAAGCCTTCCTCTTCCGGCGTTGGAATGGAGCAGTGGCGCGGATAGACGCAGGCGGAAGATGTCACCAGGAATCGGTCGACCTTCGAGTGAGCCGCGGCTTCGAGAGCCGGCGTGAACAGGGCCAAATTCTCCGTGAACATCGAGGCCGGATGCGTCGCGTTCCATTCGATGCCAGCCACGCGGGCGGCCATGTGCAGCACGACGCTCGCGCCCTTTATGGCGCGCGCAAGACTATCGGCATCTGTGATGTCGCCCTCAACCAGTTCGACCTCTCGATCCAGATGGGTAAGGAAGTTCGGCCTCGCTTGCCGGCTAAGAACAACTGGCTTTGCGCCAAGCGCGAGCAATTGCTCCACGACATGGCTGCCGATGAAGCCGGCGCCGCCCAGCGCCAACACCCGCCGGCCCCTGAAGAAAGCTTGTGTGTCGGGATGGAAATCCGATGCAATGACCGAGGTTCGATAGGGCGTCACGCCTTGACCTTGATGCGATGGGATTGGCCCTCGGCGGCAAGATCGGCGTCGACCATGATCTCCACCAGCTCCTCGAAGCTGGTCTTCGCGGCCCAGCCGAGCTTTTCTTTCGCCTTGGCAGGATCGCCGATCAGTAGGTCGACTTCCGACGGTCGCAGATAGCGGGCGTCGAACTCGACATAGTCCTGCCAGTTGAGACCGACGCGCCTGAACGCGCGCTCGAGGAACTCCTTGACGCTCCAGGTCTTGCCTGTGGCGATAACGAAATCGTCGCCCTGGGGCTGCTGCAACATCAGCCACATCGCCTCGACATAGTCCTTGGCGTAGCCCCAGTCGCGCTTTGCGTCGAGATTGCCAAGATAGAGCTTCTTGTCCTTCCCCGCTAGGATACGGGCGATACCGCGAGTGATCTTGCGGGTGACGAAGGTCTCGCCGCGGCGCGGGCTCTCGTGGTTGAACAGGATGCCGTTCGAGGCGTGCATGCCGTAAGCCTCGCGGTAGTTCACGACCTGCCAGTAGGCGTAGACCTTGGCGCAGGCATAGGGGCTGCGCGGGTGGAACGGCGTCGTCTCGCTCTGCGGAACCTGCTGGACCAGGCCATACATTTCCGAGCTGGAGGCCTGATAGAAGCGGACGTGCTTGGCGATGCCCACATTCCGGATCGCCTCCAGCATGCGCAGCGTGCCGAGGCCATCGACGTCGGCGCTGTAGACCGGTTCGTCGAACGAGACGCGCACATGGCTCTGTGCGCCAAGGTTGTAGACCTCGTCCGGCTGGACCAGTTCGATCAGCTTCTCAAGCCGGGTGCCGTCCGTCAGCTCGCCATAGTGGAGCTTGAAGCGCGCTTCCGGGATATGCGGGTCTTCGAAGATATGCATCACCCGGCCGGTGTTGAACGAGGACGAGCGGCGGATGACGCCGTGTACTTCATAGCCCTTCGCCAGCAAGAGCTCCGACAGGTAGGAGCCGTCCTGGCCGGTAACGCCCGTGATCAACGCACGCTTCATTTGTAGAACCGCCGGATATTGTCGACGACATACTCTATGTCTTCGTCCGTCATCATGGGATGGGCGCCGAAATATAGGCCGCAATCCATGACTTTATCCGAGCCATCGAGCTTGCCGCTGACACGGTAGGGTACATGCCGCATGGCCTGGTGACGAACCATGTTTCCGCAGATGACCGGCCGCGTCTCGACGCCGTCGGCTTCCAGGTGCGCCTGCAGCGCGTTGCGTTCGGCATTGGTGCGGGCGAGCACGGGATAGCCGAACGGCGCCGGGCTGCACTTCTGCGGAAAGCGCATCACGGAGAGTTTGCCGTCGGCGATCAGGCCGGCGAGAGCTGCATCCAGCTTCCAGCCAATCTCTCGGCGTTTCAGATTGAAGCTCTCCAGGCGCGGCAACTGCTTGAGGCCGATCGCGGCGTTGATTTCGTTGGGGCGGACATTGAATCCCGTTGTGACAAACAGGAAGCGCTTGTCGATTTCCGACGCAGGATCGACGAAAGCAGCCGGGTTCTGCATGTGCTTGATCCAGCCATGTGAGCGCTGGGCGCGCAGAAGATCGGCGAAATAGTCATCGTCCGTGACGACCATGCCGCCCTCGATCGTTGTTATGTGATGGGCAAAGTAGAAGCTGAACGTTCCAACGTCGCCGAACGTGCCGACGTGCTTCTGGTCCCAGTAGACGCCGAGGGACTCGCAGGAATCCTCCATCAGCCACAGGCCGTGCTTCTTCGCGATGTCGCGCACCGCCGGCATCTCAACGGCGCCGCCCAGCACATGGACCACGATGACGGCGCGGGTCTTGGGACCGATGGCGGCCTCGATCGCTTCCGGTTGCATCTGCAGCGTGGCGGGATCGCAATCGACAAAGACCGGAACGGCGCCCGCCTGAATCACCGGCCAGATGGTTGTGGCCCAGGTCAGCGCGGGGACAATCACTTCATCGCCCGGCTTGATGCCTCGTGGCGCTCGATCGCCGCGCACCGGATCCAACATGGCGAACAGCGCCAGCAGGTTGGCGGATGAACCCGAATTCACGAAAATCGCGTGCTTGGCGCCGACAAAGCGTGCGAACGCCGCCTCGAACTCGAGGCACAGCCTACCCATGGTCAGCATGCCGCTATCAAGCACCGCCTTGGCGGCCGCGATCTCGTCCGCTTCAAGCGTCGAGGTGTTGAGCGGAAGGACACGCCGATTCGTCACGTATGGTCCACCTTCACGCCGTTCTCCAGGTCGCCTAGTGTTCCGGCCTTATAACAAGGCGCCGCTTCAAAGGAAGTTCAGGACTTCACGACCGCCGCTGGGCGTTGCTGTTGCGCGCGGGCAACCGGCCAAGCTAGGTTTTCCCGTCTTGGGAGGACGCCTGTATCGCAAACCGCATCGCCCTGGCCGCTGTCGTCCTGGTGGGCCTTACCGCCACTGCCGCGGTGGGACAAGCTGGCGGGCGGACAGGAGAGACCGAGGCCCGTTTCCTTGGCGGCGGCTTTGGCGAGCGTGAGTGCACCTATCCCAAGACCGCCCGCGAGGTTCAGTTGTCCGGCTGTTGCGAGATGGAGCTGGAAATCGGTCCCAACGGCGAGGTGCTGAAGGCCGAAGGCACGTGCAGTGATCCGGTGTTCCTGGAGCCGACGCGGCGTTGCCTGTCAGTGCAGCGATTTGTCCCGGCGACCCGCAATGGCCAGCCGGTGCAGGCGCGTCAGCATCTTGAGTATGAATGGCGTGCGACCATTCCGTCCAAGAAGAACCTGTGCAAGCCGCTGCGTACAAGTTGAGGAGCGTTTCATGCCGCCCGTGATGCCGGACGAGGGCTCGGCCCTCTATTGGTCGGAACTCGCGCGAGACTGGGCTTCGGCGTTCACCTTCCTTGTCGCGTTGCTGGCCGGCTTGTTTGGCCTGTTCCGCTATCTGCGGTCCGAGCGCCTGCGCCAGACCGAACAGGTGCGCGAACTCTATCGGATGTTTTTCGAGTCCGATCGGTACCGCCGTATCCGATTTGTGATCGCAAATCCCGAGGCGCCGGAATTCACAACTCTCAAGGCCGAGCTGGAGGCGCCCGGCATGCCCAAGGAACTGGAAGGCGAGCTGATCGACCTGCTCAATTTCTTCGAGTTCGTATCGGGTCTCACCCGGCGTGGACTGGTCAACAGGAGCGACATTGACTGGATGTTTGCGAGCTTCATCGACAGCGTCGTGAAGGTGGACTTCATCCGGGAATACATCCTGCGTCAGGACTTCGATGAACTCTCGGTCACATGCCGCAAGGCGATGCGGGTGCGATGAATCCGCTACGGCTTTTTACTTACGGCACCCTGCGCTCTGACGTGCAGCGCGAAACACCTGCCTCGATGATGGCCTTCCGGATACTGCAGGGCGCTGCTGTGTCCGAAGGCATCGGTTGGGCGAAGGGGCAGCTCTATGCCTTGTCCTGGTACCCGGCCTTTGTAGACAGGGGCATGGCGGCTGATCAGGTAAGGGGAGAGGTTTGGCGCGTCCACCGGCCACAGGCGATCGACCTGCTCAATCTCTACGAAGGACCCGACTATTTGCGGCAGCTCCTGCGCGTGACCCTCGAAAATGGCCGCCATGTCACAGCCTGGACCTATAAGTACAAGCAATCGCTCAGGGGTGTTTCGCGCATCGCTTCGGGAGACTATCTCGACTGGGTAAGAGGTCATCCCGAAGCTTTCGGGATGTCCCAGCGGGAACAAGGCAGTGAGCACACGGTCCGCCGGACCTGAAATCCTGAGACTGATCGACCTCCTGGCGAAGTTGCCTGGGTTGGGTCCCCGTTCGGCCAGGCGGGCGGCCCTCCACTTGCTGAAGAAGCCCGACCAGCTGTTGACCCCTCTGGCGGCTGCCCTCGGGGATGCCGCCGCCAAGGTTTCCGCCTGCGATATCTGCGGGAATTTCGACACTGTGAACCCGTGTTCGGTTTGCTCGGCCCAAAATCGCGACCGGTCGGTGATTTGCGCAGTGGAAGAGGTGGGCGATCTCTGGGCGATGGAGCGGTCCGGAGTGTTCCGGGGGCTCTATCACGTTGTCGGCGGCACGCTTTCGGCGCTTGATGGCGTGGGGCCGGATGACCTCAATATCTCCAGCCTGGTGCAGCGGGCGGGGGCTGGCGACGTGCGTGAGATCATCCTGGCCCTGAACGCCACCGTGGACGGGCAAACCACCGCTCACTACATCACGGACCGCCTTGCACACCTGCCGGTCAAGGTCACCCGGCTTGCGCATGGCGTGCCCGTGGGAGGCGAGTTGGATCACCTCGACGATGGCACGATCGCGGCTGCTATGGCGTCACGTCGATGAGAATGCGCCGGATACGTCCCATGGTGAAACGCAAGCATGTTCCGCTCCTGCTGACTGTCGCAGCGGTGACAGTGGGCGTTGGCGTCGGGATGTGGCTGATGCGGGACCAGATCAGGGAAGCGGCCCGCCAGATAGGGCCGGCGCGGCGGCGCCTCTCGAACAATCCGCTGGACGTTTTTGGGACGGACTTGCCG
>DASZSI010000392.1:0-4726 GCA_035548775.1 Hyphomonadaceae bacterium
CGCTACATGGGCGGCCAGCACCAGATCGTGCGGGTCGACCGCGAGAAGCCTGCGCACATCTCGCGGGCGGTGGAAGACCGGATCATCGCCGCGATCGACGACATGATCGAGGATGCCGGCGCAGTGATGATCTCCGACTACGCCAAGGGCGCGCTCACCGATCGCGTGCTGGAGGCGGCGATATCAGCCGGCCGAAAGGCGGGCGTTCCGGTGGTGGTCGATCCCAAGCGGTCGGACTGGCGCCATTACAAAGGCGCGACCGT
Source organism: Hyphomonadaceae bacterium (assembly GCA_035548775.1). Taxonomy (GTDB): domain Bacteria; phylum Pseudomonadota; class Alphaproteobacteria; order Caulobacterales; family Hyphomonadaceae; genus UBA7672. The sequence continues at coordinate 264 of DASZSI010000392.1, forward strand.
CATCACCCCCAACCGACGCGAATTGCACCTGGCGGCTCAGGCGCCCTGCAACACCGATGCCGAATGCGAATTCGCCGCCGGCATCGCGATCAAGGCGACGGGCGCGGCCATCCTTCTGACGCGCTCGGAGCACGGCATGTCGCTCTATCGCGAAGGCCGTGCGCCGGTTCACCTTTCGGCCAAGGCGCGGGAGGTGTTCGACGTCTCCGGCGCAGGGGACACGGTTGCCGCCTCAGTGGCATTGGGGCTGGCGGCGGGACTTGAGATCGAGACGACGATGCAGATCGCCAACGCGGCCGCCGGCATCGTGGTGGGCAAGCGCGGCACAGCGACCGCCTCTCCTGCTGAACTGATGGCTGAAACCGCCGCGGGTCATCGTGGCCTGGGCGGATCGCCAGGCGCGGTCTCGCTTGCCGAAGCTAAGACGCTGCGCGAAGCGTGGCGACGCGAGGGCCTCAAGGTCGGTTTCACCAATGGCTGTTTCGACATCCTGCATGCCGGCCATGTCTCGCTGCTGCGGCAGGCGGCGGCGGCGTGCGACAGGCTGATCGTGGCGCTGAATACCGACGCGTCGGTCAGCAAGCTCAAAGGCCCGGACCGGCCGGTGCAGTCGGAAGAATCTCGCGCAGCCGTGATGGCGGCGATGAAGGGCGTTGACGCTGTGATCCTGTTTGCCGAGCCGACGCCGCTGGAAGCGATCCAGGCGCTGCAGCCGGATGTGCTGGTGAAAGGCGCCGACTATGCCGAGGACCAGATCGTGGGAGCCGACATCGTGCGCGCCCGGGGCGGCCGCGTGGTGCGCGTGACGCTGGTTGAGGGCCAATCGACAACGAAGGTTATCGAGAAGTCAAAACGGCCCTGAATCGCGGAAAACCGTTCCCAATTCGGGCAGCAAATTCCACGCTGTAAAATCTTTCCTAATCACGATGCGCCATGGTCTATCCCGGCATGGGCGCGGCATTCCGCAACACCGAGACATTTTCCTCCTGGGGCCGCGTGGTGCGCGGCGTCCACGAGGTCGCGCACCCGAATTTCTCCGATGAACTCGCCAAGCTGGTAGCCGGCCTGTCGCCCGATGCCCCAGGCCTCGCAACCGGCCTGCGCCGCTCCTACGGCGACAGCAACCTCAACCCCGGCGCCCGCGTGATCGACATGAGCGCGCTCGACCGCCTGATTGCATTCGACCGCGAGACCGGCGTGATGCGCGCCGAGGCCGGCGCCTCTCTCTCGCACATCCTGGCTGTGCTTGTATCCTCGGGCTGGTTCCTGCCGACGACGCCGGGCACGCGCTTCGTAACTCTAGGGGGCGCCGTCGCCAACGATGTGCACGGCAAGAACCACCACTCGGCCGGAAGCTTCGGCAACTGGGTGACGCGTCTCAGGCTGTTACGCACCGATGGAGGCGCGCGCGAGCTTGCGCCGGGCGATCCCTTGTTTCACGCCACCATCGGCGGGCTTGGCCTCACCGGCGTGATCGAATGGGTGGAGTTCCGCGCGGTGCGTATTCCTTCGGCCTTCATCGAGGCGGAGGAACGAGGCTTTGCTGGGGTCAACAGCTATTTCGACCTCGCCGAGGCCAAGCGCCATGTCGAGCACACGGTCGCCTGGATCGACTGCTCGACCGGCGGACGATCTATCGGACGCGGCGTCTATTCCAGCGGCGCGTGGTCCGACCATGGCGGCTATCGCCTGCACGCCGACTTGCCCAAAAAGAAGATGCCGGTCGATGCGCCAGGCTTTGCGCTGAACCCGTTCTCGGTCGCGGCCTACAACACCATGCGCCATGCACTGAAGTCGATGGCGGGATGCCAGCGCCAACACTACGAGCCCTTCTTCTATCCGCTGGACGGCGTCGCGGACTGGAACCGGCTTTATGGCCGGGAGGGTTTCTACCAGTACCAGTGCGTGATCCCGCCTGCGACGGCGCGCGAGGCGATCAGCGATCTCCTGAAACTGATCGCACGCTCGGGCCAGGCCTCGTTCCTTGCCGTATTGAAGGACATGGGACCGATCGAGCCCGTTGGCCTCCTCTCCTTCCCGCGCGAAGGCACGACGCTGGCGCTCGACTTCCCCAATCGCGGCGAGAAGACGCTGAAGCTTATGGCTGAGCTTGACGGCGTCGTGGCGCAAGCCGGCGGGCGGCTCTATCCGGCCAAGGATGGCCGCATCTCGGCGGATATGTTCCAGGCAGGATTTCCGAAATGGCAGGAATTCCGTGCGCATGTGGATCCTGGACTTTCCTCGGCCTTCTGGAGACGGGTGTCGGCATGATGGACGGATCGATGGCGCCCGCCCCGGCGGCGCAGGTTCTGGCGCCCGCGCGCCCCGCCAATCGGGTAGTGATCCTTGGCGCGCTTTCCGCGATCGCGGTTGCGACGGCGCGCATCTATGCCGCCGAAGGCGCCGCTCTGGTGCTGGCGGCCCGCAATGCGCAAAGGCTGAAATCGCTGGCCGACGATCTCCGCGCCCGTGGCGCCATGCAGGTCGAGACCGCGGCGTTGGACCTCGAGGCTGTGTCCGCCGAGGCGCCGCATCACCTGGAGATGTGGTCACGCGCGATGGGCGGGATCGACCATGTGCTGGTGATCTACGGCTATCTCGGCTCGCAGGACAAAGCCTCTAGCGACCCGGCCGAACTTTCCCGTATCGTCTCGTCCAATTTCTCCAGCGCCGTGATGTGGTGCGAGGCGGCAGCGCAGATCGTCCGCGCGCAAGGCAAGGGATCGGTGGTGGCGGTGTCGTCGGTTGCCGGCGATCGCGGCCGTCAGTCGAACTATGCCTACGGCGCGGCCAAGGGCGGGCTTGCTCTCTATATGCAGGGCCTGGCGCATTCGCTGGCCAAATCCGGCGGGCGGGCCGTGGCGGTGAAGCCCGGCTTCGTCGATACGCCGATGACCGACGGCATGAACAAGTCCGGCGCGCTCTGGGCCAAGCCCGAGCAGATCGGCAAGGCCATCCGCCGCGCGGCGGACAAGGGCGGCCCGATCCAGTATGCGCCCGGCCTGTGGCGGATGATCATGCTGGTGATCCGCAGCGTTCCCGCCTTCGTCTTCCACAAGACGAAGCTGTAGCCCTCCGCCCTACTCCTTCGGCGGGATCACTTTCTTCACGTCCTGCGCCCTGTCCTTGGGGGTGATCAGCACGGCGCGCGGGGTTGCGACGATCACGAGGTCGCTAACGCCGATGACGGAGACGTGGACGCCTTCGCCGCGCACCAGGTTGCCCGAAGCATCGAGCATCACGGCCGATCCCATGATCGCATTGCCCTGCCCGTCCTTCTCCGACAGGCGCCACAGCTCGGCCCAGGAGCCCACATCCGCCCAGCCAATGTCGCACGGCGCAACGGCGGCTCGCCTTGTGTGTTCCATGACGGCGATGTCGACCGGCTCGGCCCGCACCTTGCCGAAGCTCTCCGCATCGAGATGCAGAAGCACTCCGTCGCGGCGCGCCTTGTCGAGCGAGATGCGCGCGCCTTCGCGGATATCGGCGGACGCGATCGCGAATTCCTCGAGCATCACTTTCGGATCGAAGAAGAACATGCCGGAGTTCCAGCTGTAGCCGCCTTCGGAGACATACTGCTCGGCGACCGGCGGCTTCGGCTTTTCCTTGAAGGCCGCGACCTTGAAGACGCCATCGCCCATCGCCGCACCCTGCTTGATGTAGCCATAGCCGGTCTCCGGCCCCTTCGGGTGGATGCCGAAGGTGACTATGTAGTCGCGAGCGGCGGGGATCGCCGTCTTGACCGCCTTCATCAGCGCCTTGGGCCGCGTCACCAGGTGATCCGCCGGCGCCAGCAGGACCAGTGCATCGGGATCGAGGCTCTGCGCCATCAGTGCGGCCAGCGCGGCGGTCGCGGCGGTGTTGCGGCCCTCGGGCTCGAGCAGCACTGCGGCGGGATCGACGTCGGCTTCGCTCAAAAGATCGGTCACGAGTGCAAGATGGCCCGCGCCGCAGATGACGATGGGGGGAAGGAATTCGAAGTCGTCATGATCGCCCGAGAGGCGCCGCGCCGTATCGCCGATCATCGAGATGTCCGCGCCCAGCACGTGGAACTGCTTGGGCCGGACCTCGGTCGACAACGGCCATAGCCGCGTGCCCGAGCCGCCCGACATGATCACCGGGAATATCCTGGTCTTCGGCACGTCTTCTCCCAACAGAACCAGCTTGGCGGAGCGCAGGAACGCCCTTTGTCTTGCCTATGTTTAACACATGAGCCGCCCAACCGCCTGGACGAGTCTCAATGGCATTTATGCGCGGAAAGCGAGCCGGCAAACAGGCGCTTGCGAGCAATCGCTCGTAGGCGCGCGATCCCTGCATGGGACGCACGCCGCAGTTTATCTTGACTTGAGCGGTGGGTGTCCGGTTAAGGACCGTGGCTTTTCGGAGTGGCTGGGGCGGCGGCCGGGACTGGTGTGCCGGGATTGGTTTTGCCGGGATTGGTTTTGAGGGTTGAGCGATGCGCG
>DASZSI010000393.1:0-1578 GCA_035548775.1 Hyphomonadaceae bacterium
TCGTTCTTGTCCTGCAGCGCCAGGGCGCGGGCGTAGTCCAGTTCGGCATCGGCATCAAAAGCCGCCGGATCAACCTCGCGCAGCTTCAGGAACAGCGCCTCCGCGCCCGCGCCATCGCCCGACAGCATCCGCGCGCGTGCCAGGCCTTTCAGCAACGCCGGATCGTTGCCGCCGAGGGGCCCCTGCATGGCACCCTCATACAGTTCAATGGCGTCGGCGAAACGATGCATGCGGATGCATTCCTCGGCCAGCTCGCGCTTGGAATCCACCGATCCCACCAGCTCGACGTTGCGCTTCTTCTCGCGATAGCCTCGGCCGGGGTCTGCGGTGTTGATCACATTGTCGGCCAGCCGTCGCGCCGCGCCGGAGCCCAGCATGTCCGGCAACAGCGCGAAGACGACATAGGCAATCCAGCCCAGCGGCCCCAGAAGGCCGATCACCGCGATCCACAGCGGCGAGCGGCCGGTGCGGATCACATGCCAGGCGAATGCCAGATCGATGATCAGGATGAACCCGATGCCGAAGCCGAAATCGAAATTGAACAAGCCCATCAATTCTGCTTTTCGAATTTTCCGGAAGGACTTTCCTTCCAGTAGGTAACGTCATGGCCGGCGGCTTTGGCGTCTTTCCAGGCGGCGCGGGCGCCCGCCAGCGCTTCGCCGTCGCGGCCGTCGAACAGAAGCACGACTCGCGCCAGATCCCTCAACTCGGCCCAATCGCCCGGCCGGGCGCCCCCCACATAAAAGACAATTTCGGCACGATTGAGGTTGGCATCCTCCACCGAGATCAGAACGGGCTGGCTAGCAGAATCGCCGTCACCGACCTGGGCGTGCGGCAGAAAACTCTGATCGTCATAGGTCCACAGCAGTGTATCCAGTGCGTCCGAGCGTTCGGCCGAGTCGGCGCGCACCAGCGCTCGCCAGCCGCGAGCCAGCGACCGTTCCACCAGCCCTGGCAGTACATCTTCCAGTGCACGGCGTTCGAGATGATAGAAAAGCGCTTCGGTCATTTTCCTCCTCACCATCGCCAAAGCCTGTCCCTCCAAAGTCGCGGGCAGGAGTTAATCGCGATAGCGCGAAAGCCCGGCCAGGAGGAGACAGTCAAGACTCATAATGCTCGCTCACCAGCCGGTTGAGCAGCCTGACGCCCCAGCCGGTTCCCCAGCTCGGGATGGTGGGCTTGCGCTCGCCATCCTGCCAGGCCACGCCCGCGATATCCAAATGCGCCCAATGAGTGCCATTCTCGATGAACCGCTTGAGGAATTGCGCCGCGGTGATGGCGCCACTGTTGGGGCCGCCGATATTCTTCATGTCGGCGATCTTGGATTTGAGCATCTTGTCATAGAAAGGATCGAGCGGCAGGCGCCACACCCGCTCCCCGGTATGGCTGCCCGCCTCGGCCAGTCGAGCGGCAAGCCTGTCGTCATTGGAAAAGACACCGGCGTGCTCGAAGCCCAGCGTCTGGATGACAGCGCCCGTCAGCGTCGCCAGGTCAATGACGGCGCGCGGGGCAAAGCGGCGCTGGGTATAGGTGAGCGCGTCCGCCAGCACCAGCCGGCCCTCCGCATCGGTGTTCAAA
>DASZSI010000394.1:0-12458 GCA_035548775.1 Hyphomonadaceae bacterium
TCTTTCTCCGTCACGCCCGGAGGCGCGGCCCACGCGGCGCCCATCATCGCGAGCGCGCCCGCTGAAACCAGTCCCGCAAGAATCCGCATTCATGTCTCCCGGTTGAATTACGTGCGCGAGTCGCCCGCGAACACGCGGGAAGCTAGCACCAGCCTCCTCGCGGACAAGGATCGGAAGACAGGCTTCCCTGCAATTTGGCGCGAGGTCGCCGCCGGGCCTATTTCGGCTTGGCGGGCGGGGCCGATTGGGCGGGCTGCGGCGGCAGGCCAAGCTTCGACAGGTCGATCGGCTTGCCATCCGGACCGATGATGGTCGGCGCGCCGCCAGGACCGCCGGGGCCGCTGGGTCCTGTCGGCGCAGGCGCCGGCTTGGGCTGCACGGCCGGCCAAGCCGACTTCATCTCTTTCACAGCCTTGTCGGAAGCATTGCTCACGACGGCGTCGACAACCTGGAAGCTCTTCTCCGACACTTCCTGCATGTGCTCGCCGATCGCCTTGCCCTCTTTCGAGGTGACCAGCTTGAGCAGCAGGTCGAGTTCCGGCTTGGTGAAGGTGTCGGTCAACGCCGCCTGCATCGCCTCTTTCATCTGCGGCACGGCGGCTTCCAGGTTTTTCGTGATGCCGGTCTTCGCCGCCATCAGTTGGTCGGTGGTCAGCTCCGGATCTTGCTGGTGCAGACGTTGCAGCTGCTGGATCGCAACCTGTTCCAGCGTCTTCTTGTCCATGCTGAGCACGCCGCCGGCATCGACGATTTTCATGGCGACCGCCTTGGCGGCCGGCGTCGGGGGACCCTTCACCGGCTCCCCGGTGGCGGCATCCAGCACGGGCGGCTTGTTGCAGCCCGCCAGGGCGGCCACGGCGATCGCCGCCAGAACCATCGATCTCATCGGTCTATCCTTGTAATTCCGGCCTTGCCTGTTCCGGGAACGTCCTAGGGCGCCGGACGGCGTCCGTCACCTATTTCCGAACAAGGGTCCGGGCCCCGGTTTCCGTTCCCACGATCACGAGGTCGGCATAGCCCACGAACAGGCCATGCTCCACCACCCCGGGTATGCCGTCCAGCACCCGCGCCAGGGCGTATACATCGTGAATCTCTTCGCAATGAAGGTCGAGGATCAGGTGGCCGCCATCCGTGTGCAGCAGGCTTTCGCGGGTCGCCATCCGCCAGGAGCTGGCGGCCGACTTGTGCCCGATCAGGCTGATGGCGTCGTGGATGCACCGCCGCGTCAGCTCCGCCGCAAACGGATTGATCTCAAGCGGCAGGGGAAATTTGCCCAGCGTCTTCACTTCCTTGCTGGGGTCGGCGATCACGGCCATCCGCGCCGAAGCGTCGGCGATGATCTTCTCACGCAGCAGGGCGGCGCCGCCGCCCTTGATGAGGTTGAGGTCCGGATCGAACTCGTCGGCGCCATCGATGGTCAGGTCGATATGATCGAGATCGTCCGGGCTCACGATCCTGATGCCCAGTTGCCGGGCCAGCTTGTCCGTCGCCTCCGATGTCGGCGTGCCGACGATCTTCAGGCCCTGTGACACTTTCTCGGCCAGCAGCTTCACGAAGATCGCCGCCGTCGAGCCGGTGCCCAGCCCGAGCACCATGTCTGGCTCGACCAGTTTCAGCGCCTCGCGGGCGGCATTGGTCTTGGCTGTGTCAGACATGGATCACCCGTGTTCGGGCGATCTTCTAGCCTGCTTTCGCGCCGAAGTGAAAACTGCAGGAGCTGCCTAGTAATAGTTCTCTGTGGTCAACTGCCGGGTCGAGCCGTCGTCCAGCACCACCGTCACGGTCTGGCCGGGATCGATCTGGCTTCCGACCGGCTTTCCTTCGGCGTCGCGAATCTCGACCACAGCTTCGCCCTCCTTGAACCCCGCCTTCGCGGCGGGGCTGTTGGGCGCCACCAGCCAGATGCGGGGCGGGTTGGTTCCCGGCTTCATCAGGAGGCCGGTCGTGTTGCGATCGAACTTCCTGCCAAAGTGCGAGTTGGGCGTCAGCCACATGCGATAATGGCCAAGGTCGAACACGATGTTGAACTGGCTCAATATCTCCATGCCCAGGATCGCATCCATTCCGCCCAGCCCGCGCGGGGAGATAGTGGCCGGCACGTCAGTGAAGGTCTTGCCGCCGATCTCGACCGTCTGCAGCGAGGCGATAGGCCGGCGATAGGTTCCGTCCACGCCATTGATGATCTGCTCGGACGCCTTGCGGCCGACCATCACCTTGTTGCGCTGCTGGAAGAACACGTTGAGGTGCACGGCAGTGCTGGCGCCAGTGTCGATAACCGTATCCGCCTCCTTGCCGTCGAGCTTCAGCCGCACGGCGCGAAGCGTGCCGACGCTCTTCATCGTAATGGCGCCGTCCTTGGGCGCCTTGAACTCGTTTGGCTTCACGAAACTGGCGACCATCCGGTCGAAGTCGAAGCTGATCACGTAGTTCTTCAGCACGTCGATGCCGATGACCGCGGTCGCCGGCGTCCCGCGCGTGAGGGCATCCAGCTGGACCATGTCGAACGTCCTGGTCTCCTTGATCGTGTCCCCGAACGCGATCTCGGCGCCGAGCGAGGTGTCGACCCGTATCTTGCCGCCGGACGCCCCGCTCGATTCCTGCTTCCAGAGCGCGCCGAGCCCGATCTCCTTGGCGAAATCCGGATCGATGATCGACGAGCCAGCGCCCGTGTCGATCATGGCGTAGGTTTCGTGGCCGTTGACCTTGATCGGAATGAAGATCGAGTCGCCGAAATACTTGAAGGCGATCTCGTCGGCCTGGGCTGCGCCGGCTGCGCCAGCCATCACGACAACTGCCAGCGCAAGCCGGCGAGCACGGCCCAAAATATTGAACGCCATATCGTCCCCCTCAATCTGAGTGGACGACTATCCCTTTTTTGCCGGCGCATCGCCAGTGGCGGCGCGCGCCCCGGCCTGCATCATCTGCATGAAGCTGTCGGTCGCCTGGCCGCCCATGGAATACCACTGCTTCAGGTAGAATTCCGGGCTCACCAGCTCGATGTTCTGCTCGATCCTTTGTTTGATCGCCGAAACCAGCGTCTCGTTCACCGGCGCCAGGTTCGGCAGGCCCAGGAAGGCGCGCGCTTCCTCCGGCGTGCAATCCACGGTGATGTTGAGTTTCATGCCCCGGTCTCCTGCGGCTCCAGCCACGTCCGCGTCGGACCAGAGCCCAATCCAGGCTTGGTGGGAAGGGCCGCAGGCCCTGAAACCACGCTGAAAAGGGTCATCCGGCGGATTTCGTGGCCGCTGTGATTGATCGCCGCCTAACGAATCGCCGCCCGGGGCTGGCCCAATTTTATCCGGGTTTAATTGACTCCTCATTTTATCCGGGTATTACAGCGCGCCTTCCGGAAGTCGTCACATGACCCTGCTTGCCGCGCCCACCTGCATCGCCTTTGAAGGATCGAAGCGCCTCGCCGCGGGATCGCTGGCCGACGTCGCCATCGCCTTGCGCAAGCGCGCGCCGGCGGCCAACCGCAAGCAGATCCTGGTGTTCGATTTCGCCACCGGCCAGCAGCTCGACTTTGACCTTTCCGGCACCGAGAAGGAAATCCGCGCCCGTTACGCCGAAAAGCCCGCCGCCGCCCTCACCGCTCCTGAAGAACCCGAGCCGGCAGCCCCGCGCGGACCCGGCCGCCCCAGGCTGGGCGTCATCGCCCGCGAAGTGACGCTGCTGCCGCGCCATTGGGACTGGCTCAGCGCCCAGCCCGGCGGCGCCTCCGTCGCCCTGCGCAAGCTGGTCGAGGAAGCCCGCCGCACCCGTGGTCGAACTGACGCCTTGCGCGCCCGCCGCGAAGCAGCCTATCGGTTCCTGTCGGCCATTGCGGGGGACCTGCCGAACTACGAAGACTCCAATCGAGCATTGTTCGCCGGCGACGCCGGCAAGTTTTCCGAGCTTACCGAGACCTGGCCTCCCGACGTGCGCGAGCACGCTCGCCGCCTCGCCACTGCCGCGTTCAATTCAAAATCATAATAGCGGAACTCCTCCCGTGGACATGTCAACGCCATCCGCCAAAGCGACCACCGCGTCGCCGCATGCCAGCGCCCCGCCCCTTTGGCGCACCTTCATCGCGTTCCTTGCGCCGATGATGCTGTCCAACATCCTCCAGTCGCTGTCAGGCACGATCAACAGCGTCTTTCTTGGCCAGATGATCGGCGTGAAGGCGCTCGCCGCCGCAACCGTCTTCTTCCCGGTGATGTTCTTCTTCATCGCCTTCGTCATCGGCCTCGGCATGGGCGCATCGGTCCTGATCGGCCAGGCCTACGGCAAGGGCGACATGGAACGCGTACGCCAGGTGGCCGGCGCCAGCCTCGCCATCTCGCTGGTGGTCGGCGGCGTGATCGCCGTATTCGGCGGCATCTTCGCCCGCCAGCTGATGGTCGCCATGGCGACCCCGGCGGACATCCTGGAAGACGCGATCAGCTACGCGCGCATCATGTTGCTGCAGATGCCGCTCCTGTTCGTCTTCCTGCTCGCAACCTCGATCCTCCGCGGTGTGGGCGACGCCGTGACGCCGCTCTGGACCCTCGCCTTTTCCACCCTGGTCGGCCTCATCATCACGCCGGCCCTGATCGTCGGCACATTCGGCCTGCCGAAGCTGGGCGTCGCCAGCGCGGCCGTGGCCTCGGTCTTCGCCTTCATCGCGGCCTTCGCGTGGCTTGCCTGGAACCTTATCCGCCGCAACCATCCGCTGGCGCCAACCCGCGCGCTGCTCGCCCACATCAAGCTCGACCCGCAGGTGCTGGGCACGATCCTTCGCCTCGGCGTGCCCACGGGCATCCAGATGGTCATCATGGCGATCGCCGAGATCGTTCTGCTCGGCATGGCGAACTCATACGGCTCCGAAGCCACGGCCGCCTATGGCGCGATCAACCAGGTGCTCGCCTATGTGCAGTTCCCGGCCATGTCGATCGGCATCACCGCATCGATCCTCGGCGCGCAGGCCATCGGCGCGGGCCGCGTGAACCAGCTCTGGCCGATCACCCGCACCGCCCTGACGCTCAACCTTGTCATCACCGGCGCAGGCGTCGTCCTCGTCTACCTGCTGTCCGATCCGATCATCAAGATGTTCATCACCGACGAAAAGGTCGTGGACCTCACCGAGCACCTGCTCGCCATCGTCCTCTGGAGCACGGTGATCTTCGGCATGGCGGTGGTTTTCTCCGGCATGATGCGCTCTTCGGGCACGGTGCTCGCCCCCATGGCGCTCTCGATCACGGCGATCGCGCTGGTTGAAGTCCCGGTCGCCTGGTTTGTCAGCCACCAGATCGGCGTCGACGGCGTCTGGTACGGCTACCCCGCAGCCTTCTGCGCCATGCTGCTCCTGCAATCCTCCTTCTACACCTTCATCTGGCGCAAACGCTCGATCCGGGCGCTGGTGTAATTGAGCTGGCCTAACCTTAGGGGATACTGGCCTCTGTTCGCCGCCATGATAGGGATGTCCCGCTCCAGTAAGAGGGACATCCCATGGCCGACGGACTCCAGCTGCGCTCGCTCATCAAGAAGAGCGGAGAGCTTGAACTCTCCCTGGTGAAAATCCCGACGCCGGAGCCGGCGGCTGACGAGGTGGTGGTGCGCGTCGAGGCGACGCCGATCAACCCCTCCGACCTCGGCCTGCTGCTCGGCCCAGCCGACATGTCGACCGCCAAACAAACCGGCTCGAAGGACATGCCCGTCATCACGGCGAAAGTACCCGAGGCGATGATGCGCGCCGTTGGCGCGCGCGCGGATGAATCCATGCCCGTCGGCAATGAAGGCGCCGGCGTCGTGGTGAAGGCCGGCTCCTCTCCGGAAGCGCAGAAGCTGATGGGCAAGACCGTCGCCGTGCTCGGCGGTTCGATGTACTCGCAATACCGCACCGTGAAGCTGCAGCAGACCATGCCGCTGCCCGCCGATGCGACGCCCGCCGACGGCGCCTCGTGCTTCGTCAACCCGCTGACCGCGCTCGCGATGGTCCACACGATGCGGTCGGAAGGCCACACCGCCCTCGTCCACACGGCGGCGGCGTCCAACCTCGGCCAGATGCTGAACAAGATCTGCATCAAGGACGGCGTGCAGCTGGTCAACGTCGTGCGCTCGGACGAGCAGGCGAAAATCCTGAAGGATATCGGCGCTAAGGTGATCGTCGACTCGTCCAAGCCCTCTTTCACCGAAGACCTGATCGAAGCGATGAAGACCACCGGCGCCACGATCGGCTTCGACGCCATCGGCGGCGGCAAGCTCGCAGGCCAGATCCTCGCTGCGATGGAAGTCGCGCTCAACTCGCGCCCCGGCGCCTACAGCCGTTACGGTTCCTCGACGCACAAGCAGGTCTACATCTATGGCCGCCTCAGCCTGGAGCCGACGATCCTCGGCGCGGCCTACGGCATGGCGTGGGGCGTGGGCGGCTTCCTGTTGACGCCGTTCCTGCAGAAGATCGGTTTTGCCGAAGCCCAGAAACTGCGCGATCGCGTGACCTCCGAACTGAAGACCACCTTCGCCAGCCACTACACCAAAACCATTTCGCTCGCAGAAGCGCTCGATCTCGCCACAATCGGCGCCTACAGTAAACGTGCGACCGGCGAGAAATACCTGATCAACCCGAACAAGGGTCTCTAGGCCGGCGAGCATCGGGACGGTCCATGAAGTCCGCTGTTGCATCGGCTGCGCTGGCCCTCGCCTGCGCAGCCTGTTCGCCCACGCCATCACCTACGCCCACCGCCAAAGCGGACGACGCGCACGCGGCGGCGCAGGCCGCGCTGGGCGTGACCTATGAAGTGAAGCTCACCGGCGGCCCGACCGCGCCCTGCCAGCTGAAGCTCGATCCCGCCACGCTCGCCACCACCACACCCGCCTGCCAGGCGCAGTATCCGCTGATCCAGCACGTAACGAAATGGAAGGCGACCGAAGGCGGCAGCCTCAGCCTGCTCGCCGCAAACGGAACAAGCCTCGCCGACTTCTCCCCGGTGCAGGACGGCACAGGCGTCTACCTGCGCGGCGGCGCGGATGGCGCGATCTATGAGCTGTGGCCGCCGCAGTAATTGGCTTCGGGACGTACGCCCTCGTGGTTCGACGGTCGCCGCCTGACGGCGGCTGCTCACCATGAGGGCTACTTTGCCGTCAGTGCTTAGCCCTCATGGTGAGCAGTGAGCGAAGCGAACGCCCGTCGAACCACGAGGGCGTGCTCAACGACCTAGCGTCTACGCAACACCACCACCCCAGCCACCAGGAACCCCAATCCAACCAGCAGCCCCGCCGCCAGCACGCCGAGCGGCTGGCCCATCGCCGCGCCCGCCACGCTGAACACCAGAGCCGCGATCCACATCACGGCAGGCGCCAGCAACAAGCCTCGCCGCATCATCTGTGCCGACAGCGCCGTCAGGCCGAGCAGGAACACCACCGAGCCTACGACATAGAAGTCGACACCGAACGCCACCGTGTCCGGCCCCACAATGCTCGCAAGCCCCGCCAGCGCCACCATGAAGGCGCCGAGGCCGATCAGCCCCAGCTCCTCCGCATACGCCAGGTAGACCGCGATCGTCCCGAACAGCAGGCAAAGATCGATCACGCCGTAGAGTGTCTCAAGCCACGCCTCGTTCGCCGCATAGGGAATAAAGCTCGAGGCCACGCGCAGCGCACCGCCAGCCACCGCCGCGAACGCACCGACGCGCACCAGCTCGCCGGTGCGATAAGTCACCCGTTCCGCCGCGGTCATGAGTAGCTCACGACCTCGAACTCGACGCCGCCATGGTCGCGGAAATAGAAGCGCCGGCCCGGCTCATAATTCGCATGCGCATAGGGCGCGTAGCCGGCCGCCCGCACCTTGGCTTCCGTGCTGTCGAGGTCCTTCACCAGCAGGCCGACATGGTTCGGCTGGCCTTCGCCCTCCGCCTGCATTCCCGGCGGCGGCGTATACAGGGCCACATAGACGTTGTCGGAGCCGACATGGATCGACCGGCCGCCCAGCTTGCCCTGTCCTTCCCATCTCACATGCCAGCCGAAGACATCCACCAGCAGCCCGGCCGTTTCACGGGCCGAGCTGGTGGTGACGTTGACGTGTTCGAGGAGTGCTTCGCTCATATCGGCGCCCTTTTTCCAGTGTCCGGCCGCTGCGCGTCCGGTTGTTGCGCTGCAGATCCGATCTTCGCCGGTCCCCAGCATTTTTTCGGGGTTGATTCCCCGATGGGCATAAGGCGTAATTCCTCAACCTAACTTGAGGTCAAGCTATTTTTTCGGGATTTTGAAAATGAGCGCAGACGCCCCTCCCCGAGCACCCGCCCCGCTTCGCGGCAATGACGTGCTCACCATCGGCCAGCTGGCGGAGCGCACCGGCCTCTCCGTCTCCGCGATCCGCTTCTACGAGACCAAGCACCTCGTCTCGCCGGTACGGAACAAGGGCGGCCAGCGGCGCTATCTCCGTTCCGACATCCGCCGCCTTTCTTTCGTATTGATCGCGCAGCAGCTTGGCTTCTCGATCGAGAAAATCCGCGCCGCACTGTCCTCGTTGCCCGAGCGCCGCACGCCGACGCAGAAGGACTGGGAGCAGATCAGCCGCGCCTTCCGCTCCGAACTCGACCAGCGCATCGGCGCCATGACCCGCCTGCGCGACCACCTCGACGGTTGCATCGGCTGCGGCTGCCTCAGCCTGAAACGCTGCCAGCTCTACAACCCGGCGGACCGCTTGCATCGGCTTGGGAGTGGTCCCCGAATTGTGCTGGGGGATGGAGCGTCGGGGACTTGAGCTGACGGCGCGGCTTGGCTCACGTCCCCGATCTCAACCCGCTCGTCCCGGCGAACGCCGGGACCCAGGGATTACGTCGAACCCTGCTTTGCCTTCGAGCTGCAGCCTGAATTCAGAACAAGACTTAAAGCCTGCCCTGGGTCCCGACGTCCGTCGGGACGAGCGGGGTTAAATTGGAGGTGAGCATCGAGCGTGGTGCGCCACTCTAAACCGCGTTGGGCGGCTTCCTGCCGGATTTCTTCTGCGCCGCCTTTTCTTCGCGGAACGATTTGGCCCAGCCTTCCTTCACCGCCTGCCGTCCCCGCGCGATGGCCAGCGCATCCGGCTGCACGTCCTCCACGATCACCGAGCCGGACCCGACATACCCGCCCGCTCCGATCGTCACCGGCGCAACCAGCGCGGAGTTGGAGCCGACAAAAGCGTTCGGTCCCACGACCGTGCGGTATTTGAAGAAGCCGTCGTAGTTGCAGAAGATCGTGCCGGCGCCGATGTTGGCGCCCGCGCCAACCTCGCCGTCGCCGAGATAGCTGAGGTGGTTGGCCTTGGCCCCTTCGCCGACGGTCACGTTCTTAACCTCGACGAAGTTGCCGATGTGCGCTTGCCTGCCGATGACAGCGCCGGGGCGAAGGCGGGCGTACGGCCCCACCAGCGCGCCTTCACCCACCTTTGCACCTTCCAGGTACGAGAAGGCGCGGATCACGGCGTCCTTGGCGACGTCAACGCCGGAAGCGAACACGACGTTCGGCTCCACCGTAACCCCGGCCGCCAACCTGGTATCGTGGCTGAACCACACTGTCTCGGGCGCCAGCAGCGTGACGCCTTCGGTCATCATCCGGTCGCGCGTCGCTTGCTGGAACACGGCCTCGACCTGCGCCAGTTCCGCCTGGCTGTTGACCCCCTGAACGTCGCGTTCCTCGCACAGCGCAACCGCGGCCTTCAGCTTCCGCCCCCGCGCAAGGCCGACCAGGTCGGTCAGATAGTATTCCTTCTTGGCGTTGTCGTTCTTCACTTCCTTCAGAAGCTCGAACATCAGCTTCGCCGGCGCCGCCATCACGCCGGAGTTGGCGAGCTCGATCTCAAGCTGCTTCGGGCTCGCATCGTTTGCCTCGACGATCGCCTCCAGCGAGCCATCGCCCGTCGTCACAAGGCGCCCATAGCGATTGGGCAGCTTTGCCCTGAAGCCGAGCACGCAGACGCTCGCGCCTTTCTCGAGTTCCGCAAACGCCCGCTCGCCCGCCTCCTTCGGCACCAGGGGCGTGTCGGCATAGAGCACGATCGCATGCCCATCCGCTCCCGCCATCGCCGCGCGCGCGGCATCCACCGCGTTCGCCGTGCCCAGCTGGTCCTTCTGCACCGCGACGTTCTCGGCGCCCACCAGTTTGGCTGCGGCCGCGCTCAGCTCGGGCATGTCGGGGCCGACAACCACGACGCTCTTCTTGCAGCCCAGCTCTTTCGCCAGCGCGACCGACCACGCCAGCATCGAGCGGCCGCCGATCTCGTGCAGCACTTTTGGCCGCGGGCTTTTCATCCGCGTGCCCTTGCCCGCTGCGAGAATGATTGCGAAACGGTCGGTCATCAGGTCTCTCGATCAGGAATCGCCGCAGGCCGGAATATACCGCGGAGTTGGGAATGCCCAGCCTTTCCGGCTGCACCATCGCTTTCGACCTGGACGGCACGCTGGTGGATACCGCGCCCGATCTGCACCGGGCGCTTTCGGTCGTCATGAAGGCCCAGGGCCTTCCGCCGACCAAGCTGGAAGACATGCGCAACCTTGTTGGCCAGGGCGCCGCCTCGCTGATCTCCCGCGCCTTCGCGGTTCACGGCGTCCATCCTTCGCCCCAACAGATCGAGCAGCTGGTCGAGGACTACACCAGCGCCCTTGTCGTCGACATCGCTTCTCTTTCGAAGCCATATCCCGGCCTCGTCCCCGCGCTCGACACACTCAAGTCCGCAGGCGCCAGGCTTTGCGTCTGCACCAACAAGCGCACGCATCTGTCGAATCTGCTCCTCGAAGCCCTCGGCCTGTCGCATCATTTCGCCGCCGTCGTCGGCGCCGACTCCCCGCTGGTGACGAACCGGAAGCCGCATCGAGATCATTTCATCGCCGCCATCCGCGCCGCCGGGGGCGATCCCTCGCGCGCCATGATGGTGGGCGACTCCTCGAACGACGTGGACTCCGCAAAGGCCGCCGGCGCGCCGGTCATCGTCTACGCCTATGGCTATACGGACACCGCGCCGGGCCTGTTGGGCGCCGACGCGGTGTTTACGCTTTACGATGAAGTGCCGGACCTTGCGGTCCGCTTACTCGATCAGCCTACGCCCCGGGTATAGCTTGAGGGTTTGCCGATCTCGGCAGGCCGCGAGCCTTTTTTGCGCGGAGGCATGCCGTTGACCATGTTGCTGCGCACGTCGGTACGGGCAGACCGCATGGCCGGCACGAAACCGGCATCGACGAGGTTGATGGAGACATCGAACCCACGAGAGGCCCAATACTCCTCGATCTTCGCCTTCAGCTTGCGGGCGCCTTCCTGGTCGCAGAAATCGCCGTTCATGTAGTTCGCTCCAGACACCTGATGAGGCGCTTCCGACGTAGAACGCCGATCGGCCTCGGTAGGTCCCTCAGTTCTCGCCGTCCGGTTTTCGGTATCGGCGTGATGTCAACTTAGGAAAGCAGCTGAGGCGGCGCATGATGCAGCGAAGGTATTTTGAAGATGAATTGTGGCGGGCGAGCGCGTTACGCCACAGTAACGTGAACGGCCGTTGCCGATCACGCGCCACTCCCTTGAAAACAAACGGAATGGCCTGGACGCTCGCGGAAAGACCTCTTAACGCCCTCGCCGCTTCGCCTGGATCAATGTCGATCGCTGCGCGAATCTTTCAATGCGGGCGCCGGATGATTCTGCAGTTGGTTCGAAGCGACAGCGAACACTCGAAATTTTTTTCGGGTCTTTATGTTCCGGGGCGCCCAGACCGCTTCGTTCGCGAAAACTGGCCCCGCCGAGCCGCAGCGCGAAGCGCGAAGGCTGGTGGGCGATGTAGGGATTGAACCTACGACCCCGCCCGTGTGAAGGGCGTGCTCTCCCGCTGAGCTAATCGCCCGGGACCTTCGAAAGACCAAACCTCGGCGGACCGAAGGAAGCGGTTCATAGGCGGGGGCAAGCGCCGCCGTCAAGTTGGAGGCCGGATTCGGGCCCGATTTCGCGTAATCCGCGTTATCAAAACGGCCTGCCGGGCCATTTATAATGGACAGCTCGCGCCCCTTCTGGAATGCCTTTCCCCGGGACGGGCGAAAGCCCATGACATCGTAGGAGAGACCATGGGTCTGCTGTCGCCCGGCAAGATCACGAGCATGGATGCTGCGCGCCGCCATCGCACCTATGCGCTGGTGATGCTGATGCTGGTCTACGCCTTCAACTTCATCGACCGCCGGATCATGGGCGTCCTGGCGACCCCCATCAAAGCCGAGTTCAATTTCTCGGACGCCGAGATCGGCATGCTGACCGGCTTCTTCTTCGCCATCGTCTACACCGTCATTGGCGTGCCGATCGCGCGCATCGCGGACGCCACCAACCGCAAGTCCGTCCTCACCATTTCGCTCACCATCTGGAGCGCGTTCACGGCCCTGTCCGGCATCGTGACCTCGAAGATCCAGATGATCGGCGCCCGCATGGCCGTGGGCATCGGCGAGGCCGGCGGCAGCCCGCCCGCGCACGCCATAGTCTCCGATCTCTACGAGCCC
>DASZSI010000395.1:0-8348 GCA_035548775.1 Hyphomonadaceae bacterium
CCAACTCCAGGATCCTGCCGCGCGGGTTTCCGGTTGCGTTGTAGTAACCGGACCGGCCCTGCGCGGGTGACGGATCCTTGTCGAAGATATTGAGCACGCTGACGCGGGCCTCGAGGCCTTTCCAGAACTCGGGCGTCCAGATGTAGTTGAGATCGAAGTCGAGATACTCCTTGGGGAAGATGCCGTAGCTCGAATAAACATCCGGCGTGGTGCCGGGGTTATCGATGATCGGCGTCAGCCCGCCGACTTCCCAGGCTTCGTTGTAGACGCCTGAGGAGTAGTTGGCGCGCAGGCTGATGTTGTGCTCATCGTTGGACCAGCGGATTTGCCCGTTGGCGCGCCAACGGCGGGACTCGTTGCCGGTTGACGTGTAGTTGGCGCGTCCGAGCCGGTTGCCGCCGGAATCGAAGATGATCCCGTTCACGTCATAGCCGCGAGCCTTGTAGACGAGGTTGTTGGTGGCGGTGACCTGCGCGCTGAACGTTCCGCCCCAGAGCGGATGGGCGTAGTCGACGGTGTAGTCGATACCGTTGGTGACAAAGCCTGGACCATTCACCTGGTAGCGGTGGGTCTCCGTCAGGCTCGCCGCCGTCGTGATGCCCTGCAAGCAAGGCGTGTTGAATGTGACGAAGTCGATCAGCCGCGCATTGCAGTTGGCAAACTGGCCCGAGCTGCTGGTGCCCGCCGTGTTGGGCAAACCGGAAGCCTCGTTGCCGGCGCCGCAGGCGATCGCGCTTCCCCGGTTGGTCTGGCAGGGTGTCGTATTCGTGCCAAAGACGTTGTTGAGGATCGTCGTATCGCTGGTCGTAGCCACCTGTCCGTCGATCAGGATTTCGAAGAAGTTCACGTTGGCTCGTATACGGCCTTCGCCCAGGTCGGATTGCCAGCCGACCCCCAAGTTGAACGTCTTGTCGTCTTCCGGAGCGATGCCCGTCGACACGGTCGTGAAACGCGTGACCTGAAAGCCCGTGCCGAACCTGCTCTGGGTGTTGGTTTCGGCAATCTCATCGCCCGGTCGCAGCTCCAGGGCTGCGTCGGCGCGATAGTTGGTGCCATAGTCGGAACGGACCCAGAGATTGTCGGTAATGTCCCACTTTCCGGCGACGGTGTAGATGTCGCCCTTGAGGTCGCCGCCGTTCCATTCCTCGTGACGCACGTTGTACTGCAGCTGCACGTTGTCGAGGATCGGGAACTGGAACTCGCCGAAGATCGCAGCGGTCTGGTTGTCGTAGTAGGTCGGCGGCACGCCGGCGACGATATTCAGGCGACCCGTGCCATAGCGCGCGCCTGCCGTGGTGCAGCCGGCTACGCCGGAGCCAGGCGCGACCTGGGCGGGCACGTTGGTGACGGCGCGATCCGGCCACACGCAGTCCTGCGTGTTCATGGCTTGCTCCGCCGCATTGTCGTCGCGTGTCGATCGGCGGCCCTCAACCTGACGCCACTCCGACCCTACCGCCCAGCTGATATCGCCGCCTGGCAGGGTGAATAGGCTGTTCGGAACGGTGCCGCTAAGCAGGCCGTTGAAAGTTGCCGATTCGAGTTTGAACTCGGCGACGCCTTCGCCCCACATCCAATCCAGCATGTCCTGAGGGTTGGCGTATCCGGTTGGGCGTGCAGTCGCATTGGCGCCCAGAACCGGCGACCCGGAATTGAATTGCGGGTTGGTGGCGCCGTTGACCACGCTCTGCGCGAAAGCGCTCGCGAACGGGTTGAACCACTGACAACCATTTGTGCCCGGCGCCGTGTCCGACTGGATGCCCGCAGTCCGGTTGTAGGATGCTGCTGACGTATAATCGGTCGGGACGCGGTCGATCGCGTTGCAACTCGGGCCGCCATAGCCCAGCATCGCGTTCTGCAGGCGGGATGCGAAGATATCCGGCTGCCAGTAGGTGTTCATGTACTGGTTGTACTGGCCCGAGAACTCGTAGTGCACGCCGTTGAGAAACGGTCCGATCCAGGTGTTGTCGGTGAACTTGCCTTTGGTGCTCGCATTGACCTGCAGGCTATCCCTTTCGAACTTGTCATGCCGGCGTCCGTCACTTGAGAGGGGATTGCCGCCGAACAGCAGGGGCCGCCAGTTAAGGCCCATGTAGAGCGCGCCGGTGGTCGGCAGCTGAGCGGACGTAAGACCGGTGCGCGCCATGAAGTCGTCGACGAACGGGTTGCGGGCGAACGCGCCAGTCCCCGCGCCGGCTGTCGTATATGTCTGCACTTGTGCGGGCACGACATAGTTGCAGGTGGTGGAGCAACCGGTGAAGCCCCGATTGATCGCCTGCACCAGCGCCGGATCCGTCGGGATCCGCTGCTCATCGGTCTTCGAGGTGCTGAAGTTGACGCTGAACGATACCTCCTGGTTTTCAGTGATATCGGCATTGAATTCCACGAACGCTTTGCTGGCGTCGTTTTCGTTCACCAGGCTTTGGAACGGAGCCTGTGGGAAGCCGCAGGCAGAGTTGGCAAAGCCGCCCTGGTTCGAACCCGGCTGGACCTGGTTGGCTATGTAACCGCCGATCGCCGTGCAGTCCGATGCCGTGCGGTAATCGTTGACACCCGGAAACGCGACCGCGAGCGAGGTCGCCGTCAAGAAGGGAGATGCACTTACCTGGAAGGTTCCAGGATTGCTTCCTGTCAGGGTGTAGGCGGCTGGATTGATGTTGAAAGGCTGGCTTGAGAAGTCACGCGCCGACATGAGCATCGGATCTTCGTGGCTGTGGGAAAGCGATACGAGAAGGTTGCCGGCGTCGCCGACCCAGCCGGTCAGGAAGTCGATTTTGTAGTAGCCGTCGGACCCGTCATAGACCTGCTTTTCGATGGAGACTTGCGGGGCGTCGATGTCGCGACGTGTACGGAAGTTGATGACGCCGCCGACAGCGCCGGCCCCGTAGGTGGCCGATGCGCCGCCCTTCAGGACCTCGACGGCCTGCAGGGCTTCCATCGGAACTGTGTTGACGTCGGCGCCGAACGAGCCGTTCCACGGCGCAAGCTTCTGGCCGTTCATCAGCACAAGCGTTCCGTTTGAACCCAGGCCGCGGAGGTTGGCGTTGCCGAAGCCGGAGCCTTGCGGAACATCCGGGGATGCCTGCCCGAAGCCAAGGTCGTCGCCATACGACAAGGTCAGCGAGCGGATGAACTCGGTTACCGTAGGCGTACCTTGTTCCTTCAGATCCTCGGCGGAATAGACTTCCACGGGCTTCGGCGCATCCTCCGGCGTGGTTGCGATCAGCGATCCCGTGATGACGATCTTGTCGGTTGCGCCGGCAGAAGCCTGCGATGGCTTTGTCGAGTCCGCCGACGTTGCTGTCGGCGTCGTGGCCTGCTGCGCGGCGGTCTGCGTTGTGACCGTCTGGTTTTGTGGATTTGGCCCGGAAGTCGCCGGCTGCTGAGCGTAGGCGGCCGACATACCCGACGCGCCGATCATCAGAGCGAGCGCGGACGCGCTCCTCAGTGCATTGTTGGACATTTTGTTTCTCTCCCCGCGCCCCACGATTCTGATTTTGGCGTGTTGTGCGCAGGGTGAGCGTACGAAGCGCGCTCGCCTGTGGAAGTGTAAGGAACTTATAGGGTGTCGCGCGGGTCAACCAGGAACCGAGCCACAGGTGATTGGCTGGGCCGATCAATCGCTTCATAGTCAGCCCATCAGGAATGTCGGGAACATCATGGGCTCCCCAACATCACACGCGCGCGCCCTCACGGACCCGAAACCGGTCTCGTCGAACAGCTCGATGAAACTCGCCTGGTTTCTTTCGACGCCAGCCGGCTCAGCCGCGCATGGCGCATGGCGTCCCTATCTCTGGGCCGTCGCGTTGATCGTGGCTGCTACGCTCGTGAGCTTTTTCTGGCTGACGACTGTTGGGCCTCGCAATCTCGCGCTCCTGTTTTTCGCCGCGATCATGTTCACCGGCGCTTGGCTGGGGTTGAAGCCCGCGCTGCTGTCCGCCGGCGTGGCATTCCTCTGCTACAATTTCCTTCTGATCGAGCCGCGATACACCTTCCATTTTACGCCGGCCGACGCGCTTGCGCTCACGGCGTTCCTTATCGGCGCAATGATCGTTGGAGGGTTGGCTGGCGGCCTCAGCGATCGAGCGCGAGTGGCGGCGTCTCGCTTGCGGGATATGACAAGTCTGCTTGAAGCCAGCCGAGAACTTTCGGGTGTCATGGAATCCGAAGAAGCCGGTCGCTCCATTCTGCGCCTCCTGGAAGAAAGAGGTTATGTGGCGGCGCTCTGGATTCAGGGGGTATCGCAGCGCATTGCTTCTGCTGGTGTGGACGCGCGAGCAACCGCTCTTGAGCCGCTCCTCGGGGACCTCAGGGAGTCAGCAACAGCATCGGACATGAGCGGGGGCGCATTCCTGATCCCGCTTGGCGCAGGCGGACGGTTCCTGGGCCAGGTCGCTGTGTGGGCTGAAGGGGAGGGGCTGGTCGGATTGGCAGACCGGACGTGGCTTGAAACGCTCGCTGATCTGGGCGCTATCGCGATCGACCGCGCCCGGCTCGCCGCTGAAGTGGCGGAAGCCCGGATTGTGGCCGAAAAGGAAGGTCTTCGAACTGCTCTGTTGTCCTCGTTGTCTCATGATCTGCGAACGCCGATTGCCACCGTTCTTGCGTCCACCACGTCGCTGCTTGATCAGGGAGACAAGTTCACACCGGAGACTCGCTCGGATCTCCTCGAAAGCATCCAGGGCGCGTCGGAGCGGCTCAGTCGATACATCACAAACCTGCTGGAGATGACCCGCCTGGAGTCCGGCGCCTTGCGGCTGCGGCCCGTCCTGATGGACCCTTGTGAGGCAATGTCATCGGCGCTTTCCCATCTTGAGCGCGATCTCAAGAGCCGGAAAGTTGTTCGAAACTTCCGTGCGGATGGAAGGTTGATCGAGGTCGATTCTGTCCTGCTCGAGCAGGCCATCGTGAACGTGGTCGAGAACGCAATCAAGCATGCCGGGCCGGACTCCCCGATCGAGGCGCGCGTAGCGCTCGCTGATCAACATGTGCTTCTCAGCATCGAGGACCGCGGGCCGGGAATTCCGCCTGGAGATATTGAGCATGTGTTCGACATGTTCTTCCGCGGGCGTGATCGCCGCTCCGACGCAGGTGTCGGCCTCGGCCTGGCGGTGACGCGAGGCCTGGTTGAATCATTTGGCGGATCGGTCCGCGCCGTCAGTCCCGCGCGCGACGGGCGGGGCGCCCGCATTGAATTGCTGCTTCCCGCACGCGAATGCATCGGGTCAGCCGAGTGACGGCCACTGCACCCAAAGTGTTGGTTGTCGACGACGAGGCCGAAATCCTGCGCGTGCTGAAGCCGTCGCTCGCAGCGGCTGGCTATGGCGTCGACACCGCAGGGACAGGCGGCGACGCGATCCGCCAGATCGCCCAGGATGCGCCGGATGTCATTCTCCTCGACCTCGGATTGCCCGATATGGACGGAAAAGCCGTGATCTCGGCGTTGCGCGCGTGGACGCCGGCGCCCATCATTGTTCTGTCCGCGCGACACGACGAACTGGAAAGGATCGCGGCGCTGGACAATGGCGCCGATGACTACGTGACCAAGCCCTTTCGCATGGGCGAACTTCAGGCGCGGGTGCGCGCGGCGCTTCGCTACGGCCAGCAGCGGAAGATGGCCTCATCCAGCTATTCCGGATTGGGACTTCATATCGATTTTGCCGAACGGCGGGTGACCGTACAGGGCCAGGAGGTGAAGCTCACGCCCAAGGAGTATGATCTGTTAAGAACGCTGGCGGTGAATGCTGGCAAGGTCGTGACTCACCGGCAACTCCTCGCAGCCGGCTGGGGCACGTCGGTCTCCGACACACAGTTTGTCAGGGTTTATGTCGGGCAGATCCGGCAGAAGATCGAGGCGGACCCCAGCGCTCCAAGGTTACTGATCACCGAAGCCGGCATCGGCTATCGACTTCGCGATGAGGGTTGATTGGCCCCTGGCTGAAGATCTCAATGCGCCATGAAGTTGATGGTCCGCGTCTCGGCTATGGCCGGGTCTGTACCTTCGTGGCGCTCGAATCTCACCGTGCCATCGCCGATGGCTCTCGACATCACCCGCACGACATGTTGAACGGTCCCATCGCTCGTCTTCTCGTCGGTGGTTTGGCCGATCTCGATCTTCAGGGGATCCGAGACCGTGATTGCCCAACTTTCTCCGGGAGCGGCAGGCAGATAGACCTTCTCAACCTTCGCAGGATGGGTGTGGAAGGTATAGCCATCCGGCGTTTCGCCCGAGCTCTCGTTATCCAGGACAATTGCGGCCTTGAGACTGGCGCCGCCGCGAACGCTTGTGTCGACGATGTCATTCCGGGCCTTCGCAACCCCACCCGCTGATTTGGCGCCGTCAGCGGCAAGAGAAGAGGGGCCGCAGCCGGCCGGCGCCAAAACGACCACTGCGAAAATCAGGAAGCGCATTTGGCTATCTCGCGTCTGGCCCAGGTGGGTTGACGGCCCACCTAGCTGGCTTCCGGTCGCCTCCGCTGCATTTGCTTCATGGCTTCTCCGAACTCATCGGGGCTGAGCGCGCCATCGTGATTCTTGTCGAGGTCTGCGAAATGGGCGCGAACCGGCTCAAGCATATCGCTCTTGAGTTCGGCCAACTGGAGCTTGCCGTCGATATTGTCGTCGATCGCCGTGAACAGCAGGCTGCTTTCGAGCTGCTTTTGCAAATCGTCGCGACGATGGTCGGCGGTTTCATCCGCCCAGCGATAGCGAACCGCAGTGAACAGCATTTCCTGGAACGACTGTTCGCCCCACTGGATCGTCTTCGTCGGGTCCGGGTTGGCTTTGTTGTTGGTCGAGTTGTCGTAAATGTAGTCGGCGACCAGCTTCGATCCCGCCGGCACATCGATGAGATCCTTGAAGATGTATTCGCGCTGCCAGTTGAAGTCGTATTGCGGCAGGTTGAGGATGACCTTCTCTTTCCCGTCCGGATAGACGAGCGTCAGCTTCGAGGAATATCCGCGATAGTGGGCGTGAGGCTGGGCGCCATAGAGCTTCACTGCCGCCGGGAAGATCATATAGCCCCGCTCGTGATGTCGGGCCTCGCCGGCGGGAATGACGATCGTAGGATCGGCAATCACGGCTTGGCGCATCACATATTTCGGCGCCTTGTCCATGAAAT
This sequence comes from Hyphomonadaceae bacterium, assembly GCA_035548775.1. GTDB lineage: Bacteria > Pseudomonadota > Alphaproteobacteria > Caulobacterales > Hyphomonadaceae > UBA7672. Next base: position 7,118 of record DASZSI010000395.1, read on the forward strand.
AGAAGCCGATCTTGCTGTAGTCGGTCATCGGCTTGCCGAAGGGCGTATAGTGCATCTGCAGGGAAATGGCGCCGCCCGGCGGAATGTAGGTTCCCCATCCGGCGGGCGCCAGGTTGGATTCTGCGCCGACGGCGTACCCGCCCATCGAGACATTCCAGGAAAATCCACGACCGCCGGTCGGCATTTTCGGAATCCACCCGGCAAGGATGTGGTGCACGCCCTGACGCGAACCTGCCTTGAAGGTGGTGGCCTTCAGCCATTTGCCTTCCTTCAGCGGGCTGGCGACTACCGGATACTGATAGTCGACCACGCCGGTGGCGGGCAGGTTGTAGGGCGGAATGTCAACAACCAGATCCGGCTTGCCCAACGGCCATTCGGGCCGCTGCTTGGCCGCACTCTTGAGCGGGTCCTCGCCATCTCCACGCGGCGAACCGGCGGCGATCCAGTGAAGCAAGGTCTTGGTGTCCGCTTCGGAAAGGTTGCCGTCCATCTGGAACTGGCCAACGTGCGGGTCGGCATTGTAAGGCGGCATCCGGTCGGTGCGCAGCACTTCGCGGATCATCGGTGAAAAGCCCTTGACGACCTCGTAGCTCGTCATCTGCCAGGGCGCGATGCCGCCCGGCTCGTGACAGTCGACGCAGTTCTTCGCAAGAATTGGCGCGATGTCCTTGGTGAACGAAATGGCGGCCCAACCGGCCTGGTGCGTACGGTCTGGAAACGAGATGGCCACGCCTTTGACAGGGGCCTCCGGCACAGGCGTAGCGCGTCCGGCCAGGTGATCGGCGATGGCTGTGTCAAGGTATGAGCCGTCCGAGTTGATGGCGTCCGATACATCAACCGGTCCGTGATAGATGACCTTCCATGTCTTGGGATCGACAAGGAACGCCTCGCCGCTGCGCGTGACGCCGAGATCCTCGCCGACGATCTGGTAGGAATCGGCCAGCAACGGCAGCGAGATATTTTCCGACTTGGCTTCCTGTTCGATCTTGGCGACCGTGTCGGCGGCTTCCGAGTCAAGAAGCGCGAATTCAACATTCGGATACTTGGCCCTGAGGCGCTGCAGAACGTCGGCGGCATGCCTGGATGTCTTGTCGCCGACCGCATAGCTCACCAGAGCGATGGCCGGAGCGGTTCTGTCGTAGCGCAGCGTCCATGCGACGCCGTTCTGATCCGTGAGCGAGAAGTCGCCTACCACCTTGCCCAAGGCAGACGGCCCTGCGGGAAGGGCGTT
>DASZSI010000396.1:0-8247 GCA_035548775.1 Hyphomonadaceae bacterium
CCTTTCTCCAGCGTACGCCTTCGACGGGGAAGGAGTTGGGCGGACCCAATCCCGACGCGCCACTTCGACCTTCAGGCTCCACGCACACGATACGGTCCTCTGCGCCGGGGAACTGGCCAGCCGCCCTCCCGCAGAGTGACGGGGTGACTGTCGCATGGGTTTTGTGGGGTAGGAGAAGATCGCCGGAAACCGGCCGGACTGCGAAGGCCAAGTGGTTGAACCTGCTGGAGATGGGTGGGGGAAAGACTGCGGCTCAAACGGCTGGATTGCGGACGAGGGTGAAAGATTTTTTCCGACCCCGGCGGGATGAGAGGGCCGTGGCCAGCAGGTTGTGAGATCGGGGAGCCAGCCCTCGTGGTTCGACGGACGGCCCTTCGGGCCTGCTCACCATGAGGGCGACGAGAGAGCCAGGAGCGATGAGTGGGTCCCGGATAGCGCTTCGCGCTTCCGGGATGACAAGTTGTGGGAGGTGCGTCGCGTGCGTGAACGATCGTCTGGAAGCGTAGCGCAAGCTACGCGTCCCCGGCGGAGGCCGGGGAGGCGTGAACGAGGTTCACGCTTCCAGATACGCAGGTTCGGTTCCGGGATGACAAGTTGTGGCGGGATGACACTACAGGTGACGCTGCGATGGGCGGCGCGCGCCCTCTGCGAAATCGATCCGACTAACGAAGGATCCAACTTGTGGGCAAGGCAATATTGGCGAGATAGCCGGCAATCATGATCCAGAGCAGCGCGAGATCGAGCTTGGCGCTCTTCGAAAAGGGCAACACGACAAGCATCGGCCAATAGGTGAGCGCGCCGAACCAGTAGCTGAAGTCCAGAACAGGCGGGTGGAGCGCAGTTGTCGCCGCGGTAATTGTGACGTTTGCCAGAATAATGCCCCCAACGACGAGGCGCTTAGTGCGCCAATAGTAATCGCGCAGGTCCGTCCATTCGTCGATGTTGCGGGGGAACACGAGACCAGCGGCCATGTAATAGGTCAGCGCAACGATGAGCGCGCCAAACATCGTGCCCCAGTTGACGTCAATGCGGTCACGAATGCCCCAGATGTAAATCCAGAGACTGGTGAGGTCGAGGAACACGAAAATCGTAAGAGATGGCGTAAGCCAGCCCAACGTGATGTGCTCGCGCGCGCCGACGGCATTCAAAAAGCCGCTCGCCACTTGGGCCACCGAGAGGCCAAGCAACAGCCCGTAGAAAGACAGATAGAAGTCAAACGCGTTCATGAGCCGCCCCAATAGATTAGGTACTATGTTGCCGCGCTGTAGTGGGTCGCGCCACAGCTGTTTCGGGTGGCGCGATCCGGCGAGATCCAGACAGTTTCCACGACGGGGCGAATAGGCTGGGCTGGCCCAATCGATCACGGCGGTAGGCTACCTGCGAGTGACGCGAAAAACCGGGGCCCCCGCACAGGTTGTGATTGCGCGGCGGGGTTAGCCGGCCGCCTTGAGCACGGCGAGCGCCATCGCCGCGACAAGCAGGATCGCCGCCACCAGCAGCACTAAGATTTTGCGAGCCTGCCGCCGCTTTTGCGCCACTGCGTAGGCGGCTTCGTTGAGCCAGTACATGTCCTCGCCTACACTGACGATCGAGCCCTCCGCCACCAGCGCCAACAGCGCGCGCCTGCCTATCCAGCGCTGCGGGCGAAGCAGCGCTGCCGTCTCGCGCGAGAGCGCTTTATGTTCCCGCAGGTGATTGACGAATTCGCGCTCCAGCCTAGCCCGCTGCGCGGCGACAATAGCTGCGGCTGCACCCATGGCCGATTCTCCCGCCGCCCAGAAGCTAGCGTTATCCGGCAGGCACTACAAACGTCAGGGATCGGCGAATTGCTGTCGGACTGAGCCTTGCGCGCGGGCCGCGGATCGGACCTTTTCAAGAGTGAGGTGCGTGGCGTAGAGACGCGGGCGCGAAACTGGAGACTGGCCGAGCGTGACGCCGGACATCGAGACCCGCAGGCGGAAGTTGCAGTTCCGGGCGAGCCGGCGGGGCTTTCGCGAGCTCGACCTTTATATGCAGCAGTTCACGGACGCTCATCTGGCGGGGTTCGACGGGGCGCAGCTCGACCAGTTCGAGGCTGTCCTGAACATTCCCGACCAGCACGTTTTCGACTGGATCATGGGAAAGTCCCCGCCGCCGCAGGACATGCGTTCGGAAGTGCTCGACCTTCTGTTGTCCTTCCGTTATTCCGCCCCCAGATAGCGGACTGCCAGCACTGCCCGGACGCCTTGTCGCGCCCAAGGGCGGGAGAACGATTCACTTAAGCGGATTTCGGCGCGTCATACATGAGAGTCTGGGACGCAATCGCCAGTCAGGCAAAGCCGGTGCGGGTCTACGAAACCCCGTTCATCGCGGACGTGCGCCTGATGGCGGAGGCGGTGCAGAAGCGGGGGGGCGCCGGGCTCTATATCGCGCGGGACGATCGCTATGCCTTCATGGCGGCGAGCGCGGCGCGGTTCTTTGCCCCGCTGCTGGAGGTCGTGAACCTGCCGGCGTGGGATTGCCTGCCTTACGACCGGATGAGCCCAAGCCCGGGCGTGGCGGCGCAACGCTGCGCGGCGCTGGCCAGGCTGGCGACAAGAAGCAAGGCGCCGGTGCTGGCGATCACTACGGCATCGTCGGCTGTGCAGCGCGTGCCGCCGCGCGCGCACATGGGTGCGGCAGGTTTTGTGGCGCGCGTGGGCGAGAACGTGCCGCTCGACCGGATCAACGCGTATCTGTCAATCAACGGCTATGCGCGGGCGCCGACGGTGCGGGAGCCCGGGGAGTATTCGATCCGCGGCGGCATCGTCGACATTTTTCCAGCAGGATCGATCGAGCCGGTGCGACTGGATTTCTTCGGCGATGAGCTGGAGAAGGCACGCTATTTCGATCCGGAGACGCAGCGATCCACGGTCGAGCTGAAGGAGCTGGTGCTCGCGCCGGTGAGCGAGATCGATTTTTCGGATGAGGCGCTAAGCCGGCTGCGGAAGAATTTCCTTGCGGCGTTCGGTTCGCCGGGCGGTGATCCGACATATGAATCGGCGCGCGATCGCATCCGGCGGCAAGGTGTCGAGCAGTGGTTGCCGCTGTTCTATGATGGGCTTGAGACGGTGTTCGACTATGTGGGCCCGGATGCGCTGGTCGGGCTGGATGCGGCGACGGCAGAAGCCGCCAACGAGCGAATCGGACAGGCGCTGGAGTATTATGAAGTCCGGAAGAGCTCTGTTGCGGGAGGATCGGCTGCGCATGTCCTGCCGCCGCACCAGCTTTACCTGTCGCCCAGGGACCTGACCGAGGTTCTGGCGGCGCGGCCGACGGTGTCGTTCTCCTCGCAGGATGCGCCTGAAAAAGCGGACGCGCTGCACGGACGGGCGCGGCTGGCGCGGAATTTCGTGGCCGAGCGGGCCAATCCAGGCGCGAACCTGTTCGACGCTGTCGTGCGCCATGTTCGGGAAAAGCAGGCTGCGGGCAGGCGAGTCATCATCGCAGCGTGGAGCCAGGGATCGGCCAGCCGCCTGACTGGCATTCTCGAAGACCACGGCATCAAGGATGCGCGGCTGATCGGGTCATGGCCGGAGGCGCAGAAGCAGACCGTGTCGGTGGCCGAGCTGGCGGTAGAGACCGGGTTCGAGGACGACGATCTCGTCCTGATCTCCGAGCAGGACATGCTGGGCGACAAGCTGGCGCGGCCCCGGCGGCGGAAATCATCTGCGGCGGTGATCGCGGAGGCGGCTGCGCTGTCGGCGGGCGACCTGATCGTGCACGTGGAGCACGGCGTCGGGCGCTATGACGGCTTGCGTACGGTGACGGTGAACGAGGCGCCGCATGACTGCCTGGAGCTGATCTATGCCGGCGGCGACAAGATCCTGCTGCCGGTCGAGAACGTGGAACTGATCTCGCGCTATGGCGCCGAGAGCGGCGAGGGCGCGCTGGATCGGCTGGGCGGCGGCGGCTGGCAGTCGCGCAAGGCGCGCGCCAAGAAGAAGATCATGGACATGGCGGACGAGCTGATCCGGCTCGCCGCCGAGCGCGAGATGAAACGCGCGCCGAAGACGGATGCCTCCGAAGGCGTGTTCCGGGAATTTGCGGCGCGCTTCCCTTATGAGGAGACGGACGACCAGCTTTCGGCCATCGAGGACGTGGTGAAGGACCTGACCTCAGGCCGGCCGATGGACCGGCTGATCTGCGGCGACGTCGGTTTCGGCAAGACGGAAGTGGCGTTGCGCGCGGCCTTCCTGGTGGCGATGACCGGGCTGCAGGTGGCGGTGGTGGCGCCGACGACGCTGTTGGCGCGGCAGCATTTCCAGACATTCTCCGAACGCTTCGCCGGCTGGCCGATCAAGGTGCGGCAGTTGTCGCGGTTTGTGAGCGCCAAAGAAGCTGCGCAGACGCGGGACGAGATCAACAATGGCGAGTGCGATGTGGTGATCGGCACGCACGCTATCCTGGCCAAGACCATCAACTTCAAGCGGCTGGGCCTGGTGGTGGTGGACGAAGAGCAGCGCTTTGGCGTGAAGCACAAGGAGCGGCTGAAGGAGCTGAAGGCGGACGTGCATGTGCTGACGCTGTCGGCCACGCCGATTCCGCGCACGCTGCAGATGGCGCTGACGGGTATTCGCGACTTGTCGATCATCGCGACGCCGCCGATCGACCGGCTGGCGGTGCGGACCTATGTGGTCGAGTTCGATCCGGTGACGATCCGCGAGGCGCTGCTACGCGAGCACTATCGTGGCGGGCAGACCTACTTCGTGGCGCCGCGCGTGGCGGACCTGCCTTTCCTGGAGCGGTATCTCAAGGAGCAAGTGCCGGAGGTGAAGGTGCTGACGGCGCATGGGCAGTTGGCGGCGACCGACCTGGAAGACGTGATGACAGAGTTCTACGACGGCAAGGCCGATGTGTTGCTGTCGACGACCATCGTGGAGTCGGGCCTGGACATTCCGCGGGCCAATACGCTCGTGGTGCATCGGGCCGACATGTTCGGCCTGGCGCAGCTCTACCAACTGCGCGGGCGCGTGGGGCGGGCGAAGTTGCGCGCCTATGCCTTCCTGACGACGCCGGAGAATGAGGCGTTGACCGAGGGCGCGGAGAAGCGGCTGAAGGTGCTGCAGTCGCTCGACAGCCTGGGGGCTGGCTTCATGCTGGCGAGCCACGACCTCGACATGCGCGGCGGTGGGAACCTGCTGGGCGAAGAACAGTCGGGGCACATCCGCGAAGTAGGTGTCGAGCTTTACCAGCAGATGCTGGAGGATGCCGTGAAGGCGCTGAAGTCGGGCGCCAGCCTCGATACGCATGAGGTGGCGGACGACTGGTCGCCACAGATCGACATCGGCGCGGCCGTGCTGATCCCGGAGGATTATGTCGAGGACCTGTCGACGCGGTTGTCACTCTATCGGCGGCTGGCTGATCTCACGGAGGAAGCTGATCGGGAGGCGTTTGCGGCCGAACTGATCGACCGTTTCGGTCCGCTGCCGGACGAGACGAAGCAGCTGCTAGAGATCACGGCGGTCAAGATCCTTTGCAAGCGGCTGGGAGTCGCGAAGGTGTCGGCTGGTCCGAAGGGCGCGCTGCTCGGCTTCCGGGATAATGCTCCGCTGGATACGGCCAAGCTGGTGGCCTATGTGCAGGGTCGCCCGAATGCGCTGAAGCTGCGGCCCGACATGAAGCTGGTCGCCCAGGGCGCATGGCCCGACGCGCCGGCGAGGCTGGCGGCGGTTAAGGCGCTGCTGCGGGATATGAGTACGTTGTTGTAGGGAGTGGCTGATGACGGGGCGTGTTGAAGGCCGGGTTGCGCTGGTAACCGGGGCGTCGAGCGGGTTGGGGCGGCGTTTTGCAAAGGTGCTGGCGGCCGAGGGCGCGAAGGTGGTCGTCGCCGCGCGGCGCAAGGACAAGCTGGACGATCTCGTGAAGGAGATCGGCGCCAACACGGTCGCCATGCAGTGCGACGTGACTGACGAGGCGCAAGTGATCGCGCTCTACGATGCGGCCGAGAGGAAGTTCGGGCTGGTCGACACGGTCATCAACAATGCGGGCATGACGCACGCGACCAATGCGGTGACGCAGGACATCGCCGAATTTCGCAAGATCATGGACCTCAACGTTACCGCCGTGTGGTGCGTGGCGCGCGAGGCGGCGCGGCGACTGATCAAGGCTGGCCCGGAGAAGGCGATGCGCGGGCGCATCGTCAATATCGCTTCGATGGCCGGGCAGATCGTGATCCCGAACGTGACGGCCTACAACACATCGAAAGCGGCGTGCGCGCACCTGACCCGCTCGCTGGCGCGGGAATGGGCGCGACATGGGATCAACGTGAATGCGCTGTCGCCCGGCTATGTGGCGACGGAGCTGACCGAGGAATGGCTCAATGGCGAGGGTGGGCAGAAGACGATTGGCAAGTCGCCGCGCCGCCGCGTGATGGATGAGGAGAGCCTCGACGAGGCACTGTTGTTCCTTGCCTCCGACGGGGCGAAGTTCGTCACCGGCAGCGACGTGCTGGTGGATGATGCGCAGAGCATGTGATGCGGTTGTTTGCCATCCTCGCCGCGCTTGCGCTGACTGGCTGCTCCAATCCGGAACAGCAATGGGTCGGCAGCTGCGTGAAGAACGGGATGTCGAAGGAGCTTTGCGAGTGCATCGCCAAGCGCATCCCGGCTGACAAGCGAGAGGCCATGGCGAAGGCGCCCGACAAGGTGGGCGGCTGGGTGCTCGATCCGAGTCTTGCTTCGGCCCAATCCTGCTTCGATGTGCAGACGACGACCGGTTAGTCAGCTCAGCTGTTGTCATCCCGGAAGCGCGTAGCGCTATCGGGGACCCATTGTGAGAGCACAACGGCGTATAAGTGGTTCCCGGCTCTCCGGTTCGCTACGGCCGGGATGACAACTCAAAGCCTTGGTCCGGCCAGCTACCCTCGCAGCACCTTTTCCATCGCGCGTCCCTTGGCGATCTCGTCGACCAGCTTGTCGAGGTAGCGGATGTTCTGCATCAGCGGGTGTTCGATCTCCTCCACGCGGACGCCGCAGATGACGCCGGTGATCGCCCTGCGCGAGGGATTGAGCTTGGGCGCGGCTGCGAAGAAATCCTCGAACGTGGTTTTCTCCTTGATCTGGGACTCGAGGCCCTTCTGCGTGTAGCCGGTGAGCCAGCGGATGGCTTCGTCGAGTTCCGCCTTGGTGCGGGCCTTCTTTTCGACCTTGGCGACGTAGAGCGGATAGACGCTCGCAAAGCTCATTGAATAGATCCGGTGATTGGCGTCGCTGGTCTTCATGGCATTGGCCCCGTTGCAGTCGCGGCGGTCCTGCCGCCACGAAAGGCTTGACGGGCATGTTATGCCGGAGAGTGTGCCTTTCGCGAAGTGGAGAAGCGTAATGGCATCTGGTCCCCTGGTCGGCGTGAAGGTGGTTGAGTTCCAGGGGATCGGCCCGGCGCCTTTCTGTGGGATGCTGCTGGCTGACCTTGGCGCCGATGTTGTGCGGATCGACCGGGCGGAATCCGTGGGCAAGTCGCCGCCGGACCTGATGAGCCGGGGCAAACGCTCCATCGCCATCGACCTGAAACACAAGGATGGCGTCGAGGCGGCGCTGGGCCTGGTCTCCAAGGCGGATGCGCTGATTGAGGGGTTCAGGCCCGGTGTGATGGAACGGCTGGGCGTTGGGCCGGAGGTCGCACTTAAGCGCAACCCGAAGCTGGTCTATGGGCGCATGACCGGCTGGGGCCAGACGGGGCCGTGGTCCGGCATGGCTGGGCACGACATCGACTATATCGCCCTGACCGGCGCGCTGCACACCATGGGGCGCGCGGGCGAGCCGCCGGCGCCGCCGTTGAACCTGGTGGGCGATTATGGCGGGGGCGCGCTCTATCTGGCGTTCGGGCTCTGCGCCGGGATCATCGAGGCGCGGTCGTCGGGCAAGGGACAGGTGATCGACTGCGCGATGATCGACGGAGCGGCGTCGCTGGCGACCATGTTCTACGGCATGAAGGCGGCGGGCATCTGGAACGACAAGCGCGGCGACAACCTGCTGGATGGCGGAGCGCACTTCTATGACACCTATGAGTGCGCGGACGGGAAGTGGCTGGCGGTTGGCGCGATCGAGCCGCAATTCCATGTCGTTCTGACAAAAGGCCTGGGGCTGGCCGAAGAAGAGTTTCCCAGGCGCATGGATCGCGCGCACTGGCCTGAGTACTCGAAGACAATTGCGGCGCGGATCAAGACGAAGAGCCGCGACGACTGGATGAAAGTGTTCGACGGAACGGATGCGTGCGTGGCGCCGGTGC
>DASZSI010000397.1:0-17433 GCA_035548775.1 Hyphomonadaceae bacterium
CTTCATCGAGCAAGAGCGAGATACGCTCGCGCGCCGTGAGCTTGCCCTTGGCGTGCTGGCTGTCGATGCGTTTCTGCCCGCCGCCCTGGCGAGCCGACTCGCGCTTCTTTTCCAGCGCCTCGACGATGTCTTTCATGGATAGGTCCCGTCCGTGTTGCGCCTGCGAGATAAGCGACGGAATGCGCGTTCGGCAAGCTGTCGCGCGGCAATAGCCGGTGGGCAGTCGGCAATGGGCCGCCGTTAACTACTGCCGGCTGCCTATTGCCGAAGGCCTAGTTCCGCACCCTCACCCCGACCGTGAGGTTCACCGGCTCGCCGGGGAAATAACGGTCCTGGTTGGAGGCGAAGTCGGCGCGGTCGGCATAGCGCTTGTCCGTGATGTTCCGAACGATGCCGAAGGCTTCGAGCTTGTCGTTGAGCTTCCACGAGCCGCGCAGGTGCGCGATCACATGGCCCGGATAGCTGTGCAGGTTGGCGGCGTCGGTAAAGTACTTTCCGACATACTCCGTCGACAGCTCCAGCTTGAAGATATCGTTCTGCCAGCCAAAGCCGGCGTCGCCCAGCCAATCGGGCGCGGTGTCGATCTTGTTGCCGTCGGTGATCACCTCCGAGGCGGCGGCGACCTTGCGGCTGAAGGCGTAGCGGTCATCCGACCAGGAAAGGTTTGCGTTCCAGACGAATTCGCCGCCGGCAAACTCACCGAAGCGACCATCGACTTCGGCCTCGAGGCCGAACTGGCGCGTCTTGCCGTTCGGAACGTTTAGTCCGTCGGAATCGCGGAAGAAGAAGTGGTCCTTCGTCATGTGATAGATCGCGACGTCGAAGTGGGCGTTTCGGCCGATCGACCCGCGCGTTCCGAGCTCGTAGCTGTCGAGGGTTTCGACATCGAGGCGGTCGGTGGTCTGCAGGTTCTGCAGGCGGTACTGGTCGGAGGTCTGCGGGGCGCGTTCGCCGCGGGCATAGTTCATGTAGACTATGCCGCCCGAGAAGCCGGAATAGACGAAGCCGAGCTTGGGCGTGAAGAGGTTGTAGTTGTCAGAGCGGCTTGGGGCGATGCGATAGCGGCCGTAGACGCCCGGGGCCTTGTGCGTGACGTAGTCGTAATTGTGCGTCTCGCCGCGGATGCCGGCCAGCATCTTCCAGTTCTGCGACATCTGCCAGTTCAGTTCGCCGTAGACGCCGAACATGGTGGTGTCGACATCGTAGTCATAGTGGATGCCTTGCGGGAAAGTCCGGTTGGCAGGCGTGCCGCCGAACGAGGGCAGCGACTGGATTTCCTCAAGCGAACCGGAGGCCAGCTGCACATCCGCGCCGACCGACCAGCGCACATTGTCTGGCCCGAAATCGTAGCGGGTGAGAACGCCGACGGAATCCTGGCCGTTCTTCTCGGTCGACTGGTCCGGCAGGAAGTGCTGGATGAAGATCATCCGCTGGGTGATGGCGAAGGGCGTGATGGTGAGCTGGTCGCGGCCGATCTGTTGTTCGAAGCGGACGTTGGCGCGAGCGGCCCAGGCGTCGCGGTACGCCTCCGGGTTCATGTTGGTAATGGCGAAGTCCTTGTCCTTGTAGGCGTCGTGGCCGACCAGGAAGCCGGCGGTTTCCTGGTTGAGGTTGACCGCGGCGAGCGTGGCGATGGCTTTCCAATCCTCGCCTCCCACTTTCGAACGCACGGTAAGCTTTTCGAGGCCGACGCTGGAAGCATCGCGCCAACCGCCATCGTCGGTGATGGACAGGCCGGCCCAGTTCTGGATGCCGCCCACGTCGAAGTTGGCTGTCGCGTCGGCGCGGTAACGCTGAAGCGTGTTGGCCGACATGACGAGGGTTTCGCCGGTCTGCGCTCCGGGTTCGGGGTCGATGACGTTGATGAGGCCATGGACGGCGTTGGAGCCGTAGCGGACCGAGCCCGGGCCGCGCACCACTTCGATGTCTTCAGCGGTTTCGTGATGAAGCTCGAACAGCGCGTTGACGTTGCCGAAGCCGGAGGCGCGGGTCGGCACCCCGTCCTCAAGGATCAGGAACGAGCCCTGCCCTGCGCCTGCGGGCAGCACGGGCGAACGGATGGCGACCAGCATTTCCTGGCCGGAGTTCATCTGGACGTTGACGCCGGGAACCGTGTTCAGAATCTCGGCCGGATGGTTGGCCTGGACGTCCTGAATCTCTTCCTTGCTTACGACGGAATAGGCGCCGGGATCGTTGGGCACACGGTCGCCATAGACGCGTACGATGTCGTCTTCGCTGGGCGTGGCCGGGTTGACCGCATCGACCGGACCGGCCTGCGCAAAAGCGGGACCGGCGAACATGGCCGTCGCCGCGGCGAGCGCTATGCAGCTCGCAGCCGTGTATCTTCCCCGCACTATACCCTCCGCGCTCTTCCCTCGCGCCGCACACCCGGCCGGCGCGTGATTTCAAGCAAGGGCCAAGCCGTCCCGCCTGGACGCCCCGTCGGACAGCTGTTTACGCGGGTTTCAATGGTTCGGGCTAGTGCCGCCCGGCGTGGGAGCGGGCTGCTGTGGCGCGGGCGCACCGGCAGGCGCCGCAGAGTTGATCGAACTTGAACCTGCGGGGGCGGGTTGAGGCGCCGCGGGAGGCGAGGCCCCGGTTCCAGAGTTCGCCTCTGGCGCAGGGGCGGCGGGCGCCGGCGCGCCTTCGGCAGGCGTTGCGGACGCAGGCGTGGCGGCGGCAGGCGACTGCTTGGCCAGGCATACGGCCTTGGCCGCGTCGAGCTGGGCGCCGGTGGGCAGGAACATCGAGTTGGGCAAAGACCCCACGACGGCGGCCGCCATGATGGTGGCGAGCGTGCCGGCGTAGAGTGTCTTCCACGACAGCTGGAGGAAGTCGGGGCGACGTTCCGGCGCCATGATCGAGAGGCCGCCAATCAGGATGCCCATCGAACCGAAGTTGGCGAAGCCGCAGATGGCGTAGGTGATCAGCACACGCGTGTGTTCGGACACCTGCGTCAGCGGGTCCTTGATATCGCCTAGGCGGAGGAACGCGACGAACTCGGTGAACACGGTCTTCACGCCGACGAACGCGCCGGCCTTGGTCGCCTCCTCCCACGGCACGCCGGCCATGTACATGAAGGGCGAGAACAGCAGGCCGAGAATGGAGTCGAGACTTAGCTTTGCGCCCTGCAGGCCGGGAATCCATCCGATCGGGACGGCGCCCAGGATGGCGTTGGCGATGTAGACGATCGCGAGCGCCGCGATCAGCATGGTTGCGATGTTCCAGATGATCGCGATGCCGTCGGTGGCGCCGGCGGCGAAGGCGTCCATCGTCGAGTGATACTTGAACTCGGACTCGACCGGCTTGTCTTCGATCTTGGTCGTTTCCGGCACCATGATGAGCGAAAGCGCGACGGCGGCGGGCGAGGCCGTGATCGACACAGTGATCAGGTGCGCCAGCGCGTTGGTGACGATGGGCATGTGGGTGGTGGGGTCGCACTGCGTCAGCAGGTTGCGATAGATCACCAACACCGAGCCGGCGATGGTGGCGAAGCCCGTCGACATGACGATGAGCAATTCCGCACGGCTCATCGTCTTCAGGTAGGGCTTGATGAGCAGCGGGGCTTCGGTCTGGCCCATGAAGATGTTCGCGGCGACCGACAGGCTGGCCGCGCCGGAAATTCCCATCGTGCGCTCGAACAGGATCGCGAAGCCCTTGGTGATGATCTTGAGGATGCCCCAGTGCCACAACATGGCGGCAAGGGAGCCGATGACGATGATGAGCGGCAAAAGCTGGAAGATGAAGATCGGGCCTGGCGCGCCGACGAATTTTTCCCACGCCGTCTGGTCGCCGATGAGGCCGCCGAAGACGAACTTGGTGCCCTCGCGCGTGGCGACGACCAGGACGTCGATCCAGTCGTTCAGCGTGTTGAGACCATCGCGGACAGGCGGAACGGCGAACAGCAGGATCGTGAAGACATACATCATCACGATGGCGCCGAGCGTGAGCTTCCACGGGAAACGCTTCTTGTTCTCCGACAGGAGCCAGGCGACGCCCACGACGACGAACACGCCAAGGATCGCGCGTGCGTTGTCCCAGCCCCAATCCGGTTGAATTCCGTTCATGCCGCCCCGCCTGCCCCTTTTTGTGGTATCGCCGTGACTGTTGTTATTTGCGCATCAGTTCGTCGGCCAACGCATCGGCGCCATAGATCTTCCGCAAGCCTTCGAGGATCAGCTGGCTCGACACCGCCACGCAGCGGTTGAGCGCGGGATCGAAGCCGAAATCGCCAGCGGTCGAGTGGATGTTGCCGTCGAAGGCAAGACCCACGATGCGGCCTTCCTTGTTGACCAGGGGCGAACCCGAATTGCCGCCGGTGATGTCGTTGGTGGTGACGAAGTCCATCTGCGTGGTTCCGGCGATCTTGTCGCGACCGGATTGCCAGCGCTTTGCCAGGTTGAACGGAAAGGCGCCGGTGGCGCGTTCCCACAGTCCGGAAACATAGGTGAAAGGCTGCACTTGGCCGTGGACTGGATCGATCCAGCCTTTCACGGTTCCGTAGGACAAACGCAGGGTGAAGGTCGCGTCGGGATATACGTTCTTGCCCATGACGGCGAAACGAAGGGCGGCGACCTTTTCGGAAGCAACCGATACTGGGCTTGAGACAGCGGACTCCCAGGTTTGCCGGGCGGCGCGGGAGAACGCATCGATACGCCTTACCAACGCGATAGCGGGGTCCGTCGATTTGTCGACGAGTTCAGGATGCTCCCAAAGCTTCCTGCGCATGGCGCCGTCGCCGAGCTGGCTGCCGGAAACGATCTGGGCCGCGATCTCGTTCGAGGTCTGTGAACCGAACAGCGCCTTCACTGCCGGGTGATCCGGGCCGAGATATTCGCGGGTCTTGTCGAGCCAGAATGCGATCTCGAGCTGTTCGATGAAGGGCAGGATCGGCGCGTCGGCCAGCAGGCCCTTCTCGGTAGACGGCAGGCGCGAGGCTGAGAATTCGGCGAGGCGGACTTCCTCCGGTTTCGCCCGCTCGGCAGCGGCGCGAACCAGCATGCGGGCGTCACCCAGGAGCACGGAGCCGGCGCCGAAGCGGGCTTCCAGCATCTGGTATGGCAGGTAGTTGGCTTTCTGCGCTGGCATGACGGCGGCGATGTCCGCAAACGGATCGCCATAGGCGGCGCGCAGTTTGGGATCGGCGGCGAGTGCGTCCCTGAGTTTCTTTTCCTCGGCCTGCTTGGCGGCGAAGAAGGACGGCTCGACCAAGGCGCCGCGCTGGCCCTTGAAGACCTTCACCGAGTTCTCGACCAGCTGCAGCGCTTCGTTGACCTGGCGCGCTTCCTCGTCGCCCTTGGTCGCCTCGTTGATCAGTTCGCCGCGCAGCTGCGTCATGTATTCGATGCGCCAGGGCAGGAACTGGTCGCGCTGGAACTGCAGCTGGGAAATCGTGAACAAGCGCTCGGTGGTGCCCGGATGGCCGGAGACGAAGGTGAGATCGCCCTCCTTCGCGCCGGCGGGATCGAGCTGGAGCGGATCAGCGAACGCAACCGGCTTGCCATCGCGATAGAGCCGGACCAGCGCCATGTCGAAGGCATAGCGCGGGAAGTTGAAGTTATCGGGATCGCCGCCGAAGAAGCCGGCCTGAAATTCCGGCACGAAGGCCAGGCGCAGGTCGTCGTAGCGGTCGTAAACATAGAGCTGGTATTGGCCGCCGCGATAGAGGTTGACCACTTCGCAGCGCTTCTTGCGATCTTCGCCGCAGGCTTCCTTCTCGATTGTGGCGATGACGGCGGCGCGGGCGCCGGCCGCATCCGAGAGGGCGACGTTGGCGGTTGCGGCCTTCACGCGGGCCGTCACATCGGTGCTGGACTGCAGGATGGAGGCTTCGGCGCCCGGGCAGGTGCGCTCGTCCTTGCGCTGGGCGGCGAGGAAACCTTCCTGGGCGTAGTCGTTGCCCGCGCTGGACAATTCGGTGGCGCACCCGGCGACGCAATGGTGGTTGGTGAGGACCAGGCCATCCTTCGACACAACCGAACCGGAACAGCCGCCGTCCAGCCGGACCGAGGCGGCGCGGACCCGATTCAGCCATTTGGCGTCGGGTGCGAAGCCATAGAGTTGCTTCACCTTGGCGGAGGGGAAGTTGTCGAAGGTCCACATACCTTCGTCGGCGGCCGCCAACTGCGCCAGCCCCAACGGGGCAAGAATTGCGGCGGCGGACGCCAGCACGAGGGCAAGTCGCATCGGGGGAACCTTCTACACCGGACTGATAGACCCCGATCCGACCCTAGCAGCGCATCGGATGGGCTCAAGGCGCCCCTGTGTGGCGACGGAGCGCTTCAAATGACCGAACGCCCTCGATTCCACAGGTTTCACCCGGAACTCGACTCAGTGAGCGCCCGTTAATCGCGCGAACCCGGCGTGAGGCGCCCGCTCCCCTGGCGCATTGCCGGCCGGTTCCCAAGCGGTCCCCCCGCTCACTCGGCCCGGACAGAGCGTCCGGGCCAATTCTTTTTTGTTCGGGATTAGTCAGGCCTTCGCCTTGGTGAAGATCGTCTCACCGTCTTCGCGCAGGTAGATGGAGTTTTTCGGCGCGGCCATCACGCGGCGCAGCATCGGTTCGAACGCTTCAAGCGGCATGGACTGGTAGGCCGTCTCGAAGGCCGGCTGGTCGTAGAGATGGCAGAACTGGGCGCAGTGTTCGAAGTGGGGATGGCCGCGGAACTGGTCACGCATGTTCCGGTCGAGGCCGAGATGGTGGAAGAAATAATAGCCCTGGAAGATGCCGTGATTGGCGACCATCCAGAGATTGGCCTCCGATACGAAGGGCTTGAGGATCGCGGCGGCAATGTCCGGATGGTTGTAGACGCCCAGCGTATCTCCGATGTCGTGCAACAGGGCGCAGACGACATACTCCTCGTCCTTGCCGGCCTTGTGGGCGCGCGTGGCGGTCTGCAGGGAGTGTTCGAGGCGAGAGACCGGGAAGCCTCCGCAATCGCCTTCAAGCAGTTTGAGGTGGGTAAGGATGCGATCCACATGCGAGCGTTTGAACACCTCGCTCGCGGCGGCGATCTTCATCCAGTCGTCCTGCGTGGCGTTGGTGAATGCCGTGAACGTCGCCCGGCCCATCGGTTCGTCTTCATGATGCGGCGCGTGGGTTGGGGCGGATTTGAGATCGTCGGCCATGGCGGGCTCCCGGTGAGTCAACCCAACTCTAGGGCCGGGGTTTAGGATTGGCAAATAAGCCTAGTGCGCCTTGAGCGTGCCGTCCTTGACCCGCCCGAACTTCAGCATGTTGACCATGGAATAGTTCGCCTCGTGGCAGGCGTATTCGTAGACATGGTCCTTCTCCAGCGTCATCGTGAATTCCGCTTTCCATGGACGGGAATAGAGAGACGGATCCTCGACAGAGAACTGGTAAAGCAAGCGATTGTTGGCGGTGCGGGTGAAGCGTTCCGTGACCTTGCTGTCCCGGCTCATCACGATCGTCTTGTCCACGGTCCAGCGATAGGGGTCGTCGGCGCGGAAGTGGTCAGTCTCGACGACCAGCGTCTCGCCTTCCCAATGGCCGCGTGAATAACCCTCCAGCGTGCGCAAGGCATCCGGTGGCGGATCGCCTGCAAGATGGACTATGCGGAGCGGCTGAACGTCCTCGATCAGCAAGATCACTGTGTCGCGCGTCTGGATGATCTCCACCGGTATGTAGACGTCGAGCGTGCGGATTGGCGGCTGGCCTATTCCGGCAATGCACCGTTCGTAAGCTGGACGTTCTTCCGGACTATCATAGCCGCCGAAGGCATCTGACTGCTTTGCGACCGCTAGACCTTTTTCGGTGTAGGGAATGCGCCCGTCCGCAGGCTCGACGATCATGGAAGAGCGCAGCTGGCCGTTCACTTCCGTAAGGACGTTTATGTTGTTGAAGAAATAGTCGAAGTCTGTGACCTTCGAATGCTCGGCGCGGATCTTCTCGGTGAGCTTCTTCGCTTCATCCGGGGAGAGGTTCGGGCTGGCAATCCCGTCAGGGCGCTGAAAAGGCGTGACGTGCGCAATGCCCCAGGCGCCTTGCAGGTCGGGCTGACCCGCATACGTGCGTGGCGCGGAATAACTGGACTGCTGCGCAAAGGCTGGGGCGGCGACAAACGCCAAGAGTAATCCAACGGCCAGTAAGCGTTGCACTACCCCCTCCGTCTCGCGGCTGCGCGGCGATCCACCTCCCCGCATTCGCGGTGGAGGCAGCACGCATCACGCCGCCAGGATCATCTTGGCCATGATCTCGCGCTGGATCTCGTTCGAGCCGGCGTAGATCGAGGTCTTGCGGTTGTTGAAATAGCTGCCGGCGGACGTGATGAGGTGCTCGGGCGCCGGGAGCGGTTCGTTCGAGCGGCCCTCAATGTGTGCATACGTGTCCTGCACGAAGGGCTCGGCGTAGACGCCGGCGGCCTCGAGCACGACTTCGGTGACCTTCTGGCCGATTTCGGACCCGCGCGTCTTCATCAGCGAGGACATGGCGCCGACTGACTGGCCGGACGAGAGCTTGTCGAAGATACGCCGTTCAGTGGCGTCGAGCGCTTCGATCTGGATTTCGAGATCGGCGAGCTTGCGCGCGAAATCCGGGTCTTCGAGCAGCGGGCGACCGCCAGCGGTTTCTACGGCCGCGATCTCCCGCGCCTTGCGAAGCGCATTGCGCGTCGAGGGCGCATAGGCGGAGCCGCGTTCGAACGTCAGGAGGTATTTCGCGCAGGTCCAGCCCTCGCCTTCCTTGCCGACCAGGTTTTCGACCGGGACCTTTACGTTGTCGAAGAAGACCGAGTTGATCTCCTGCTCGCCCGGCGGGGTGTCGTCGAGTGTGTTGATCGGCGTGATGGTGATGCCCGGCGACTTCATGTCAACCAGGATGAAGGAGATGCCTTCCTGGCGCTTGGCTTCCTTTGAGGTGCGGACGAGACAGAAAATCCAGTCGGCCCACTGGGCGTAGGTAGTCCAGGTCTTCTGGCCGTTCAGGATGTAGTAATCACCCTCCCGCTTCCCGCTCATCTGCAGGCTGGCCAGGTCCGAGCCAGAGCCCGGTTCGGAGTAGCCCTGGCACCACCAGACTTCGGAATTGCGGATCGGCGGCAGGAATTTCTTCTTCTGCGCGTCCGTGCCGAACTTCATGATGACTGGCGCGCACATGCGCACGCCCATGGAACTCATCCGCGGCGTGCCGGCGAGGGCGCATTCCATCTCGAAAATGTATTTCTGGGTCTGAGTCCAGCCCGGGCCGCCATGTTCGGTCGGCCAGTTGGTGACGAGCCAGCCTTTTTCGGCGAGGCCCTTCTGCCAGGCCTTCTGGTGTTTTTCGTCGAGCGAGCCGTTCTTGGAGAGAGCCATGCGGCGGCGGATGTCGTCCGTCATCACCGACTTGATCCAGGCGCGGACTTCGTCGCGAAACTTCAGTTCGTCCTTGGTGAATTCGAGGTCCATGGCGGCTGGCTCCTACTTCACCTTGTCGAGGCGCGTGACCTTGGGCGCGCCATCCATGTGAGCGCCCATGGCGCGGCCGATGCGCTTGAAGTGCTCGGCGGCGCGATGGGCCTCGACGGCGGCCATATCCTTGTACTGTTCAAGAAAGACGTATTTCCGGTCTTCGCCCTGAACCTTGAACAGGCGATAGAAGACAATGCCCGGCTCGTTGGCGTTGACGGCCTGCTCCATCTCCATGGCGAGCTTTTCGAACTCGGCCTGGGAGCCTTCCTTGACCGTGATTTCCGCGACTGCGCCCGGCATGGCTTCCTCCGCCCTGTTTCTTTGCTGGGCGGCAGAATAGGCATTACGCGCGGCGTGGCAATCGGGGGTTATTCGCCCTCGGCTGCGACGGTCTTCTTGCCGAGGCGATCATCCTTGCGGGCGCCGGACAGGATGCCAGGCAGGGCATAGTTGCCCTCGTGGCAGGCGTATTCATAGGGCGGCTTGGCGGACGTGTTGAACACCATCTCGGCCTTCCAGACCTGGCTGAACAGCTTCGGATCGTCGACCGAGAACTGGTAGAGGATCTGGTCCTTCGCCACCCGCGTGAAGCGTTCCTGCACCTTTGCATCTGGCGAGAGCATGTAGGAGGCCGCGAAGAAGGTGCGCAGGCTTTCGCCCGGATTGAAGTTGGTAGTGTCGACCACCAGCGTGTCGCCCTCCCAATGCCCTTTCGATCGGCCCAGCCATTGCGGCAGCTTCATATTGAGTTTGTCGCCGAGCGGGATGATGCGTGCGTCGTGGTTCATCTCGACCATGATGACGACGTAGTCCGGCGTCTGCACGAACTGGTAGGTGTTGTTATACATCACGTTGATCATCGGCGGGCCGCCCGTGGAGCCGAAGCCGACGAGGCAGCGTTCGGCCATCGGGCGCGTCTCGGGTCCGTCGAACGTGTTGCGAACGAAGAACAGGCCGTCGTCGAATTTCTTCTTGCCGGCGGCGGTGTAGGGAATCTTGCCGTCCGCGGGATCGACGATCCAGGACGAGCGGATCTGGCCGTTGATGCGGGCGTAGCTGGTGCCGGCGTCGACGTAGAAATTGTTGTAGCCGCCGACATCCTGCCCCGCCTTGGGGGCGCCGGAATTGGGATCGGTGCGCTGGCTGCCGCGCGCATCGGCGGCTGCGCGCTGGGCCTCGAGCTTTTTCGCCTGGTCGTCTGGGATCACCAGCGACTTGAACTGGCCGGACCGCTCGAGGCTGGTCAGCGACACGTTGGTCCAGAAGCCCTGGAAATCGGGATGGCCATCGCTCGCGCGCGGCGGCTGGTAGGCCTCCTGGGCGAAGGCGGGGGCGGTCAGGGCCAGCGCTGCCACGCCTATCAATATCCGTTTCATTGTCGCCTCCTCCAGAGACTCTTTTCCCGAGAGGTTAGTGCGGGAGGCGGCCGAGGCCAAGCCGGGCAAGATCACTCCGACTTGAGGAGCTGACGCCGCGGTTTGCGTTGGATGCAAAGAGGAAAGCTTTCTGGCAGTGTGGTCGCACAGGAGACGCTTATGGCCGACCTTGCCGCCCGCCGCATCGAGACCGTGAAGCGCCATATGGCGCTGGAAATCACGCATGAATGGGACGCGGTGCTCGCGACGTTCGAGCATCCCCGCTATGAGATGTATGGCACGGGCCAGGTGTTCGATGGGGAGGCGGCGGTGCGCCAGTATTTCGCCGCCTCGCGCACGCCCTTCCCCGACCAGGGCAATGAGATCATCGCCATCGCCCACAGCGACAACACCGTGCTGGTCGAGTTCTGGCTGACCGGTACACACAAGGGCCCGCTGAACATCAGCGGCAAGACCATCCCACCCACCGGCCGCAGCTTCCGCGTCCGCATCGCCGCGAGTTTCGAGTTCAAGCCGGGGTCCGACAAGATCATCTGCGAGCGGCCGTACTTCGATCAGATGGCCGTAGTGAAGGCGTTGGGGTTGGGGTGACCTACTGCCCCGTGAACTTCGGTTCGCGCTTTTCGAGAATGGCCGCGACGCCTTCTTCGTGGTCCTTGGTGTGGTGCATCAGGCCCTGGGCGGCGGCGGACATTTCCATGACGGTGTCGTAGGTGGCCTGCGTGCCGTGGCGCAGCAACTGCTTCGCGACGCGGAGCGAGTGCGGCGGCTGTTTGGCGATCGACTCGGCGAGCTTCATGGCCTCGCCCATCAGCTGGTCGCCCGGCACGACTTTCGAGACGAGGCCCCAGTCGAGAGCTGTGTTGGCGTCGATGATGTTGCCGGTGAAGAGAAGTTCGCACGCACGGCTCATGCCGATCACGCGCGGCAACAGCCACGCGCCGCCGTCGCCGGGGATGAGGCCGAGCTTCAGGAAGGTGACGCCATACTTCGCGTTGTCAGACGAGATGCGGATGTCGGCCATGCAGGCGACATCGCAACCGAGGCCAATGGCGGCGCCGTTCACCGCCGCGATCAGCGGAATTTCGAGATTGTAGAGCGCGCGCACGATCATGTGCACGCCGTTCTTGTAGGCGTCGCGCACCTCGGCCGGGTTGCCTGCGAACGAGCCGACGCGGTCGCGCATCGCCTTCACGTTGCCGCCTGCCGAGAAACCCTTGCCCGCCCCGGTGAGGATGGCGCAGCGCAGCGACTTGTCGGCGTTGACCTTGGCGCAAGCGTCCCGCACCGCCTCGCCATCGCCCGGCTCGCCCAGCGCGTTCATCGCATCGGGCCGGTTGAGCGTGAGGATCGCGATGGGGCCTTTTTTCTCAAGGGTAATCATGGGTGGTTCTCGCCCGCCTTGGTTGGAATACGCGTGGAGCGATTACCCGACGGCGTCGCGGCTGTCATCTGCCGCCGGGGTGTTTTGTTAACTATCGGATTCGATGTTGCCCGCCGGGGACTGCGGACTAATGGAGTCGCCGACATGCTCGCTGGGGAACAACCGGTCAGCGGGCTATTGGACATGGCGGTCGCCTGCTATGCGCGCGGCGAGATGGCCAGCGCCGGGCGCCTGTTCAGCGCCGTGCTTCAGAGCGAACCGGCCAATGCGATCGCGAACCATCAGCTGGGCCTGCTGGCTTTCTCGACGGGGAATGCCGCCTTGGCGGAACAATTCCTGCGACAAGCTGTCGAGTCGAACCCCGGGGATTGCGAGTACCACAACAACCTTGGCGTCGTGCGGCATGCGCGCGGCGACCATACCGGCGCCCGCCTGTCGTTCGAAAACGCGATCGCGCAAGACGCTCGCTCGGCGCAGGCGTTCAACAATCTGGGAGCGGCGCTGACCGCCCTGAATGACGATGAGGGCGCGATCAGGGCATATCGCCGCGCTCTTGAGATCGATCCCGGCTATGTCGAGGCGAGAGACAATCTCGACCTTGCCTGTGTGCGTGTCGCGCCGGCCTGGCATTTTCCCATGATGGCCGATGCGGCCAGAAACGAGGCGTATGACGCGGCGCTGCGGCGTGCGGCGCCTGGGCGGCGCGTGCTGGATATCGGCGCTGGCTCGGGCCTGCTGGCCATGATGGCGGCGCGCGCGGGCGCGGCCAGCGTGACGACATGCGAGATGACGCCGGCGATTGCGGCGGCGGCACAGGACATCATCCGGATCAATGGCTTTGCAGACCGCATCGATTTGCACGCCAAGCGATCCGATCAGTTGCAGGTTGGCCGCGACCTGGCGGAGCGCGCAGACGTGCTGGTGACCGAGACGTTTTCCAGCGGGCTGCTGACTGAATCCATCCTGCCGACCATAGAGCATGCGCGCGAGCACCTGCTGACGCCGGACGCTGTCGTTATCCCGCGCCGCGCTTCCGCCCGCGGCTTCCTGGTTGGAGGATCGACGCTGGAGGCGCAGGCTTATGTCACGCAGGCTTCCGGCTTCGATCTTTCGAGGTTCAACCTGTTCGGGTCGACCAAGTTTGGCTTGCACCTGGACCGGATTGAACACGAGGCGCTGTCGGATGATTTCGAGATTTTCGGATTTGACCTGATGCAGCCCAGCTTCCCGCCCGAGCGGCGGCCGCTGACGGTTACCGCGAACCGTTCAGGGCGTTGTGTCGGCCTCGCCCAATGGTTGCGGCTCGATCTGGATAGGGAGACAACTTACGAAAACCGACCCAATGCAGGCGCGGGAGCGAATGGCTGGATGCACATCGTCTATCGGTTTCCGGAACCGCTGGAGCTGCGTGCGGGCGACGAGGTCCGGCTGCTCGCAAGCCACTCGCGCAAGGATATGATGGTCACGCTCGTTTCGTGACGAAAAGCTGCGCGAGTCAGGATGGCGGCTGGCTGGCGGGCTGATCCTGAATGATCCTGAGTTCAGCTACGCGCGCATCGTTGAGTGTGATCTGCACCAGCGCGTGGCTGAGCAGGCGGAAGCTGCCGGGAAACTCGATGATCCTGTCCCCGGCCGTGCATCTGCCGCCGATGAAGCCGGGCCGGGCGTCCTTGTAGGTCTTCTTGTATTCGGCGCCCTTGGCGATGGAGAAGGTTTCAACATCGCCGCTGTTGAATTCCATCCTGCACTGGGCATCCGCCGTTTCGTTCTTCACGAGCAGACGCTGCGCATCCGCGGGCATGTGGGTTTCGAGAACGATGACGCCGCCAACGACCAGTCCGGCGACAATCAGGCCGGCGACGAGATGGGTTAAATTCACGTTCCCCCCTCTCTGCGTCCTCTACTTCGACAGCTCCGTGTAGCGGCGGAGGTGCCAGTCGGTATTGCCGAACTGGCTTTCGATCATGGTGACGCGCTTGAAGTAGTGGCCGACATTGAGCTCGTCGGTCATGCCCATGCCGCCGTGGATCTGCACCGCGTCCTGGCTGATGAGCTTGCCGGCCTTGCCGACCTGCACCTTGGCGCCGGAGGCCGCGAGTTTGCGGGCCTTGGCCGGCTCATCGAGCTTCAGTGTGACCATGTAGGTCATCGAAACGGATTGCTCGCAGGCCATGAACATGTCGACCATGCGGTGCTGCAGCACCTGGAAGTTGACGATGGGCTGGCCGAATTGCTTCCGCTGTTTGGCGTAGGAAAGCGTCGCCTCGTTGAGAACTTTCATGCAGCCGACAGCCTCGGCGCACAGGGAGGCGATGGCTTCGTCGACCACGCGCTCGATCACCGGGAAGGCGCCGTCGACTTCGCCGATCACCGCGTCTGCTCCGACCGACACGTTCTCAAGCGTTACTTCCGAAGCGCGCAGGCCGTCGACCGTGGGATAGTCGCGCGTCGAGACGCCCTTGGCGTTCTTCGGCACGATGAATACAGAGATGCCGCCCGTGTCACGCTGGCCGCCCGAGGTGCGCGCGGTGACGATGAGGTGCGAGGCAAACGGCGCGCCGAGCACGACGGCTTTCTGGCCGTTGAGGACATAGCCCTTGCCGTCCTTCTTCGCGGTCGTCGACACGTCGTTCAGGTCGAACCGGCTCTTCGGTTCGGAATAGGCAAAGGCGAAGATGCGCTCGCCGCCGACCAGCGCCGCGATGCTCTCTTCCTTCTGGGCTGCCGAGCCGGCGTGGCGCAGGAAGCCGCCGCCGATGATCACGGTTTGCAGGTAGGGCTCGATGACGAGACCTTTCCCGAATTCCTCGGAGATGATCATCGCCTCGATGGCGCTGCCGCCGAAGCCGCCTTCTTCCTCGGAGAACGATGCGCCGAGCAGGCCAAGTTCAGCAAACTGCGCCCACATTTCAGGACGCCAGCCGGCTTCAGACTTGGCGACCTTGCGGCGCGTCTCGAAGTCGTACTGTTGCCGGATAAGCTTGGCGACCGTGTCGCGCAGCGCGTCCTGCTCGGGCGTAAAGTTGAAATCCATGGTGGTCTTGTACTCCTTGCGACCCTTCTAGGCCGGTCATTCAGGGCCGCGCAACTGGGATCAGGCGGGGGTTGGGGATGGCGCGGGTTTCCGCCGCCGGGGTTTGCGCTTCGAGGCGATCCAAAGTTCGGCAACTATCAGGTTTGGGACCCAGGCGAGCCAAGCGATGGCGCGGTAGGCGTCGAGAGGGAATTCGCCGTGGTTCTGAATGATGGCGACCGGCAGGTAGATACGGAGCGTGACCGCCGCGAAGGTCAGCGCGAATGAGCGGATCATCCAGCGCTCGTGGGCCACGAAATCTTTCCGCATGGCCGATACCCAGGCCAGCAATGTGAACGGGACCCACAATACGGCGAGCGACAGGAAGCCCCAGCCGGCAATCGGCCCGGCGGTTGATGACAGCGCTATCGTGCCGCCGGCAAGTCCGCCCACCGTGCAGGCGAGAATGTAGATACGGCCGGTCCAGCGGTGCACGGCCGGCGCCTTCTGGCGCAGCGGCTTGAAGAACTGGAACGCGCCCGTAATCATCGCAAAGCCGGATGCCGTGATGTGCACGCGCAGGCCCCATGGATCGAACATCGGATTCTTGAGGCCTAGGTGCTCGAAGCCAGTTGCGACCAGATACAGTGCGTAGCCGCCGACACCAACCGACAACAGGGCGATTATCAGCCAAGTGATGAAACTGCCGGCGCGGGCTGCGGTCATGGCTACACCTTCGCCGGTTTCAGCGTGCGGGAAAGGAAAGCCAGCACTTTGGGCCAGCTGTCCTGGCGCGCGGCCGCGTCTGCCTCGGGCGTGCCGCCGCTGCGCGGGTCGGGCGCGCGAATGCCATCGCCGCCGGCCAGGCTGTGGCCGGCTTCGGGATAGATCAGAGCTTCCGTTTCGAGCCCGGCGGCCTTGCGCGAGGCGATGATGTTGCGGGCCATGCGGGCGGAATTCCACTGCGCGTCACGCTCGCCTGTTACGATCATCAGCGGCCCTTTGTAGCGTTCGACCGGAATGCGGGCGGCGGCTTCCTTCTCAGGGTGGTCGGCGCGGCCGTTTTCGTGGATGGCGCGGAGGTCTGCTTTCGGTCCGGCAAGCAGGCCTTCGACAAAACCGCGATAGGGCATGAAGGGCAGAGGCTGGCCTTGATAGGAGAAGGACGAACGCTGGCCTTCATGGTCGACCATCTCAAGCCCGAAGCCCTCCCACACCAGGTCCGATGGCGTGTAGGCGACGACCGACGTGATGAAGCTGAACCGACTGGCGGCGTTCAAAGCGAATTCGGAGCCCTTCGATCTCGCGAAGATGCCGAAGCGGGAAACGTCTGCGCCCGGTATCGTCTTCACCACATCACGCAATTCAGCGATGCGCTCCAGACGGATATCGATGAAGCTGCCGGGAATATCCGGCAATTGCGGCGGCGCCGCCGTGGGTCCCCAGTTCGGAGAATAATAGGGAAAGCCAACCGCAGTGTAGCCCAGCCGCGCGAAGATGGGGCCGAAATGCCGCGCCGCTTCGTCATTGCCTTCAGCGCCGCCCAGGATGACCAGCACTGGCCGCGCATCGCTGCCCGCCGTCCGGTAGACTTTGGCGTGCGGAAAACCCGCGACGGCCGTTTCCACCACAGCCGCCGGACTGGCCGGTTGAACGATCGGCGTCTGGGGCGCGACCGGGGTCGATGCGCAACCGCCGGCGATCAGGATGATCGCCAACGCTGCTCTCCTCGCCAAGCTGGTCAGTTTCATGACCACGTCCCCGCCGATTAGCCGCTAGATACCGAGCACGACCTTCACGAGAATTTCGTGCTGAACCTCGTTTGAGCCACCATAGATCGAGGTCTTGCGCATGTTGGCATAGGTCGGCGCCGCGAGCTTGGCGTAGTCGGGACTGATCGGCGGCTGGTTGTCACCCTGCGGGAAGCCACGGAAGTAAGGCGCGCCATAGACGCCGACTGCTTCCAGCGTCAGTTCGGTGATGCGCTGCTGGATCTCAGTGCCCTTGATCTTGAGCATGTTTTCGGCGCCCGGGAGCCGCTTTTCCTTTGTAGCCGCAAGTTCGCGCAGCTCAGTGAACTCCAGCGCCGTCAGGTCGACTTCGAGTTCGGCAATCTTCTTGGCGAATTCCGGGTCCTGAATGATCGGCGCGCCGCGATCGAGCTCGACGGACGCGATCTGCTTCAGGCGCTCGATGCCCTTCTTGGAGCGCGCAACGCCGGCGATGCCCGAGCGCTCGTGCTGCAGCAGGTA
>DASZSI010000398.1:0-8045 GCA_035548775.1 Hyphomonadaceae bacterium
CTGGTCGTACCTTCGTCGAGCAGGTTGCCCGTAAGCCCCTGCACGCCCGGTTTCAGCTTGGCATAGTCGGCGCCATAGCCCGTATCCATGCTGAGCAGCATCGACACGACGGGCGTGTCATGGCGCTCGGCCAGATAGACCTTCACGCCGTTGGACAGAGTAGCCTTCTTGAACTCCGGAAACTTCGCTTCGGCCACCGAACCCGGCACGGGGACCTTGGAACGGTCGACGCCAGGGCCCGTCTTGAGATCGCCGAACGGTTTCACGGTCAGCGTGTAGTCGCCGTCAGACAGCCACTTGCGGGCCGCCGCCGCAACCGCCGGCGCCGTCGCCGCCTCGGTGCGCTTGAGCGACTCTTTCCAGCCGCCGCCATTGCCGGTGTAGGTCTCCCAGGTCGCCAGCAGCTGGCCCTTGCTCGCAGTGCGCTCCACCTGCCCGACGATGTCTGTGATGGCGGAGACCTTCACCTTCTCCAGCTCGGCCGGCGTCGGGCCAGTCTCGAACAGCTTGGCCATCTCCTCGTCGATCACCTGCTCGATGTGGGCGAGGTCGGCATCCGGCTTGGCGGTGACGGTGATGCGGAACTGCCCGGCGATCTCACTCTGGCCGTTGAAGGCGCCCACCGAGGTTGCGACCTGCTCGTCATAGACCAGCCGCTTGGTGAGGCGCGCATTCTTGTCGCCGGCCAGCGCAGAGGCGGCGGCGTCCAAGAGCTCGCCTTCCGGATTGTTGAACTCCGGCACGTTCCACACCTTGTAGATGCGGGGCGCAGCGACGCGGTCGTACATCTCCTCGCGCTGGTGGCCGGTGCGCTTGGCGACCCACGCCTTGGGATGGCTCGGCGGCGGGCCCGAAGGGATCTCGCCGAAATACTTTTCGACCTTCGCCTTGGCTTCTTCCGGCGTGATGTCGCCCGACAGCACCATCACGGCGTTGGCCGGGCCATACCAGGTGCGAAACCAGTCCTTCACGTCCTCCAGCTTGGCGGCGTTGAGGTCGTCCATCGAGCCGATGACCGTGTGACCGTAAGGATGTTCCTCGGCGTAGGTCGCGGCGGTGACGTGATACTGCACGAGGCCATAGGGCTGGTTGTCGCCCTGACGCTTTTCATTCTGCACGACGCCGCGCTGCTCATCGAGGCGATGCTGGTCCAGCGTCGGCAAGAGATAGCCCATGCGGTCGGACTCCAGCCACAGGATGGAATCGAGCGCCTCTTTCGGGACGGTCTGGAAATAGTTGGTGCGGTCCTGGCTGGTCGAGCCGTTCTGGTTGGTGGCGCCGAGCTTCTGCGTCGCCTTGAAGAAGTCGTCGTTGAAGTGCTCCGAGCCGTTATACATGATGTGCTCGAAGAGGTGCGCGAAGCCCGACCGGCCGCGCGGCTCGTTCTTAGAAGCCACGTGATACCAGATGTTGAAATAGACGGTCGGCGTCTTGTGGTCCTCGTTGACCAACAAGGTGAGCCCATTCTTCAAAGTGTACTTGGTGTAGGGGATGTCGAGCTTCATCGCCGCGAGCTTATCGGCGTAGCTCGGCGCCGCCGGCTGTGGCGCGGGGGCGGGTTGTGCAGCAGGCATGGCAGGCGCCGGCGCGGCCGCGGCGACGGGAGCAGCACTGGCTGAAGATGTCGCCTGATCGCTGGCGCAGGAGGCGAGCGCAATAGCGCCGGCAATGATGCTTGCGGCGCTGAGCGCCAGTTGGCGTTTCGAGATCATGTCACCCCTCCGAAATCGGGCGGCGCATCGAAGGCGCGCCGCGCCTGTCCTGCCGGAAGACTGTTCGGAGGTTGCGACCCCAGCCGCCCCCTTGCTTCGCGGTCTGGCAAACACTCTAGGCGCGACTTATCGGGAAGCAATAAGAAATCGAACGACTAGAAGTGCGGTCAACGATCAACTCGCCGGCCCGTACATCCGCCCACCGCCGGCGCGATAGTTTCGTAGTACTTTGGCGGCTTCCTCGCGCAACAGGCCGGATTCGAATTTGACGCCCCTGCCCGCCATCTCGGCGCGGAGTTCATTGACGCCCGAGCCCTCCGCAAAGCCGATACCTTCGGCGTCCTCGCGCAGCGCCGCCGAGACGATGCGAACGATGCCTGCCCAGTGCGAAGCGCCCAGGCACATGATGCATGGCTCGCAGGAGGAAAAGAGCGTGTGCGGCTGCCTTGGATCGAGCGCCCGCCCTGCCAGCGTGATCGCCGTCACCTCGGCATGGAACACAGGTATGCCGGTCGCCGGCACCAGGTTGACGCCGACCGCCGCGATCTTGCCTTCGGGCTCGGACCGGATCACCGCG
The DNA here is from genome assembly GCA_035548775.1 of Hyphomonadaceae bacterium. Classification (GTDB taxonomy): domain Bacteria; phylum Pseudomonadota; class Alphaproteobacteria; order Caulobacterales; family Hyphomonadaceae; genus UBA7672. Next base: position 2,290 of record DASZSI010000398.1, read on the forward strand.
CCGAACGGTCCGCCGGTTCCACGCGCGGCGTTCTCGCGCGAGAAGGCCACGGCGAGCTTCATCGCTTCCTCGTCGCTGACGCGACCTGCCGGCATTGGCCACGCGGCCATCCAGTCAGGCAGGCGGATCACGGCGGACGTCTGGGTCATCGAACACCTCGACGCCAACCTAGGGCCGACTTCTATTTGCGCCAGATGGGCGCGCCGAGATTGATCTGCTCGGGCGTCATCACATAGCCCGCGCTGCCGCCGAGGATCGCGCCGACCGCGAGGCCGACACCGCCGGTGATAACGCCAACGCCGCCACCGATCAGCGCGCCGGAAATGGCGCGATCGGACGGGATGGTGCCGCACGAGGCGGCGGCAAAAGCGGCAAGGATCACTAAGGTGCGTTTCATGCGCAGGCCTCCCTGGATGAGGCATGCTCCGCGACGCTGGTAAAGGAACAGTCTTTGAGATGGCTGGAGTTCAGCCAGTTGGCGGCTTGGGGGCGTTAACCGCCAATTGGGCGGCAAAGGCCCGCTTGTAGGCAGGCCGATCCTCAGCTCGGGCGACATAGGCGGCGAGGTTCGGGAATTCATTCAGCAGTCCCGACGTCCTCAGCCGTTGCAGCACATGCACCATCATCAGGTCGCCGGCGCTGAAGGCGCCGTCGAGCCAGTCGGCCGCGCCGAGCCGCGCCGAGAGCTGCCTGAGCCGGTCGCGGACACGGTCCTTGACCAAAGGCAGGCGGTCCCTGGCCCAGGGTTTGTCGCCCTCCAGGATCACGGAAAAGGAGAGGTCGAGGATGGGCGGCTCCACAGTGTTGACGGCTGCGAACATCCACGAGATCGCGCGCGCCCGGGCGTTGGCGTCTTTCGGCAGCAGGCCGGGATGGGTCTCAGCAATGCGCAGGATGATCGATCCGGTTTCGAACAGGGCGAGGTCACCCTCCTCGTAGGTCGGGATCTGGCCGAAGGGATTGAGCGCGAGGTGCGCGGGCGCCTTCATCGCCTGGAACGAAACCAGGCGGACATTGTAGGGCCGGCCCACCTCCTCGAACGCCCAGCGGACGCGCGTGTCGCGCGCCAGTCCCTTGCCGCCATCCGGCGATTTCTCGAACGCGGTGATAGTTGGGGTCATCGGAAAGCTCCCGGTGCACGCATCGCCTGTCTCCAGTTCTAGGCCGTCACACAGCAAGGACGAGCGGGCGTTCGCCAAACCGACATCGGCCGGCGAATTTGTGGGCTGGAAAAAGCAGGCGGCCAGCCGAAGCTAGTTCAGGTTTGCCTTCAGGAACGCGCCGACCTCCTGGAACATGGTCAGGCGTTCGTCCCGCTTCCACTCGTCCCAATAATGGTTGGCCTTGGGCAGGCGGACCAGCTTCACGCTCTTGCCGGCGCCGCGAAGGGCGCCCTCCATGAGGGTCGACTGGCGCACCGGCACAGTTTCGTCCTTGTCGCCATGGATCAGCAGGACAGGAACCTTGACGTTCTTCGCCAGCTTAGCGGGTGAAACCGCGTCCAGCGCGGCGCGGTCCTTGTCGGGATCGCCGATCGAGTATCGCCAATAGTAGAACGTGTTGGATTCCGTGCCGCCGTCGTGCCGCTCCAGTTTCAGCATCTCGACCAGATCCGAGACACCGGAGATGGAAACGGCGCACTTGTAGAGATCCGGCGTCAGTGTCGCGCCGGCAAGGGCCGCGTAGCCGCCATAGGAGGCGCCGACGATGCAGATGCGTTTGGGGTCTGCCAGGCCAGCGTCGACCATGTGCTTTACCGCATCAGTGACATCGTCCTGCATCCGCTTGCCCCACTGGTTGCGGCCGGCGGCGGTGAAGGCCTCGTCATAGCCCGACGAGCCGCGGAAGTTGGGCTGGACGACGACATAGCCTTGCTGGGCCAGGAACTGCGCCATCGGGTCGTAGCCATAGGCGTCGCGCGATTCCGGCCCTCCGTGGGGCATCACAACCATGGGCCGTGGCCCCGCGCCGGTCTGGCCTGTGACATAGGCCCAGAGCTTGGCGCCATCGCGCCCATCGTAGGCGACGACCTGGGTTGGCGACAGCTTCTCGCCGGCGAGGCTGGGATAGAGCGGGGTAACCGCATCCATCTGTACCGACGCCTTGTCGAAGACGTAGTAGCTGGTCCCCTCGGTCGGCATGTCGACCTTGAGCAGCCATTTGGCGGCATCGTCCGACATGTTCACCAGCTCGACCGTCGCCGAGTTGTCGAAGAACTTGTCGAGGGCGTTTATGTATTTCTGCAGCTTGGGATCGACCGCCTTGCAGGCCAGGCGCGCGGTGAACTCGCAAGTGGCCATCAGGGCCCGGCTCTTGGGGTCGATCCAGGGAAGCGCCGCATCCGCCTCGCCGATCGGCGCGAGCGGTTCGCCAAACTCGCCGGTCGAGGCGTCGTAGAGATAGATGCCTGCCTTATCGCCGTTGTGGCGCGCGCGAATGTAGACTTGGTTCTTGCCTGGGCCGGGACTGACAACCTTGAAATCGGGCGTTTCGCGAGCGAGCGACTGCCGGATCTCCCCCGCTGGGACCCAGGCGTCCGCCCCCGAGCCGCGCCGGAAAATCTTCTGGACGTTGGCGGTGGCGTCGACCCGCATGACGGGATAGCCCGCGCCGTCCGTCACATAGTCGTAGGTCTGGAACTCGCCATTGGCGACCTGTTCGACCTTTCCGTTGGTGACGTCGGCCCGCCAGGCGCCGAAGCCGGACGTCTCGAATGCGCCGATCAGGACGTGAGTAGGATCGCCCGGAAGGTCGTCGAGCAGCGTGGTGGAGCCGAGATTGCCCCACAACCGGCCCAACTGGCCCTGGAACATCTGGACCGGATTCTTGCCGTCGCTGTCGACCGCCAGCACGCGGGAGACGTGGAAAACCTGGTCCGCTTCCTTGATCGTCTGGCCGGTGGGCGCACGGCCCTTGTCGACCAGTTCGATCGTGGCGCCCAGCACCAAGCGCTTGTCGCCCTTCCAGCGGACCCAATCGAGGTCGTACTGGCTGGTCTGCTTCACGGACTGGACGACGCGCGATTCCTCCTTGGCGAGGTCGATGACGAGGAGCTGCTGGACATCGTCCGTGCGACGGATCAACGCAACCTCGCGGCCGCTGGGCGAGATCTGGGCCGAGATGGCGGCCTGAGCGTCCACGTATTTGGCGGCGTCCTGCGCCAGCGCGCTGCCGGCGCCGAGCACCGCGACGCACGCACCCACGACGATGTTCCGAAGCATGCCTGTCCCCCTGAGACTGCGGGAAACCTACGCAACAGAAGGCGTTCAGGGCAACAGCCGGCGGGAGCGGCGTCGGCGAATCAGCACTGTGAGTCGGGTCTCCGCGGCGGTGATTCGGGAGTTGGAGCGTCGTCACATGAAGCCGTGCCGCGCGCGCCAACTACTAATTGAGCCGGAAAATGAATGCCTGTTGGCAACCCGCTGATCGGCCGCAAGATTTTATTTACAGGCGAGTCCTATGGACCTATATACATCGCGCCGGCGGACATCGGCTCGAGGCTCTGCGCCTTGATTCCACGTGGCGTCTGACACCTGACTTAGTGGTTCGGATGACGTGTGCGGGTTGAGAGGCAGACTTAACGAGTTGAAGGCCCGTACTAACGCCGGATTGGGTTCAACAATCTAGCAGGGGTGTACGTGAATTGCTCACGTTTCATACGCCCCTGGACCTGGTCCGGGAACGACTCCCAGAAAAACCGGTCGCCTGTGTGCGTCCGTCTCGGGTTTCGGTAGCCGCCAATTGGTTCAGGGATAGCTTTCCAGGCGAAGTCCTCTACGCGGTAAAGGCGAACCCTTCGCCATGGGCGCTCGACGCCGTCTACGCCGCCGGCCTTCGCTGGTTCGATGTCGCCTCGGAAAACGAGATTCAGCTGATCGCGTCGCGCTATCCGGACGCGAAGATGGCCTTCATGCACCCGGTGAAGTCGCGGCAGGCGATCGAACGCGCCTACTTCGACCATGGCGTGCGCGTCTTCTCGCTCGACTGCGAAGCCGAGCTCGAGAAGATCGTGGCCGCCACCCGCCGCGCGGAAGACCTCACGCTTGTTGTCCGGCTGGCTGTCTCCAACCAGGACGCGGCCTACGCGCTGTCCAACAAGTTCGGCGTTTCCGAAGCGGCCGCGCCCGCCCTGCTCCGCAAGGCGCGCGTGTTCGCGGAGAATCTCGGCGTCTCGTTCCACGTCGGTTCGCAATGCATGAGCCCGTCGGCCTACCGCGACGCGGTTGACCTGGCCTCGCGCATCATCCGCGAAGCCGGCGTCATCGTGGATGTGGTGGATGTGGGCGGCGGTTTCCCGTCGGCCTATCCAGGCATGACGCCGCCGGACCTCAACCTCTATGTGAAGGTCATCAAGTCGGCCTTCGAGGAAATGCCGGTCGCCATGAACGCCAAGCTGTGGTGCGAGCCCGGCCGCGCGATGGTTGCCGAGTCGACCTCGATCCTGGTTCGCGTTGAACTGGTGAAGGACGGCTGCCTGCACATCAACGACGGGTCCTACGGCAACCTTTTCGACGCCGCGCACTGCAAGTGGCCCTTCCCCGTGAAGGCCATCCGCGCTGACGGCGAGTTCGAAGGCGCCAACCAGGAATACAAGCTCTACGGACCGACCTGCGATTCGATGGACGCCATGGAGGGCCCGTTCCTCCTGCCGGCGGACATCCGCGAGGGCGACTACATCGAACTCGGCATGCTCGGCGCCTATGGCATCGCCATGCAGACGCGGTTCAACGGCTTCGGCGAGACCGAGACGATCGGCGTCGAGGACCTGCCGTGGACCACGATGTACAGCCTGCCTGTGGTCGAGAAGCGCGCAGCTTCCGGCCGCCGCCCGGCCCGCAAGTCGCCCCGGCGCCTCAAGGTCGTCCGCTAGGACTAGATCACAACACTGGCATGCGCGGCCCGCTTGAACCCCGGGCCGCGCAGTTGTTTTCTGGGCGGGGCTGACGCGGCTCGCGGGGAGTGTCGGGGATGGATTGGGGTTTCATCGGCGGCTTGGCGAACGCCATCTCACTCCTCGGCGTGATGGCCACCCTGTTCGTCTTCATGGCGCAGTCGCGACGCGCGACACGCGTTGAATTACAGGAAAACTACCTGCGGCTGGAGCTGGCCTCCAACGACCTGTTCCGCTTCGAGGCGGACAACGCCGCAGCCCTGGAGCCGTTCAACGACCTGACCAAGCCGGCCGGCCTGGACGATCCCGCCGCCGCCCGTTTCGCGCGCTCGTTCTATTTCATGACGCTCAACCTGTTCGAGATCTCGGTGCGCATGCGGCGCGACCGCACGATTGCTCCGGAAGTCTTCGGCTCGTGGGTGATCTGGTATTACGACACGCTGACCAGTTGGTTCTTCCGCCAGGAATGGCCGGACCTGCGCGAGAACTACACCCCGGAAATCCGGGCGGTGTTCGACACCTTCGTGGCGAAGTTCGACCCGGGCGAGGATGACGACGCCCGCAAGCGGCGGTTCTTCGACCACATCGGCCGGCTGATCCACTGCAATGTCGTGCGCAAATGGCTCGACAAGTGACGTTGGGCCAAGCCGCCGGCCCCTGCCCGCCGCTGCGAATCGTCACGGATTTGACGCTTTAAAACTGTCCGTACGCTGCTATATCCCCTCGCCAATTCGTTTCTCTCTGGGCTGGCCGTCGCCCCTTGACGTCCTTTGTCTCTCGGAGCGCCTAGCCATGGCCAACACCAAAACCGCCGCGAAAGCAGCGACGCCCAAGACCGTCAAGCCGCGCAAGTCCAATGCCAAGG
>DASZSI010000399.1:0-13363 GCA_035548775.1 Hyphomonadaceae bacterium
TCACCTGCTTCAGACAATCGACGAACAAGAGGCAGTGCGAGCGATAGTCGATGTCGCTGACGTGGATGACCTTGATGCCGGGCCTGGCCATCACGGAGAGGTCGTAGTCCGGCAGGGGGATTTTCCGCTCTGCCAGGATCTTGCGCATCAGCGGCGTCGAATAGAGCCCGCCCTTGGGATCGTCCGACGGATCGATCTCGATCTGCCGCGCGCCCTTGTCGAGCTGCACGCCAAGGTCCTCGTGCTCGTAGTCAAGCGTCATCGCAGCCTTGGGATTCTTCTCCTTGATGATCGCGAGCTCAACGTCGGGGATCTTTATCTTGTAGCTGTTGTGCGTGCCGACGGACTGCAGCTGGTTGATGTGGACGTTCTCGTCCATCCACTTGGCGCCGCATCCGGCCAGCTTGGCCTCGGCAGCACTGGCGCTGGCCGCCTTGAGATCGCAGGAGGGCGTAGCCGCAGGCGTTGCGTCTGCCGTCCTGGTTTCGGTCTTCGAGCACGCCGCGAGTGCAAGCGCGATGCCCGACAGTGCGACCACCAGCTTCATCGAACCCTCCGAATTTTGTCAGACCGCCATGCCGTGTTTGGGTGACAGTCTTACGACGAAGCCGTCAGCGTTTCACCCCCGCAACCGGCCTGGTCTTTGCGTGCATTTCAAAGCCGGCGATCAGCGGCCTGCCCTTCGCGATGGCGTCTTTCACCGATTGGAGTTGCAGCGAGGCTTTGTGACTGTCTTCGCTGTCCCAGATTTCCGTGACCCAGAGCACATCGGCGTCGGCGGGGTCTTCAGCAACGACATAGCTGATGCAGCCTGGCATGGCGTTCGTCCCGCCGGACAGAATGGCGATCAGCTCGCCTCGCTTGCCTGCCGCCGCGCGCATCTTTCCGATCAAGCCGAACATGGAGCCTCCAGAGTTGTCGCTGAGACTATGTGGAGGACGACTGAAGGCAAGCGCACAGAACTTCCTCCCCTTGGAAAGGGGAGGCGCAGCGTTTACTGGACTTCGGACGGTAAGATCGGGTGGGGATCACTTTGATCCGCATGCGTGGGGACAAGTGATCCCCACCGGTTCTCGGTCGTTGCAAGCTCGGTGCTCGTATCCCTCCCCTTTCCAAGGGGAGGACGTTTGAGCTTAAGCCGCCTTCACTGCGCGCGCGGCCAGCTTGTAGAGGCCGCGGCGGTCTTGCGTGGCTTCGAACGACGTGGAGAGGCCGACGACGGATTCCGCCGCGCCCATGATGAGGAAACCGCCGGGGTTGAGCGCCTGGCCGATACGGTCCAGCACCTCGCTCTTGGTAGGGCCGTCGAAATAGATGAGCACGTTGCGGCAGAGGACGACGTCGAACTTGCCGAGCGGATAGTTGGCGTCGATCAGGTTCTGCTTCCGGAACGTGACCTGCTGGCGGATCTTCTCGGAGATGCGCCAGTGATCGTCCTGCTGTGTGAAATAGTGCATCAGCATCTGGATCGGCAGGCCGCGCTGGACTTCGAACTGCGTGAACAGGCCCTGGCGCGCACGATCAAGGCAGCGGTCGGACAGGTCGGTCGCGACGATCTCCACCGGCACGCCGCCGGTGAGTTGGGGGGACTGGTCCAGCATCATGGCAATGGAGTACGGCTCCTGCCCCGTCGAGCAAGCGGCGCACCAGATGCGGATGCGGTTGCCGCGGCGCGCTTGCGACAGGATCGGCAGGATGGCTTCCTTCAGGTGGTCGAACGGCGTCTTGTCACGGAAGAAAAACGTCTCGTTGGTGGTCATCACGTCGACCACCTGGCTGATCAGGCGTTCCTCGCGGCGCGACCGGACAACATGGATGAGGTCGTCGATCGACGGCAGGCCTTCCTTGCGGGCGAGCGGCGCGAGGCGGCTTTCCAGCAAGTACATCTTGTCGCCGGTGAGCACGATCCCCGCGCGCTTGCGCAGCAGCTGCGCCACGAATTCGAAGTCCTGGCTGTTCACGCGGGGTCTCCGTTCATAAGTCTCAGCGCCAGTTGGGGAAGATCTTTGAGGGGGCGGACGGCTTCGGCGTGGCCGGCCAGCGCGACAGCGCCGGGCATGCCCCAGACCACGCTGCTAGCTTCGTCCTGAACGATCACGCGGCCGCCGGCTTCGACGACCTTGCCGGCGCCGTCGCGGCCATCATGGCCCATGCCGGTCAGGACAACCGCGAGAAGGCGCGAGCCGAACGCGGCCACGGCGCTTTCGAACAGCGGATCGGCGGCTGGCCGGCAGAAGTTCACCGGTTCTCCCTTGTCGAGATGAATCATGCGGCCGGCCGGGCACCGCGCGATGCGCATGTGATGATCGCCGGGCGCGAGATAGATCGACCCAGGCGCCAGCAGGTCTCCATCCTTGGCTTCGCGGCACAGCTTGCCGGCGGCGTTGGTGAGTTTCTCGGCGAAGATCGGCGTGAAGGCGGCCGGCATGTGCTGCACGATCAGGATGGGCGCCTCGATGCGGCGGGCGACGGGGGCAAGGAAAGCCGGCAGCGCGTTGGGACCGCCGGTCGAAGCCGCAACCAGCATGGCGGCGGGCTGGGTGGTGATGGCCGGCCGGGCGCGGAGCCTGATGTCGGCGGCGCGCGAGGGAGCCGAATTGCGCTCGCCCAGCGCGACGATCTTCTCGATGAGGTCGCGGCGATAATTGGCGACACTGCCCATCGCATTGGCATCGGGCTTGGCGATGAAATCGGATGCGCCGAGGGCCAGCGCCTTTACCGTGGCGGCGGCGCCGGAGGTGGTCAGCGTCGAGGCCATGACGATGCGCGCGTCGGGCGCGGCCTTGCGAAGCTGCGGCAGCGCCGAAAGACCATCCAGGTTGGGCATCTCGATGTCGAGGACGATCACATCGGGCTTGCACGCGGCTGCTTCTGTTACAGCCTGGGCGCCATCGCTGCAGGCTTTCACCAGCTCGATGCGGGCGTCTTCATCGATCCAGCGCCGCACGAAACCGCGCACGATCGCACTGTCATCCGCGAGGAGAACGCGGACGCGGCGGCCGGCTGCGGGCTTTGGCGCGGCCAGGCTCACTGATCACACGAGCCCGACTTCAGAGAATTTCGACTCGATGATTTCCGAGTCGAACGGCTTCATGATGTATTCATTGGCGCCGGACCGCATCGCTTCGGCGATGTGGCTCATGTCGTTCTCGGTGGTGCAGAAGACAACCACCGGACGCTCGCCGCCCGGCTCGCGGCGCAGGGCGCGCAGGAAATCGATGCCGTTCATCACCGGCATGTTCCAGTCGAGCAGCACCGCATCGGGCATGTCCTTCCGGCATGCATCGAGCGCCTGGGCGCCGTCGGCGGCTTCGTCGGCCGCGAAGCTGAGGTCCTCGACGATGCGGCGCGCGACCTTCCGGACCACGCGGCTATCGTCCACGATCAGGCAGCGTTTCATGAGAGCCCTCTCCTCGTTCGCCGCGCATCACGCCGCGGCAGCAGCATCCTGGACGCCCGAGGCCGCCAGCATCCGGTCGATGTCCATGATCACCAGGAGGCGGTCGTCGAGGCGGTACACGCCCCTGGATACGCCTGACCAAGTAGCATCAAGGTTAACGGGGTTTTGCTCGAGGTCGTTTTCGTCGAGCCGGACAACCTCGCCGATGTCGTCGATGATCAGGCCGAAGCTTTCGCCGCCACGCTCCACGCCGATCGCAAGCTGTTGGCAACCCACTGATTTTTCACGGGGCGGCAGGCCGAGCCGAGAGCGGGCATCGATCGCGGTAACGATTCGTCCACGAAGATTAAGAACGCCGGCGATGTCCGGAGAAGATAACGGCACGGGCGTGAGGTTCGACGGCCGGAAAACGTCGTGCACTTCGGCGACGCGAACCCCGAATGATTTGTCGCAGATTCGAAAGGTCACAAACTCCTGAAGGCTCATGCGGCTTCTCCGCTGGGCGCGGCCTGGGCGATTGCGGCCAACAGGGCATGGCGATCAGACTTGGGGACCGCGCCGCTGTTGCGATGGCTCGACAGTGGGATGACGGTCGCCCCGCCCTCGCCCGCCATTTCCGCAACCGCGTTGTGCGCGTCCTCGTCGGCGTCCGCGAGCACGACGTCAAACAGGACGCCGGCGGACAGCCGCTCGCGCGCTTCGTCAGGCGTGGTGGCGACAGTGACATCGTAGCCGGCGGCGGAGACAACCGGCGCCAGCATGTTGCGGAAGAAGGGATGGCTTTCGACCAGCAGCACGCGACGGCGGCCCCGGCGGCTTTCGAGCTGCGCAACCGCTGAGGCCCAGGACGGATCAGCCTCGCCAAGATAGTGGCCGACATCGATTATGGCGGTCGACCTGCCCTTGAGCACGGCCGCACCGAGCACGCCGGGCGATCCGTCGGCCAGCTGGATGTCGAGCTGATCCTCCACGATGTCGAGGATAGCGTCGACAGTGAGGCCGATGACGCTGTCGCCCTGGCTGAACACCAGCACCGGCTGGCGACCGTGGCGACGGATCTCGCCACCGGCGGAGACCAGCGGCATGAGCTTGCCTCGATATTGCACGACGAGGCCGCGGCTGGTCGGCTCGAACTTTGTTGCGTCCAGGTCTTCGAGGCGCGTGACCAGGCTGAGCGGACAGGCGCGCGGGGCCTCGCCGCCGGCCGAGAACAACAAGAGGCTCATCTGTTCGCCGGATGCGGCTGCGGCCGCCCGCGCGTCTTCACCGGCGGCGCGCTGGACCGAACGTTCGGCGCCGGCCACCGAGCGGGCGACACCGTTGGGGTCGAGGATCATGATGACGGCGCCGTCGCCGAGGATGGTCGCGCCCGAATATTCCGACATCGAACCCAGGCGCTTGGACAGCGGCTTCACAACGATCTCTTCGGTGTCGAATACCTGGTCGACGACCAGGCCGAAGCGCGTATCGCCGACCTGCATCACCACGATGTAGGAGAGCTGGTCGCCGCCGCCCTCATCACACATCAGCCCAAGCACGTCGGAGAGCTTCACCAGCGGCAGCAGCCGGTCGCGCAGGCGTAGCACGCGGGTGGAATTGATGAGCTCGATACGATGTTCGCACCGCGCGCCAGCGCGCACGAGTTCGAGCACGGAAAGCTGCGGAAGCGCAAAGCGATGCTCGCCCATGCCCACGATCAGAGCCGAGATGATGGCTAGGGTAAGCGGGATCTTGATGACGAAAGTCGTGCCGTGGCCGGGCCGCGAGCGGAGGTCGATCGTACCGCCGATCAGTTCGACATTGGTCTTCACCACGTCCATGCCAACGCCGCGGCCGGAGATGTTGGTGACTTTCGCGGCCGTCGAGAATCCGGGCGCGAAGATCAGGCGCTGGATCTGGGCGTCGGTCATCGACGACGCCTCCTGCGCATCGATCACCCCCTTTTCCAGAGCCTTGGCGCGGATGCGATCGGTCTTGAGACCCGCGCCGTCGTCGGACACTTCGATCAGGATATGGCCGCCTTCATGATAGGCGCGAAGACGGATCGTGCCGGTTTCCGGCTTGCCGGCGGCCGTGCGTTCGGCTGGCGTTTCCACACCGTGATCGCACGAGTTGCGGATCATGTGGGTGAGTGGGTCCTTGATGAGTTCGAGCACTTGTCGGTCGAGCTCGGTGGCCTCGCCTTCCATCACCAGGTCGATCTTCTTGGCGAGGTCCTTGCCCGCGTCGCGCACGATGCGCGGCAGCTTCTTCCAGGCGGAGCCGATCGGCTGCATGCGCGTTTTCATCACACAGTCCTGCAACTCGGCCGTAATGCCGGACAGGCGCTGCAGCGGTGACTTGAATTCCGAGTCGTTGACGGTGCGCAGCATCTGCATCAGCTGGTTCCGTGTCAGCACCAGCTCGGACACCATGGTCATCAGGCTTTCGAGCACGTCGACCGACACGCGGATGGTGTTGGCGCCCAGCGCGGCCTTGCGGTCTTCGTCGGTTTCGGCTTGCACCGGCTTTGCGGGCTTGGGTTCATCGGGGCCATCGGCGGAGTTGAAGGCCGCTTCGAGATCGGCGAGCGACACTTCCCCCGGACGCAGATAGCGGCCCTGATCGGCATCCCACCTGCCCTGTTCCTCAGGGCCTTCGGGGGAAGCTTCGGGCAGCGTCGCAACAACGGGCGACGCCGGGGGGGCGACGGGGGCGCCTTCGGCGGCCTGCTCCAGCTTTTCGATCAGGTCGCGATCATTGCCGTCTGGCTCGGCCTGATGGTCGGCAAGATGGGCAAGCAGCGACTTGATGCGGTCGATCGAACCGAGCACCAGCGTGACGGCTTCAGGCGTGACCTGAAGCTGCCCGTCGCGGAATTTGCCAAGCAAGGTCTCGCCCGCGTGCGCCACCGCCTGAAGCCGAGGCAGGCCGATGAAACCGCAGGTGCCTTTGATGGTGTGGACGAGGCGGAAGATGTTGTTGAGTGTGTCGCGGTCCGAGGGGTCGTTCTCGAATTGCACAAGCTGGGCGTCGACGACGTCGAGGCTTTCCGCAGTCTCGGTCAGGAATTCGCTGAGCAGATCGTCCATGGCGCATGTCCGACAAGGCACGCGGAATTTACGTGCTTGTGGCAAATAAAAGCCATTGGAGTTAAGAAATTGCTGCCAGTCCGCCCCGGCAGTCCGCTCTGTCAGACTGAGGCGAGCGGCCCCCGGGCCATAAGGCCTGCGGCGCCCTGGGGCGTACGCGGGGTCAGGCTGTAGCCGATTTCTTCTGCGAGGATGCGTGTGAAATAAGGCTGGATCGCCCCGCCGCCCCAGCCGCCGCCAGGCTCCTTGCCCGCGAGCGCATCCTGCACTTCCTGCTTGAGATTGGAGAACTGGCCGATGGCTTCGACATCGAGCACGAGTTCGGCGCCCTCCTCGCGCGCAGCCACACGGCATACGCCCCGCGCCGCCGGCTCCATCATTATGAGGGTCATGTTCATCAGGACGCGCAGCTGGCGGTTGGTGATGGTGACGCCTTCGACGCGCCAGTCCAGTTCGGTGCGCGAGTTGACGGCGAACAGCTTGGTGAAGAGGTCCCGGGCGTCGTGCAGGTTGGCGAGACCGTCGTTCAGCGCCTGGCTGCCGACCGCAAAGCGCATGAAGCGGAGCTTGGCTTCGAGCGTGGCGATGCCGTTGCGCAGCGACTTCTCGCCCTCGGCCTTCATCGCGGGGCCCATGCTGTCATCGAACAGGAGCTCGCAGCTCTGCATCAGCGATGTCAGCGGCGAGGCGATGTCGTGGCAGATACGCGAGGCGACATAGGACGCCAGCTTCGAGGATTCCATCGTTCCGACCTCTCCCGGAAAAACGAATCGGGAAGCTAGCGGATTTCGACTCCGTGTCCCAAGAAAGAATTAGAGGCCCGGGCCGGAATTAGGCCTCATCCGAGTCCTGTTTGGTCTCGTTATTCTCGGTCTGTTCGTCGAAACCTCTCCGCGAACTCATGAATGTTAACGCGAAGAGGCCCACCGCGAGCAACACGGTCGCGGTAGCGCCCAGCGCAAACGCGACGGCAAAGTGCGGATTGGGGAAATGGATGCCCCATCCCATGACGCCTGCGAGAACCATCGCCGCAACTGGGACGAGCACCAGGGCCAGGATAAGAAGCGTCTTCTTGGACATCAATAATAACGTTGAGCAACCAGCTCGCGGGTTGAGCCATCTCCCATCAAAATGGTCAGGTGACTGCCAACCTCAAGGGCGCTGAAGTCATCCACGGGCTCGCCCATATCGTCGGTGATGTTCCTGATCACGTCGCCTGCCTTCATGCCGGCCTTGGCCGCGGGACTGCCTGGCGCCACGAAAAGGAGTTCGCCGGGCCATTCGTCGGCCAGACTCTGGATGCCGACAAGGTCGCGATCGAACGGCAGTTTCGCGTTGGAATTCGGCGTCATCCACATGTTGTTGTGCCGGAAGTCCATCACGAGGTTGAAGCGCTTCAATACCTCGAGCCCGATGCCGATGCTCTCCGACATGCCGGGCGCCACGCGGGTGGGAACATTCTCGAAGGTCACGCCAGCCACCGTGAGTTGCGGCAGGCTTCCTATCTGGTGCGGCGTCAGGCCATCGACACCGCCGATCATGACTTGCGAAAGCGGCTGTCCCTTGAGGGCGGTTCGCGCAAGATATTCGGTGAATAACGCGGCGTCGGTATCGCCCGTGTCGAACGTGATGTGGACGGACTTCGTGCCCGTGATCTCGCCTGGAAGATAAAGTTGTCCGTGGAAACGCTGAATCTTCACCGGCGCGATGGCCGTCGGCGGCTTGAACTGATCGGCCGGCGTGAAGCGGATGACCATCCTGTCGAAATCGATTTCGGTCACCATGTCTTCCAGAACGTCCATGCCGATGATGATGCCGATGCCTTCGTCCCCGCGCGCCGCCATGGAACGCATGGCCAGGGCAAGAAGCCGGTCGGTCCGGTAAACCTTGTCGCCCAGCTTCAGGTCGACTGGCGCGATCGTGTCGTACGACCTCATCTTGTTGGAAATGCCCGAGGCGATCATCTTGTCGCCTTTGCGGAGCCCGAGCTGCGCCGCGAAGGAAGGATGGACAAGCGAGACCTGGCCGCCGGTGTCGATCCGTCCGATGGTCTTCACGCCGTTCACCTCCACCGGGAGGAGGATCATGTTACCGTAGAGCTTGAACGGAATTTCCTGCGCCGCAGCGGCGGCGGCAAAGAGGCCTTGGAGCAAGACGCAAAAGACGAAGGCGGCAATGCGCATCGGCTCCCCCAGGCCTAGGTCGGCAGACGGGCGGCCGTCTCAACGGCCGCCCCGCGCCAATCTACTGCTTCTTCGTCCAGGCTTGGCCTTCCGGCTTTACCAGTTCGCCGGTGGAGGCGCGTTCGAACTGCTTTTGCGCCATCAGGTTGCCGACGACTTGCGGCGTCTGGCCGTTTTTCTTGGCGATGTCAGTGTAGGCTTGCAGGCGGCCGGCGTTGACCTCGTCAACGTGACGCTTGAGGTCGGCGGAGGCTTTGCCCGCATCCACCACTTCAAGATAGCCGGTGTAAGATTCGCCGATGACGCCCTGGGCCTTGGCTTGCTCGATCACCGGATCGGCGGCGTAGGCGGTCATCAGCGACGCGGCGGCGAACATCGCGGCGAAGGCGGCGGCAAGTTTCTTCAGCATGCTCATGTCGAGGCTCCTTTTCCTGCCTCAGAACAGATCTGGGTTTTTGGCGAGAAGGTCTTCCAGGTCCTTGTCGATCTTCACACGCACTTCCTGGTCGATCTTCACGTTGAGATTGATCGTGATCGGCTTGTCCGGCGCGGCGATCTGCACGGTCGGCGTGCATGCGCCCGCTGCTGTCAGAGCGAGAACCGCTCCGGCCGCCAATGCTGGTCCTTTCGACATCAACCGCTCCATCCTTTCGGCCGCTGATGGCCCCCAAGACTGGGCCCTAGAGTTCCATGCAACCTTGCCTGTAAGGCGCCCCCCGTCAATTAGGGACGGGCGCCCCGCTGATCTGTGGCTTCACCGCATCCTGCGCGGCGCCGTTCTCGATCTGCGATTTCACCATGTTTTTCGTCGAGGTCATGTTGAGCAGCTTCATCAGATTGCTATCGACGCCGATGTTGAGGTCAAACGTCTTGCCGTTCAGCACTGTCGGGTTGTTGCCCAGAAGGTGCATGCTCAGCCTGATCTCGCCAGCCACATCTCCATCGATTCCAAGGCCGAGAACTTTGTAGTGGAAGTCCTTCAGCGCATCGAACAGCATCTTCGCGTTGGAGTCCGACTGGGCTGCTGCATCCCCGGTCGAACCCGTATACTGGATCAGCCCGCCCTGTTGAGAGGCTTCGAGCTTAGCGTCGTTTATCTTCGCTGAACCCGTGCTGAACGTGACTGGTATGTCGCCGTTCACCGTGCCGTTGAGCTTGAGGTCCGGCACCTTGAACAGGTCGACCAGCTTGTTGAGGTCCCAGTTCACTGCCTGCGCCGTCACGCTGTTCTGCGGCTCGGAGAATTTGAAATCGACGGGCTTCACGCGGATGAAGCCGCCGACGAAAGGCCATTCGGCGCCTTCCAGGCGGATGGCGTCCAGGCCGATCAGCTGGAACTTGATCACGCCGTTCTCGATCGGCATGCCCAACGTGACCTTGGGCAGGTTGATGGTCTGATGCGGCTCGGACTTCATGCTGAGGAGGTCGGAAATCTCGACGACGCCGTTGACACCCTCGAACACGCCAAGGTCCGCCTGAGTAAAACCGAGATTGTTGATGCCTACGCGGGCGTGCGCCTTGGCGCCTTTTGCGTCCCAGCTTGCGCCGCCGGAAATATCGACGCGCCCAACCACGCTGGCCGGCCCGCGCAGCAGCGGCGACAGATGATAGGGCTGGAAGGCGCGCGGCACGAATACGAACGGCGTCGGGGCAAAAGTGAGCTGGCCAGCGCCTGTCTTGAGACTGTGCTGGCCGTCGATATGCGCGACCTCGATCGCCGGCTTTGCGAGCGAGACGACGCCGGTGAAGCCGGCGATGCTGTCCTTGAGGGTGGCGGCGCCCGAGAACTTGGCTTCCTCAAAGCGGCGCTTGTCCTCCGGCTGGGGATCGAGGATGCGCAGCGACACCTCAGTGAGTTTGCCGTCGATATTGTCCTTTTCGCCGCCGAGGTCGAATTTCGCGGCCGCGTCGACGATGTTGGCTTCGTCGGCCTTCATCTCGCCGCCGCTGAAATTGCCTGTGACGCGCCAACCGTCGCGGACATCGACGATGCCAGACAGCTTGGCGATGCGGGTGGGCGCGGGATGTTCCCCCAGTTTGAGATCGACGGAGGGCGAGGCTTCGAAGCCGGCGCGGAAGCCGTTCTCCGCGCGCCAGTTGATGGCGGTGTCGCCTAGCCGCGCCGTGGCCGTGAAGGCCTTGGCGGTGATCGGCATTTCGACCGACGACATGACGCCCTGCCCGACGATCGCATCGCCCTGGCGTTCCGCGAGCTTGCCAAGGGGCGTGAAGTGAAGCGCGCCCGCGCCAAACACGGTGTCGCCGTAGGTCGCCTTGTCCCACTGGATGACCAGGCCGCGCGGCGCATTCGCGAGGAAAGTCGATTGTGTCCAGCTGGCGTCAACCTTGCCGGTGGCGCGCGCGCCCTTCCACACGCCGCCGGCCATGCCTCCATCGAGCGAGACAGTGAACTGTCCGGCGGCCGAGCCGGCGCCGCCCTTGGTGTCGAACTGAAGGCCCGAGGCTTCGGCGGCCAGTACATCGTCGTTGACCTGCCAGGCGCGAAGCTTCATCGCGCCGGCCAGCGACACGTCGGCGCCTACGCCGGTCGCGCGCCCGATATCGAGCGAGACCTGCGGAGCGCCGCCGCCGGACATCCGCACCGAACCCGAAGCTTTCCATTGGCCGCTACTGACCGTTGCCGGGGTCGCCGGCGCCTGTTTGCCGACGTCCGCACCGAGGGAGATCGGTGGCTTGCCGCCGGACAGCGCGAGGGAATAGGTCGCGACCTGTTCCTCACCTGCATTGGCGTCAAGCACGACCGACAGGCCGCTGGCCGCGCGGACCTCGGACCCGGTGAGCAGCGAAAAGTCGAAACCGGCCTTGGTGAGAGCCGCGGACCAGGGCGCAACCACCTCGAAATTCTGCGACGCATTGTCTGCAACCCGAGCGGCCGCGTCGGCAAAACTGGGCAGGATGGCGGCGAACGGCCCCTGCACCGCATCCGCAACCGACTTTCGCTGTGACGCCGTCAGCGCCCCGGCCCGCACGCGCGCGAGGCCCGAAGCGGTTGGCGGGCCTTGCTGCGGAATATCGATCTTGCCGCCCAGTTCGACACGGCCGGCCACGCCTTGTGGCAGGGCCACCTGCTCGGCGAAGAAATCCAGCGAGCCGGCCGAGCCTTTGGATTCAGCCGGCGCCACCGAGGCTTTCAACTCGCCGTGCTTCCAGGCGATCGCGCCGACCTGGCCTTCGCCGGCGCTGGCGTTGAGCGTGAGACTGCGGACGCCTGAAACCCAGGCGCTGAGATCCGGCGCCTGGGTGTCGATCGCGCTGGAGACGACGCTTGCTTTCGCTTCGGCGCCAGCAAGCCTGGTGTCTTGCACCGACACTTCGCCGACCTTCGCTTCGCCCTCACCTTTCAGCACGCCCGCGCTTTGCGTGATGCTGGCGTCGATCTTCACGTCGGAGATGGTCGAATGCGCCGTCTCGAATTTTTCGAGATTGAGACCAGCGTGCGCGTTGATCTCTCCACCCGCGACTGTCGCGTTGAGCTCGCCGCCCGCCAGCTGCAACTTTGCGCCGAGCAGGCCCAGCTGAGCCTTTGGCGCGGTCAGGTCGATCACAAACGCGTCAGGCCCGGTCGCGGCAACCGCGCCACGCGCCTCGACCGGACCCAGCGGCGTCACGCCGATGACACGTACAGTCTTGAAGTCGATCCGGGGAACCGGCCCGGGCTTGGCGGTCGGCTTGGTGAAGGCTTTCACCGCCTCGTCGAGATCGCCAAGGATCGGTCGCGTGCCGGTGAGATCGAGCCGCAGCACGAGTTCCTCGCCGCCGACAAGGCTCGCCCGAGGCGAGAACAGTCCATCCCAATTGAGATCTATGGAAAGCGATTTGGCTGACAGCGCCGCATCGGTTGCATTCGGTGCGCGAACATCAAGATCGTTAAGAGTGAGGCCTCCGAGATCAAGCCTGGTTAACCTGATCTTGCAGACGAGCTTCTGCTGGCCGCACACAACCTGGCCGATTCCCTCGGCGATCGGCTGGCGGAACAGCCAGACAAGCGCGGCGAAAAGGGACAATACGGCGAGAACGAGGCCCGCGATGCGTCCTTTGGAAGCTATTTTCGACTTCGGCCTAAGTTTTTCTTCAGTCATCTCAGGTCAAAATATGCATTCGTTCTTGTGCAATAACAGCTGAACAGTTCTACTTACACTCCTGCGCCGTCGCGTTGATTTCATCACGGGGAAGCGGCCGGCCTGAAATCCGTTCCGCGAGGAACTTTCGGAGCACCCATGAAAAACGCGTGGTTTGAATGGGGGTTGGGTGTGGCTGCGGCTGCGCTCATGGGGACTGGACTGGCTGTTGTCGGCGTTACGTCGCGCCCGGTCCAGGCGGCATCTTTGGAACCCACGGTTGACCCGCGCGTCGCGCTGGCCGCCGTGACGAGTGCGGACCAGTTCGAAGCCGCCTCTAGCGAAACCAAACACCTTTCGGTTGAGCGCAACGAGACGTTGTCCGGCCTGCTCGATCGCCTCGGCGCGCCGCGCGACCAGGCCAACGGTGCGGTGATCGCCGCGGGCCAGCTGGTCGACCTTCGATCGATGCGTCCTGGCGACGACATCACGGCGTGGCTCGAGACCGACCAGCAGACCGGCGGCGTGCGCCTGATGGGCCTGTCGATGCGCCCGGACGCTGCGCGCCAGGTGCTGGTGCAGCGCGACCTCAACGGATCGTGGACGACGCACGAGCTGAAGGCGAAGCTG
>DASZSI010000400.1:0-3116 GCA_035548775.1 Hyphomonadaceae bacterium
TCGCCATCTTGTCAGCAAGGTCGAGGGCGGCGATCAGGCTTTCGGCTCTTGCGTTGCCGGAAGCGGCTGCGTCGTAGGCCGTGCCGTGGTCGGGCGAGGTGCGGATGAAAGGCAGACCAAGCGTGACATTGACGCCGCCGAAGATGTCCAGCGTCTTCACCGGGATAAGCCCCTGGTCGTGGTACATGGCGATTACCGCATCGAAACGGCCATTCTTGCCTTCCAGGCTTCGGGCTTCGTGGAAGATGGTGTCGCCGGGCCGTGCGTCGCTGATATCGATGCCTTCGGCGCGAAGCTGGGCGGCGGCGGGGTTCACGATCTCGATTTCTTCGCGTCCGATCTCGCCGTCTTCCCCGGCATGGGGATTGATGCCGCAGAGGCCGATGCGGGGGCGGGTGATCCCGAAGTCGCGCTTGAGGGCGGCGTGGACGATCCGGCCGGTCTCGACGATCAGCGGGGTGCTGACCGCGTGGATAACATTCGCAAGCGGCGTGTGGATGGTGACGAGCGCGACGCGCAGGCCGCCTCCCACCAGCATCATCACAGGACGCGGCGCCTTGCCGCCGTCAGATGCAAGCTCCGCCAGGTATTCCGTGTGACCGGGATGTTTGAAGCCGGCGCGGTAGAGCAGGGCCTTGGCGATGGGGTTGGTGACGACCGCCGCAGCCTTGCCAGACCGCGTGTGCTCCACTGCGAGGCGGATGGAGTCGATGATGGCGGGCGCGGTGTCCGGATTGGGATGGCCAGCGCGGATCTCGACACGCTTGGCCGGAATGGAAAGGACCGGCAGGCCGGTGCCGAAGCGTTCAGCCGCCTGGGCGGGGTCGTGGATCGAGACGATGTTGCCGCCGCTTTCGCGCCAGGCGACCTGAGCAGCCGGCCCAAGCGTGCCTTGCGGCGCCAGCACGTAGAAGGGGCGACCACCGCTGCGGCGGGCATGTTCGTAAGCCATGCAGGTGATCAGCGGGCCGACGCCCGCCGGATCGCCCATGGTGACCGCGAGAGGAAGCGCCCCCGCCATGGCCTTAGTGCCGGGTGATCGTGGCCTCGCGCCGTAGGTCGCGCAGGTAGCGATCCGCGAACATCGTGATCTCGCTGTCGAACAGGCGGCTGCGGATGTCGTCGCGGCTCGGCAGGTCCGGATAGCCGGTGCGGCGCTCGCAGACGTAGAACGCCATCTTCGATCCGTCTGTCAGGTCCAGGATGTCGGAAGATCCGGCCTCGAGATTCTCAAGAGCCGGGCGATAAATCGGAGCAATTTGCTGCAGCGCGACGTCCTTCATGTCCACCGCGGAGACACCTTCGACGCCTTCGATGGCTTTGGGCACATCGGCGCAGGATTTGGCCTTCTCCTTGACCGACTGCAATTTGGTAGCCGCGCCATCGCCGCGGGCGACAACCTGTTTCAGGTTGAAGATGGCCGAGTTGGCGCCGGTAGGTTCGCGCTTGCCGGCTAGCTTGATGACGTAGACGCCGCCTTCGCTGTCGATGGGCGGCAGGATGGTGGGCGGCGTCGCGGCGGTTTTTTCGATCGCGGTTTCGATCTCCGGCCGCATGTCGCCGGGGGAGAGCCAGCCCATGTCGCCGCCTTGCGATGCGGAGGGCGCGGCGGAGAATTGCTGGGCGACCGTGGCGAAGTCCGCGCCCTGATTGATCTGGTTGATAAGCGTTTGGGCGCGCTGGCGTGCGTTGACCCGGGAGGCTTCGTCGGGAGCGTAGATGAAAATCTCGCGCAGAGCGTATTGCGGCTTGTTCAAGCTGGCCTTGATGCGGTTCAGCATCTCGTCGATCCGGGGTTCGGACACGCGCGCCTGCTTGGCGTAGCGGCCGCGGATCAGGGCGGTCCAGGCGATGTCCGCCTTCACCTGGTCGCGCAGCGCCTGGATCGGGATGCCGGCGTCGGCGAGAACCTTGGTGAACTGCTCGAACGACATCTTGCTCTGGCGAGCCATTTCGCCGATGCGCTCGTCGATCTCCGGATCCTTGATCTTGGAGTCCTTGGCCAGTTTCTCGAATTCCATGACTTCGACTTTTTCGTCGATCAGCGTTTCGATGGCCTGACGCTGGACTTCCTGGACCAGCTGGTCGTCGACCTTGCCCTGGAAGCGGATGAGCATGAGGCGCATGCGGTTGCGCACGTCGGACTGGGAAATGACCTGGTCGTTGACCGTGGCAACGACGCCCTCGATCGACTGGCCGCCCAGGTTCGAGGCAGCCAGCTGTTTGTTCACCTGCGAGACGGCTACGCCGCCGGAAGCCAGCGCCGCGGCGCCCAGGAACATTGCGATTACACGTTTCATCCGGTCACCCTGACGGCCCAAACCTGCTGAAAGGTCTGGGCGAAAACATGGCCAACGGCCGCGATATACACGATCCGATGGCCTGAATACGAGCCATGGAAAGCAGGACGGGGCATTTCGCCCCGGGGTCTATGGCCGCAGAGGCTGGTTAATTGGTGGTGTAGCCGCCCAGGCCCTTCAGTGCGAAGTGGAACCCGATCGATTCGGACGGTCCCAGGGTGCGATCTCGGCCGCCCAGACGCTCGTAGGTCAGGGCGAAATAGGAGCAATCGTCCTCGTAGGCGATCCCCAAGGACAGCCGGATATCCTGGCGCAACGCGATGTTGCGGGCCTGTTCGACGATGGCCGACCAGTGGTTGTCGAACTTGAAGGAGCCGTTCCACGCGATGCCTTCGTCCTTGAGGCCCTGGGCGTTCTCGGCGACCTCGAAATAGCGGGCCCGGCCGCTGACGCGCCAGAAATTGGCGCTGGTGTCGACGTCTATGCGCTGGACGGCCAGGCTGTCGTCCAGCCGCATGCGGGTCCCCACGGCGAGGAGGGTGCCGATATTGGCCCGGACCGAGGCGACGTAGTCGGATTTCTCACCGGACAGGTTGGACAGGGCGTTGAAAGCGGGATCCGCGTCCTGGCGCCAGCGGCGGCCCACCGTGGTGGCCAGTTCGATGTCCTTGCCCATCCGCGCCGTGGCGCTGACGCCCACGGCGGCCCGGGCGCCGCCTTCCCAGAGGTCGTAGTTCGAGACCGGGTTGGGCTTGAACAGGTTGCTGTCGTCCGCTTCGAACACCTGGCTGTCCTCGTTGGGGATGCCCTTGTCGT
>DASZSI010000401.1:0-2922 GCA_035548775.1 Hyphomonadaceae bacterium
TTTGACGGCAATCTCGACCGTTCGATCACTAAGGCTGAATTCGTCGCCGGTCTCAAACGGATCGCAGCTCAGCTGGTCAGCCCCCCGGGCGGGGATCTTTCCTATGCCGATCTCATCAAGCCCCTGTCCGCCGGTTCGGACGACAAGGGTGGTGGAGACAGCGGCGCGGGCTTCGGCACGCTTCAGCCCCGCATCGGTAAATCCGGCGGAGCGCCGACCCTGCCCACCGACGGCAGCCGCGGCCCGGACTGAACTCTATCTAGTCCTTTTCATCGAACTTGCGCGCGATTAGGGCGCACACGGAGTCGAGCGCCTGTTCGGCCTCCCGGCCTTCGGCTTCGATCTCGACCGTCTGGCCGAAATGCGCGCCCAGCATCAGCAGGTCCATGATCGAGGCCGCGCTCGCCGTCATGCCGTCATGGCGCACAACCACTTTCGCGTCGAACTTGGCGGCCTCACGCGCGAAGGCGGCCGACGCCCGCGCATGCAAGCCCTTCTTGTTGACCAGCTCCGCGTTGCGAGTCCAGGCGCTGCTCATCAGGCCCGCTGCAGCAGGGCGGAGGCGACGGAGATGTATTTGCGGCCGGCTTCCTGGGCAGCCAGCGCGGCTTCAGCCAGCGGAAGCTTGCCGCGCACCTCGGCCAGCTTGATCAGCATCGGCAGGTTCACGCCGGCGATCACTTCGATCTTGGCGCCGCCCATCACGGAAATCGCAAGGTTGGACGGCGTGCCGCCAAACATGTCGGTCAGGATCACGACGCCATCGCCGGTGTCGCACGCCTTGGCCGCCGCGATGATTTCCTTGCGGCGCATGTCCATGTCGTCGTCCGGTCCGATGGAAATCGCGCGAGCGGCTTCCAGGCGCCCCACCACATGCTCGGCGGCGGCGATGAATTCCTCGGCCAGACGGCCATGCGTGACCACGACCAAACCGATCATGTCCGTAGCTCCCGCCTATCCCAGCTTCCGCCCATGGTGATGACTCGTTTGTTCTGGGGTCAATACGTTAGATGTCTAGGGGCGCCGACGGCAATTCGACGACAAACCTGGCGCCTGCAATTTTGCCATCTACCATGCGGTTTTCCGCCCAAACCCGGCCGCGATGCGTCTCGACGATCTGGCGCACGATAGAAAGGCCCAAACCTGAATTATTTCCGAACTTCGAGCCCTTCGGCCGGTCGGTGTAGAACCGCTCGAAAATTTTCTCCAGCTTGTCGGGGGGAACTCCAGGCCCGCTGTCCTCCACGGTCATCCGCAGGACAGGCGGCGCCCGGGTTCCCACGAGGCGTGATAAGCCGACGCGAACTTCGCCCCCCGGCGGAGAGAAGGATTTTGCGTTCTCGACCAGGTTGCGGATCACTTGGCCCAGCGGTCCGTCGCGCCCCATCACTTCCATCCCGCCCTTGGATTCGATCGCCAGCGTCACCTTGGCGTCGCCCTCGCGGCCGGTGTCGGCGTAGATCGAAACGATGTCCTCAAGTAGGCGTGTGAGGTCGACCCGCACCAGCTTCTCGCGAACGATCTCGCCCTCCAGCCGCGTGAGGTTCGAGATGTCGGAAATCAGCCGGTCGAGCCGGATCACGTCCTTGGCGATCACCTCGCGCATGCGTTCACGCACTGCTGGGTCCTGCACCGCCTGCGCCGTCTCGACCGCCGACCGGATCGAGGTGAGGGGGTTCTTCAGCTCGTGCGCCACGTCGGCGGCAAAGCGCTCATTCTCCTGGATGCGGTCGTAAAGCGACTTGGTCATCGCCTCCATCGCCTGCGCGAGGTCGCCCAGCTCATCCTTCCGGTTGTGCAGTTTGCCGAGATTCAGGCGCTCAGTCGCGCCCGTGCGCACCCGATCCGACGCCGCCGCCAGCTGCTGCACCGGCCGCGCGATGCCCAGCGTCAGCAGGGTCGAGGTGATGATCGCAACCAGCACCGCCACGATGATCAACGGCACCAGCGCCGCACGCTCGTCGCCGATGATCTTGGCGACGTCGCTGGTCTCTACCGTCAGCGATCCAATCACGGCCGCCACCTTGCTGATCGGCACGGTCAGCGACAGCACCCGCTCGGCATTGTCGCCAAAGCGTTCGGAGAACACCGGCCCGCCGCGCAACGCGATCTCGACTTCTTCTTCCAGCGAGCGCGCCTCTGCGATCCGCGGCCGGCCCGCCTGCGTGATGTTCTCGATGGCTGAATTGGCCCCGCGCACGAAGTCCAGCCAGGCCCGCGCGATGTCATTGGGCTGCTTGATCGGCGGCAGGTCTTTCTCGTCGATCTCGTCCTTCAAGAGCCGCGTGTCAGCGACCAGACCGCCTCGCGGGTTGAAAACCCGGATGCGTGTGGCCTCGGTCAGCGGCAGGCGCTTCAGATAAGTGCGCACCCGCCCGTCATCGAGCTTGGCCTCGTCATCCGCGGTCGCCTTGTCGGTGATGAAGTTGGAGATGATCTGGCTGGTTTCGAGCAGGCTGTCCTTGCGGGCGTTTACCAGGCTCGACCGGATTTCGTTCAGGACCAGCGCGCCGACCACCAGGATAAGAAGCCCCAGCAGGTTCGCGCCGAGGATGCGCCGGGCAATGGGAGACCACACAAGGGGACGCACTCGCCGGAAGGGCAGGGCTCGTCCCGCTCTTCCGCCCGTGTCTTTCCCCCTCCTGGGCGCCGTCTCCTCCGGCGGCTTCAGGTCCGGTGCGTCAGGCTTCTTTATAGCGATACCCCACGCCGTACAGCGTCTCGATCGAGTCGAAGTTGTCGTCGATGTCGCGGAATTTCTTGCGCAGCCGCTTGATGTGGCTGTCGATGGTGCGGTCGTCGACATAAACCTGGTCGTCGTAGGCCGCATCCATCAGCTGGTCGCGGCTCTTCACATAGCCGGGCCGCGTCGCCAGCGCCTGCAGGATCAGGAACTCGGTAACCGTAAGCCGCACCACCTTG
>DASZSI010000402.1:0-6334 GCA_035548775.1 Hyphomonadaceae bacterium
CCGCCTTCTCTTCCTGCACGCGCGCGCCCGACAGGATGCCGTGCATGGCATAGTTGCCCTCGTGGCAGGCGTATTCGTACATCCTGCCGTTCAAAGCGGCGAACTCGTACTCACCGCCCCACGGAGCATCCCACAGCGTCGGATCCTCGATCGTGAAGCCGTAGTAAAGTCGGTCGTCGGCCACCCGCTTGAACCTTTCGGTGACCTTCAGGTCTTTCCACGAGCCCGACACTGCCTGGCTTTGCGGGATGTTGGTGGTTTCCACCACCAGCGTGTCGCCGTCGAACCAGCCGATCGAGTCGCCGAACAGCGGGCGCATGCCGTCGGTGCGGTGCTTCGCGTTCAGGCGCACGATCCTTGTGTCGTGGATCATCTCGGTCGTGATCACCACGTTGTTGGGCGACTGCACGATCTGGTAGCTGTTGTTATAAAAGCCGTTGGCGAACATCGGAGGCCGCAGCTGGTTCGGCCCGAACGAAGTGATGCAGCGCTCCGAGGCTCTCGACTCCGGATTGTCGAACGAGCCGCCGCGCGGCGGGCTGGTTCCAAGGAGCGCGTAGAAGGCGGGTTGCGGCAGCGGCTGAGCGCTGACGGCGCCGGTCTTGCGCGGCGGCGTCTGTCCGTTCGGCGTGGTGAGGACCGAGGAACGCGGCTGGCCGTTGACGCGCATTACGAGGTTGCCGGGATCGATCCAGAAACGGTTGTAGCCGCCGGTGGCGCCGCCGCCGGCCAGGTATTCCGGCTTGATGTCTTTCGGGATCACGTACTCGGTTGGCGCATCCTTCGCGGTCGGCGCCTGGCCATCCTGGATCTCCTTGACCATGTCCTGCTCAAGCGCCTTCACCTGGTCTTCGGTGTAGACGAGCGAGCTCACATTGGCCGGACGATTGAACTTCGTCAGCGTCGTGTTGGTCCAGAAGCCTTCGAGGTCCGGCTGGCCGATCTTGAGGCGCGGCGCGGCGTAGGCGGGATAGGGTTTGGTGTGATCGTATTTCGGCGCATCAGGTGGAGGCGTCTGTGCGACGGCCGCGACCGCGCCGAAAGCGAGGGCAGTTCCTAAAGCGAGAATGAGCGCATGGCGCATGTGTTTGCTCCTGTGAACGGCCGGTCGGTCGGCTCTTTTCATGAAGGCTATGACTGTCGGCCCCGTCAGGCAATCGGGTAGCCATGCTCCAAATACGGAAAAGGGCCGGCGCGGCGGCGCCAGCCCTTCCGTCAGTCCTGCAACACTGGTGGCTTACTGGCCGGTTTTCGCGGGCGCAGCAGGCTTGGCCGGTTTGGCGCCGGGCTTGGTTTGGGCGGCGGCGTCAGCCTTCGCCTTTTCCGCCGCGGCGGCAGCCGCCTTGGCTTCCTGGACGCGCGCGCCGGACAGGATGCCGTGCATGGCGTAGTTGCCTTCGTGGCAGGCGTACTCGAAGAGGCGCGCCGGCTCGAGCGGATGGAATTCGTACTCTCCGCCCCAGGCCTTGTCCCAGGTATCCGGATCCTCGACCGTGAACTGATACAGCAGGCGATCGTCGGCGACCCGTTTGAATTTCTCGGTCACTTTCAGGTTTTTCCACGAACCCATGAAGTTCTGGCTCTGCGGGATGTTGGTGGTCTCGACAACCAGCGTATCGCCTTCCCACCAGCCGATCGCATCGCCGAAATACGGCCGGACATCGTCCGTCCGGTGCTTGGAATTGAGCCGGACGATCCGCGCGTCGTGGTTCATCTCCACTTCGATCATCACCGCGCTGGGCGACTGAACGATCTGGTAGTTGTTGTTATAGAAACCGTTGGCGAACATCGGCGGACCGCCGTTGCGGCCGAACGAGATGATGCAGCGCTCGCCGTTGCCGCGCGATTCAGGGTTCTCGAACGAGCCGCCTTTCGGCGTCGGGCTCGCGCCAAGCAGCGAATAGAAAGCCGGTTGGGCCTGGGTCGCCGCCTGGGCGCCGGCCTTGCGTGCGGGAGCCTGGCCATCCGGCGTGGTGACCAGCGAGGAGCGCGGCTCGCCGTTGACGCGCATCACCTGGTTGCCCGGATCGAGCCAGCCGCGGTTATAGCCGCCCACCGCACCGCCGGCGGCGGCGAATTCCGGACGCAGGTTCTTGTCCGGCGTATAATCCGCGCCAGAGTTCGGGTCGGTGCGCTTGTTGCCTTCATTGACCTCGTCGACGACGGCCTGCTCCATCTTCTTCACTTCGTCTTCGGTGAAGGTGGCCGATTTGACGTTGCGTGCGCGGGTCATCGGCGTCAGCGTCGCGTTCGACCACACGCCTTGCAGGTCGGGCTGGCCGATCGCCAGCTTCGGCGCCGTGTAGGCCGGATAGGGTTTGGTCGGATCGTATTTCGGCCCGGCCGCTGGCGCTGCGGCGGGCTTCGCCGGCGTCTGGGCGACAGCTGCAACGGTTCCGAATGCGAGGGCGGTTCCAAGAGCAAGAATAAGAGCGTGGCGCAAAATTGCCTCCGGCAAGCATCACCGGTCCGGGAGGAGGAGCGGCGTTCATGGAACGCGTACGCACATCCTTTCCGTCGGGCAATGGCGCAGCTGAGCGGCGGGCGGCTTCCGCAAAAGTGTCGCAGCCTCAGCGGGCACATGATGCCGGGATCGTGAGCGGGGGCAAATCCCTCCAGCATCTTCCAAACTACCGGCAGGAGTGTCCCCAAGCGACAGGTGACTCAGTTCAGGTCTCGCATGGCCGCGGTCATGGTGGGGCCGATTTCCTCGTGCAGCACCAGGTCGGCCAGGTCGTCCATCGGTGTCTCGTCCCGGTTGAGGATGGCCAGCCGAGCGCCATTACGCTTCGCCTTCACCGGGAACAGAGCGGCGGGCGTAACCACGAGTGACGAGCCCAGCACCAGAAAAAGATCACACGCTGCTGTCTCCTCCTCTGCCCGATCCATCGGTTCGGCCGGCATCTGCTGGCCGAACGAGATGGTTGCAGTCTTCACCAGTTCCCCGCACTCGCGGCACACGGGTATCTCGCCGCGATCCACGAACACGGGCCGCAATTCCACCAACTCGTGCCGCAGACCGCAATCAAGACAGGTCGCGTAGCTGGCGTTGCCGTGCAGCTCGATCACCTTGTCGTCCGGCACGCCGGAGGCCTGGTGCAGGTTGTCGACATTCTGGGTGATCACCGACGACGCCTTACCGGAATGGACCAGCCGCGCCACGGCAAAGTGACCTGCGTTCGGCTCCTTCCCAACCCAGCCGGCTGCGCCGGAAAACACCCGCGTCCACGCCTCGCGCCGCTTGGCTTCCGAGCCCACAAATTCCTGGAAGTAGATCGGCTTCATCCTGGACCACACGCCGCCGGGCGAGCGGAAATCTGGAATGCCGCTTTCGGTGGAGATGCCAGCCCCGGTGAACACCACCACGCGTGACGCGCGCTTCAATTCTTCCGCAAGCGCTTCGGCCGGCGACGCCATCAGCCGAACGCCTTCTTCACGTCTGCCGCGATTTCGGTGAGCGCCTTGCGCGCCATTGGCACCACGCCGGACATCACCGTGAACGCATGCGACAGCGACTTGTAGTGCCGGTAGACCACGGGCACGCCAGCCTGCATCAGCGCGTCGGCATAGCGCGCTACCTGCGACGTTAAGGGATCGAACGCCGCCGTATAGACCAGGGCCGGGGCAAGCCCGGTTTGGTCCTTCTCCAGCGCAGGCGAGATCCGCCAGTCGGTGCGGTCCTGGTCCGGCGCGAGATAGTGGCCCGCGAACCATTCCATCATCGGCTGGCTCAACGGATAGGCGTTCGCCATCGTCGTCATCGTTCCGCCGACAGACGTCCAGTCGGTGCAGGGATAGATCAGCAATTGGAATTGCGGCTGCGGCTGGCCTGCCTTCTTGCGCGCAACGCACACTACCGCCGACAGATAGCCACCCGCTGAATCTCCGCCGACACCGATGCGCTTGCCATCCGATCCCAGCGTCTTCGCATTCTCGACCGCCCATGCATACGCGGAAATCGCATCGTCCACGGCTGCCGGAAATCTGTGTTCGGGTGCATGACGATAATCGACGCTGAGCACGACAGCGCGTGCGTCATCCGCCAGGATCGAGCACCAGGTATCCGACATCCAGATGCCGCCGAGCACGCAACCGCCCTGGTGGAAGTAGACCAGCAGCGGCTCGCTGCCCGTGGCGCCCACGGGCGTGTAGAGACGCGCATCCAGCTGCACGCCGTCGCCGCCAGGAACTTTCAGGTCGCGGATGGCGACGCTCGCGCGCCGCTTTCCAGCGCTGAGAGCAATAGCCGCCTGCGTGCCCTGCCGAGCGACCGTGACTGGCAGCGTCGTGATCGCAGGTTGCGCGGCCGCCTGCCTGGCCATCAGCGCGATACGCGGATCGAGCGTTTCATCGCCCACAACAGCCTTCTTGCCCGCCATCGCCTGGATGACGCCGGACGGCAGGCTCATGATCGTGCGCGCTAGGAAGGCCTGGACGGACATGGGGGCAGGATGCGTCAACGCCCGCTGGGACGAAAGCCCGGCGCGACGCCGTCTACCCGCAACTAATCGGCGCAAACGATGACCCGCAAAGATTCCAAATTGAATCAGGGAGTCGCTCAATCCGACACGCGAAACCGCATTTCCGATTCGCCTTTCGCGCGCCTGTGGATATAGTTTTCAGGAACAAGCGCTGGGGAAAAATGCGCGGCGTGGTGGTGGGTGTGGCGTCATGAAGTTGAGTGACGTTCTGGATCACGACAAGCTGCTGCTGGTCGTCTGTCACGACTGCACGGCCCGAATTCCTCTCGATCCCACACCACATGCCCTGCGCTGGGGCGCCAACGCGCCGATCGAACGCGTCGAGGCTGGACTGCACTGTCCGTCATGCGGGTCGGAAGACGTCACGCTGAAGGCCTTCTCGCCGCTCGAAGAGCACAAGCCAGCGCTGACGCCGCAAGGCGCCGGCAACGCGGCGATGGCGAAATAGGCCGGTCTACTGTCCCGAGCGGGGGCCGCCTTGCTCCGTCGGAGCCTCCGCTGGCGGCGTCGCCGCGACCGCCGCCGGCTTCGAGAAGAACATCGCCTTCAATCCGTAGAAGACGATCAGGCCCGCGATGACGATGTAGAGCGAGTAGCCAAAGATCGTATCGATGATGTCCATCTCGTGCTTGGGCATCGGGTCGGGCAGGACGCCGAGCTTCTGCAGGCCGGCCACGGTGGAATCGTCGAGATCCCAATAACTGTCGCCGGTGGTTGGCTTGATGGCATAGCCCTTGTCGGTCACCCACACCCCGGCCAGGACAAATAGCGCCGTCGAGTGCTCCACCAGCTCCGGACTGCCCACCCACTCCTTGGGCAAGCCGTCCTTGTCGATCTGTTCCTGCGTGATCGTAAGCTTGGCGAGCGTCTTGAAGTTGTCCTGTTCGCCGAACATCATCGCCGCGTCGGCGCGCGGCGCAAAAGTCATGGCGCCGGCGAGCGCCAGTAGCGCAATCAGAAATCTCATGTGTCCCTCCCCGGACGTCTTTCGACGCGCATGACCCTAGGCAGTCCTGGGCCTTTGCGCCAGCCAAAACCGCTGTGAAACCTGCCTGTTGGCCGGTTCAGGGACGTGGGGCGGACGTTTTCGGCTTGCCCTGAGCGTCAGGATACATCGACGGCTCCCACATGCGCTTCGGCGGCAGCAGCGGCACCGGCATGCTCGGAAACTCCCTCAACCCGGCGGCAAACGCCCGAAGCTTGACGCTGGTGTCGTCGGTGGATGTGGCCGCCTTGTCCGGCCAATCCAGCCCGTACGCATCCAGGAAATCGTCGCGCGGGTCGCGAAACTGCTCCGAGGCGGGAATGGGGACGAGTTTCTTCGCCCGCAGGCAGCTGTAGATGAAACCGACCGTCATCATCGTGTCGGTTGTCTGCGGCGGGACCTTGCCCCGGACGTCGTCGAGCCCGTCATCGTAATATTTGTCGTCTTCGGGCCGGCCGAACCGTTTGTCGTGCAGCGCCTGAGCATGCCGGGCGAAGGCGTCGGCGTAGAGCGTCGCGCGGGTCGCCGGCGTCTGCTGCGCCATGACGTCCTGATCGTAATAGATGACGCCGTACTGATAGCTCACCGGCGGATCGCCCGGATGCTTTCTGGCGCGCGCCTGAATGGGCGGACGATCGTAGTAATAGAACTCGCGCTTGTTGAGCGGGATGAAGCTGAGGCAGTCGTTGATCGCGTTGAACAGCGCGCCGTCGCTCGGCGGGTTCTTCATGATGGTCGGCGGATCCCGGTGACGTTTACGGTCGACGATTATGCCCTTTCCGCCCGGGTCGTTTGACGGTCCGCCTCCGTTCGAACACGAACAGCCGGCAGGCAGGCGCGTGCCTTTCGGATTCTGGCAGAAGTCATA
>DASZSI010000403.1:0-12258 GCA_035548775.1 Hyphomonadaceae bacterium
ACTGAAACTCAGGGGCCAGCACAGTGGATCGGCCCGGCGCCATCGCGATGGCAGTTCTCGGCTGCGATGTTCGTAGGTGTCTGCGGCATCATGATCGCGGGGCTTCAGCCGCTGCTGCTCGGTGCGCTTGAGGGCGAAGGACGGATCAACGCCAACCAGCTTGGACAGGCCGCGACGGCAGAGCTGCTCACCATGGGTCTCGCCGCGGGCATCGCCGGCGCCGCGCTAAAGCCGCAGAGATTGAAGCTGATCGCGGTGGTGGTCTCACTGATCCTTGCCGCTATCGATGCGGCGACGCCGCTGTTCAAGGGCGACATGATCACAGTCGCCCGCGCCGCTGCCGGTATTCCGAGCGGCGTCCAGATGTGGGTGGTGATCGCGTTGATCGCCCGCTCGCCCACGCCGGAGCGGTGGTCGGGCGTATATCTCACGGTGCAGACGGCGGCACAGTTCGTGCTCGCCTCGATTCTTGGCGCGACGCTGGTGCAGACCTACGGCGCGGATGGCGGATGGATTGGCCTTGCCGCGTTCTGCGTGCTGACGGCGATTGTGTCGCTGTGGCTGCCGGACAGCTATGCGCCGCTACCGAAGACAGAGGGAAACAATTCGCTGCCGGGTCTACGCGGCTGGATCGCGCTTGCCTCGGCCTTCCTGTTTTCGGCATTCACGATCGGCGTTTGGGTCTATGCCGAGCCGTTATCGACGCAGGCCCATCACGATCCGGATGTGTACAAGGAAGCGGTGTCTGTGTCGCTGGCCTGCCAGGTCGCCGGCGGGGCGGCGGCTACGTTTTTGGCCGGACGCATCAACTGGATGTGGACAACGCTGGTGAGCGCACTTCTTGCGGCGGGGGTGATCGCAGGCCTCGCAACCTTGCCTGGACCGGTAGAGTTCCTGGTTCTCTCTGGCGCGTTCGGATTCCTGTGGCTGTTCGTGCTTCCGTTCCTGGTGCCGATGATCATCGAGGCGGATCCGACGCGTCGCGCGGCCGTGCTGATCGGCGGGGCGCAGGTGCTGGGCGGAAGCTTCGGGCCGTTCTTTGCTTCGTTGTTCGTCACTGATATCGATGCGCGTGGCGCGTTGGCCCTCGGCGGCGTGTGTCTCGCGCTGTCAGTGATTATCGCGATCGGGCTGCATCAGCTCAAGCCGCGCACAAAGCCGGTTGGAGAAGCGGCATGACAGCGTGGTCCAATTGGTCCGGCAGCGTCAAAGCCCAGCCCACGGAGATTGCGCGACCGAGGAACGAGGCGGAGCTCGCTAAGCTTGTGTCCGCTGCGAAGAAGGTACGCGTTACCGGCGCCGGCCACTCCTTCATGCCGCTGTGCGAGACGGATGGGCTGCTGCTTTCTCTCTCCGATCTCGAAGGCGAGGTTCAGCTCAGCGCCGATGGCAAGCGCGCCTGGTGTCCGGCGGGTTGGGGGCTCGACAAGCTTACGCAGGTTTTGTGGGACAAGGGCGTGTCGCTCGGCAACCAGGGCGATGTGAACCCGCAGGCGCTGGCCGGCGCGATCGCCACGGGCACGCACGGCACGGGCGCTACACTTGGCACGCTCTCCACGTTCGCGCGCGCCTTCCGGCTGATGACGTATGACGGCTCGACCATCACATGCAGCGCGGACGAGCGGTCCGACCTGTTCCAGGCCCAGCGCCTGTCGCTCGGCCTGATGGGCGTGGCGACGCGCATCGAGATCGACGTGCTGCCGGCATATCATCTGGAGGAGCGCCTGGAGGTCTGGCCGCTCGACAAGATCGCGGAGCAGTGGAACGAGCTTGCGGCGCAGAACCGCCATGTCGAGTTTTTCGTCTTCCCCTATGCCGACCTTGCCATGCTGAAGATCCTGCACCCCAAGCCCTCCGAAGGGCCGATGAAGGAACAGCGCGACATGGACGACACGGCGTTCCGCCGGGTTTGCGATGTCTGCAACATGCTCCCGTTCATGACGGGCTATCTCCAGCGCCGGCTGCTACCGAAGGAGATGAAGCGCCGCCGCGTCGGGCCGGCCTATCGCATCTTCCCGTCGGATCGCACGGTGAAGTTCGAGGAGATGGAATACGAGCTGCCGCGCGCCAATGGCTGGCCTGCCTTGCGCGAGGTGATGGCCTGGATCCGCAAGCGGGGTCTGCCGGTCGCATTCCCGTTCGAATTCCGGCTGGTCGGTCCGGACGATGTCTGGCTAAGCCCCTTCAAGAACCGCGAGGGCGCGTCGATCTCGATGCACCAGTATCACAAGATGGCGTGGGGCCAGATTTTCGCGGATGCGGAAAAAATGTTTCGCGCCCATGGCGGCCGGCCGCACTGGGCCAAGCGGCACACGCTGACCACCGCCGACGTTCATGAACTCTATCCCGACGCGACGAAGTTCTGCGCCGTGCGGGACGACATCGACCCGCCCGCCAAGTTCGCCAACGCGCACCTCACCAAGCTGTTCGATATTCGCGCGAAAGCCGGCTGACCCAGCGTGATTTTGCTGGCTATTCAGCAGTCGACGACTCCCGCGCCGGTGGTCTAGGGTCGCTAAAATAAGTTCCGGGGAGATCAGTATGGTTCTGACCGTTGACGATCCGCATGACGTCGTGGTTGTCGGCTCCGGCGCGGGCGGCGCGATGGCCGCCTATGTGCTGACCAAGGCCGGTGCCAGCGTTCTGATGCTGGAAGCAGGGCGCGACTATAACCCTGAAGACGCCCCGATGCTGAACCTGTCACATGACGCACCGCTGCGCGGGGCGGGCACCCCGGACAAGGAGTTCGGTTATTACGATTGCACGGTAGATGGCGGTTGGAATATTCCTGGCGAGCCCTACACGTCCGCCGAAGGCTCGAAATTCATTTGGTGGCGAAACCGCTTGCTGGGCGGGCGCACGAACCACTGGGCGCGCAACTCCTTCCGCATGGGACCCTACGACTTCAAGCCGTTCACGCGCGATGGCCACGGCGTCGACTGGCCTGTCAGCTACGAGGAAATGGCGCCCTGGTACGACAAGACCGAGAAACTGGTCGGTGTCTACGGCAACAACCTCGACCTTGAGAACCATCCCAAGGCCTCGCCCGGCGTGCTGCATACGCCGCCGAAATTCCGGGTGCCGGAGCTGTATGTAAAAGCCGGCGGCGATGCGCTCGGCATTCCAGTCGTGCCGGCTCGCCGCGCGGTGCTGATGAAGGACATGGACACGCGCAAGGCCTGCTATTTCGCATCGCCCTGCGGACGCGGCTGCGGCATCGGCGCTGCCTTCCAGACGACGACGTCGCTGATCCCCTGGGCCAAGGCGACCGGCAAGCTAACGTTGCAGACCGGCGCGATGGTCTACGAAGTGATGATGGCGGCGGATGGCAAGAAGGCCTCTGGCGTCCGTTACATCGACAAGGCAACCGGCGCGCACAAGGAAGCCAAGGGCAGGGTGGTGATCCTTGCCGCTTCGACCGGCGAGACGGCGCGCATGCTGCTCAACACCAAGCCGAACGGCCGCTCCGAGGGGCTGTCCAACTCCAGCGGCCAGGTCGGCCGCAACCTGATGGACACGGTGGGCTCCAGCCTGTCTGCATACTTCCCCGACCTCGAAGGCCGGCCGGTCTACAACGAGGACGGCGCCCAGGGACTGCACGCCTACATCCCGTTCTGGGACTACAAGAACGTGCAGGCGGGCAAGACTACCTTCACGCGCGGCTATCACATGGAGATCGGCGGCGGCTTCGGCGAACCGGGCATTGGGGGCTTCGGCGGCTATGACGGCTACGGCTCCGACCTGCGTTCGCAGGTGAAGAAGAAATACGGCGCCCGCTTCGGTTTCACGCAGCGCGGCGAGATGATCCCCAACGCCAACTGCTACATGGAGATCGACCCGGAGAAGAAAGACAAGTTCGGCATTCCGGTCGCGCGCTTCCACTGGGCGTGGTCGGAGCACGAGCTCAATCAGGTGACGCACTTCCAGAACGCGGTGAAGGCGCTGGTCGACAAGCTCGGCGGCACGATCACCAGCACGATCGAAAAGCCGGTGGACGCAATTTCCACGGGCGGCGAGATCATCCACGAGGTCGGCACCTGCCGGATGGGCGCGACCGCCAAGGACTCGGTCGTCAACTCTCACGGCAAGTCGTGGGACGTCGACAACCTCTATCTCACTGACGGTTCGGTGTTCGCTTCCAAGGCGCACAAGAACCCGACGATCACGATCCTCACCCTGTCCATGCGCAACTCGGAGCATATCGCCGAGCGCATGCGGAAGCACGAAATCTGAGGGAGGGCAGCACAATGACCGACAGCAACACCCCCGTCCTGATCCAGCTCGACCGCCGCATGACGCTGCGCTGGATCGCCGCTTCCATCGCCGCTGGGCAGCTCGCCGCCTGCGGCGAGAAGTTCGGCGCCAAGGACGACTGGCTCGCCCCGGCGCCGCTTACCGGCAATGGCTACGGCAAGGACCCGAACCTGCAGGAGCCGGTGGTTCCCTGGCCGCTGACCATGACCAAGGCCGAGCTGGCGGCGACAGCCGCCCTGGCGGACCTGATCCTGCCCGCGGACGGCGATGCGCCGTCGGCATCCAAGGTCGGCGTGCCGGCTTTCATCAACGAGTGGGTGAGTGCGCCTTATCCTGACCAGCAGGAGCAGCGCGCCCTGATCATTCCGGGCCTTGCCTGGCTCGATAAGGAGGCCGCCAAGCGCGGCGGACAGACCTTCGCTCAGCTCAAGCTCGACGACCAGAAGAAGATCGCCGACGACATCGCGTTCAAGGACAAGGTGAAGCCGGGCTACGAACAGCCCGCCAAGTTCTTTGCGCGGATGCGCGCGTTGACCATGGGGGCCTATTACACCACGCCGGAAGGCTGGAAGGTGATCGGCTATCCCGGCAACACGCCTGTCGCCAGCGGCCCCTATCCGGGGCCCACGCCTGAAGCGCTCGCGCACATCAAGAATGTGATCGAGGGCAAGGGTTTGAAGATGAACCCCGTCGAGAACGGGCCGTTGTAGGCGTCGCGATCAGACGCTCAGGCGTTTGATCTTGATGTTGCGGTACCAGACCTTGTCGCCGTGGTCCTGCAGGGCGATGTGACCAACCTTGGCTTTGCCGAACAGCGGCATGTCCTTGAACTTCGAGCCCGCCACCATCTTGAACCATGCGGCATCGCCATAGCTGGACTCGGCTGTCTTCACGCCGTTGAGCCAGTGCTCGATCTTTCCGTGATACACGCGAACGCGCGCAAGATTCCATTCGCCCACCGGCTTGGTCACGTTGTCGGGCGGCGTCACGAGATCGTAGAGTGCGCCGGCGCGATGGGATGGGATTTTCCCGTCGGCATGGCCCGCATTGTCCAGCACCTGCATCTCCGGGCCGGTATTGTAGGTCTGCGGCGCAGATGCATCTTCCTTCACCATATAGATGATGCCGCTGTTCCCGGCCGGGGAGATTTTCCATTCCAGCGAAAGGTCGAAGTCGCCGAACTCGTCATTGGTGATGATGTCCGTCCCAGGGCCAGCGAGGGCGATGGTTCCGTCTTGCACCGACCACGGGGTCGTCACCTGACCGCCGCGATAGAAGTGCCAGCCGTTGAAGTCCTTCCCGTTGAAAAGGAGTTGCCAGCCAGCCTGCTTCTCCTGAAGCGACAACGTGTTCGGCCCGGCCTCGGCCGTCGGCGATGTGGCGGTGGCCATGTTGCT
This sequence comes from Hyphomonadaceae bacterium, assembly GCA_035548775.1. Classification (GTDB taxonomy): domain Bacteria; phylum Pseudomonadota; class Alphaproteobacteria; order Caulobacterales; family Hyphomonadaceae; genus UBA7672. The sequence continues at coordinate 5,652 of DASZSI010000403.1, forward strand.
GCAAGCGGCGGCGCCGAGCGCCAGCGCGACGGCGCCTGCTATCATCAACCCGACCAGACGTTTCGACATTGTTCTCTCCCTCGGGACGAATCCAAATCAGTGTACCCCAAGCATCGCCTGCGCAGTCTAGCCCAATGCCGTCCAGGCGCCATTCTTTCCGCTTGAGGCAACAGCGGCCTCGATAAACCTCACGCCGCGTACGCCATCTGCGACACCGGGGACGAGCAGGGCGAGCGGGTCGGGTTTGCGCTTGTCATGATGCGCCCGCACCAGTTCGGCAGCGTCGGAATAGATCTGCGCGAAGCCTTCCAAATACCCCTCCGGATGGCCGGGCGGCAGGCGCGTGGCGCGCTGGGCGGAGGCGGAAATGCCCGGGCCGCCGCGGCGAAGGATGCGCGGCGCCTCGTTCAGCGGAGCAAATCGCAGCTCTTCGGGATGTTCCTGCGACCATTCCAGCCCCGCGCGCTCTCCGTAGATGCGCAGCTGCAGGCCGTTGGCCTTGCCTGCCGCGACCTGGCTCGCCCACAGCATGCCTTTGGCGCCGCCATCGAAGCGCAGCATCACGTTCACATTGTCGTCCACCCGCCGGCCGGGGACGAAGGTCGAGAGGTCCGCCGCCAGCTCCTTCGCCTTCGTGCCGCTGACAAACTCGGCGAGATGAAAGGCGTGGGTCGCAATGTCGCCCAGCGCGCCGCCGGGGCCCGCGCGTTTCGGATCGCCGCGCCAGTCGGCTTGCTTCTGGTCCTTGAGGTCGGTCGCGAGCCAGTCTTGCGCGTACTCGACTTGAATGACGCGCAGCTTGCCGAGTTGGCCCGCCTCGATCATAGCGCGCGTCTGTCGCACCATAGGATAGCCCGAATAGTTGTGCGTCAGCACGAAGGGCAGGCCGCTGGCCTTCACCTTGGCTGCGAGGTCTTCGGCGTCCGTCGAATTGATCGTCAGCGGCTTGTCACAGATGACCGGAATGCCCGCGTCGAGGAAGACTTTCGCGACGGCGTGATGCAGGTGATTGGGCGTGACGATCGAAACGGCATCGATCCTGTCCGCGCGCGTCGCCTCCGCTTTCGCCATAGCGCCGTAGTCGCCGTAGCAGCGATCCGCTGACAGATTGAGCGACTGGCCGAAGGCTTTTGATTTCACGGCATTGGACTGAAAGGCGCCCGCGACCAGCTCCCACTGATCGTCGATCCGTGCAGCCATGCGGTGGACGGCGCCGATGAAAGCGCCTTCGCCGCCGCCGACCATGCCCAGCCGCAACCGCCGGCTCATTGTTTGGAGTCTTTGGGATCGAGGCCGAGCAGGTGGCGATTGGCGGCCTTGTCCGTGCCGCTAGATGCGAAGTCGTCGAACGCCCGGTCGGTGACGCGAATGATGTGGTCGCGAATGAAAGCTGCGCCTTCGCGTGCGCCGTCCTCGGGATGTTTCAGGCAGCATTCCCATTCCAGCACCGCCCAGCCGGCATAGTCATAGCCTGCGAGCTTCGAGAAGATGCCTTTGAAGTCGACCTGGCCATCGCCCACGGAGCGGAAGCGGCCCGCGCGCTGCAGCCACGGCTGATAGCCCGAATAGACGCCCTGGCGGCCTGTCGGATTGAACTCCGCATCCTTGACGTGGAACATCTTGATGCGGTCGTGGTAGAGATCGATGTATTCGAGATAGTCGAGCTGCTGCAGCACGAAGTGGCTTGGATCGAACAGGATGTTGGCGCGGCTGTGGCCCTTCACGCGGTCGAGGAACATCTCGAACGTCGCACCGTCAAACAGGTCCTCGCCGGGGTGGATTTCGTAGCAGAGGTCGACGCCGGCTTCTTCGTACGCGTCGAGGATCGGTTTCCACAGCCGCGCCAGTTCGCCGAACGCTTCCTCGATCAGTCCGGGCGGCCGTTGCGGCCAGGGGTAGAGATAGGGCCACGCCAGAGCGCCGGAGAAGGTGACGCTCGCATCAAGGCCGAGACGGCGCGAAGCCTTCGCGGCCATCTTCACCTGGTCGATCGCCCATTCCTGCCGCGCCTTGGGATTGCCGCGCACGCGTTCCGGCGCAAAGCCGTCGAACATGGTGTCGTAGGCAGGGTGCACTGCGACCAGCTGGCCTTGCAGGTGGGTCGATAGCTCCGTCACCTCTAGGCCGGCGTCCTTGAGGATGCCCTTGATCTCGTCGCAATACGCGTCGCTGTCGGCCGCCTTGCGCAGGTCGAACAGGCTTTTCTCAGTTGTCGGGATTTGTACGCCGGTGAAGCCCTTGTCCTTCGCCCACTTCGCGATCGCGGGCAGGGAGTTGAACGGCGGCTCCGGCCCCACGAACTGGGCGAGGAAAATCCCGGGGCCTTTCATGGTCTTCATCTAGGCGTCCTCAACAGACTGGGCTCAGGCGTTCAGTGCGTTGAGGTATTGGAAGCAGATCCGCGCGGATTCAAGACGCTCGAAGGCGAAAGGCGCTTCCTGTTCCACGAAGAATTTGCGGACGCCGGCGCTGTAAGCCGCCGGCAAGATGGTTTTCCAGTCGAGCTTGCCGGAGCCCACCTCTGTCGGGTCCATCTTCACTTCATAGTTGGTGACGGTGGAGGCCTTCACGTCCTTGATGTGCGCAGCGACGAAGCGGCCGGAATGCTTGTTGAAGAAAGCCGTGGGATCGCCGCCGCCGGCTGCCACCCAGCCGATGTCGAGTTCGAACGTGCAGTATTGCGGGTCGGTGTTGGCGATCAGGAGTTCGAGGCCATTCGAATTTCCGACGGGCGCGAACTCGATGTTGTGGTTGTGGTAGCCGAACACGATGCCTTCGGCCTTGAACTTCTCGCCGATGTCGTTGAGCTGCGCGGCCTGGCGCTTCCAGTGGTCCGCCGTCATGGCTTTGGCGAGGTCGCCGTAGCCCCCCACCTTGAGATCGTCGGGCCGGGCAAGCGCGGGCGCGATGACTTGTGAGGCGCCGATAACACGCATGTCGGCGGCGACGCGGCCGATGTCGTCGAACAGCTTGGGTTCTTCCGCAGTGCCCTTGGCGAGGCCGATGTGGGCGCTGGTGCATTTGAGGCCGGCGGCGTCGAAGGCGGCGCGGAGCTGCTGCGGCGTCTTGCCGAGATAGCCCGCGAGCTCGACCGTCTTGTAGCCGATACCCCCGACCTTCTTCATCGTGCCGTCGAGGTCGTTCTTCGGCAGGTCGCCCAGCGTATAGACCTGGATGCCGATCGGCAGGTTGTGGCGGGCGAAGAAGCCCTTGCCGGCCGGCTTGGCTGAAGGCTGGGCGCTGGCCTGCGGTTCCGGGCTCATGCATCCAGCCAGCGAGCTAGCGGCGCCGACGGCGCAAGCGCTTTGAAGGAAGCGGCGGCGTGAGGTGAGTGTCATTGCAACTCTCCTGAGATGAGTAACGTCTGGTCGTCACGTTAGGCGGCAGCTGCAGAGGCGGCCGCTGGCGCGCGCTGCGTCGGCCGGAAGAACACGGCCATCAAGAGGATGGCGACGACCGCCATGCCGGCCGGCACCAGGAACAGCGTGTGATAGTCGACCATCTTCGTCGCCGGGTCGGTCCACTGGGCGATCAGGGGCGGGAAGAGGAAGCTCGCCGCCACGTTGCCGAAGCCAAGGATCAGCAGGTTGAACAGCCCCTGCGCGCTGGCGCGTACGTCCTTCGGGAAGGCATGGTCAACGAAGATGTACACCGTCGCGAAGAAGAAGGCGTAGCAGACGCCATGCAGCAGCTGCACCCCGATGATGGTTGGCAGGCTGTCGGGGAAGAATGCGAACACCGTGAACCGCGCCGCGTGGCCGAGGATGCCGACGATCATGGTGGCTTTCCAGCCGAGTTTCGCCAGCACCGTGCCGAGGATGAACATGGTGACGATCTCCATGACCTGGCCGAGGCTCTGCACGATCATGGAGAGGTTGGCGTCGATGCCCACGCGTTTGGTGAAGAAGTCATCGACCATCATGAAATAGCCCTGGTGGACAGCGCTGTCGATGAACGTGACCAGGAAGAGCACGGCGATGGAGGGGATGCCGAGAAGCTTGATCGCTTCCCGCCAGGCCAGCGGGTCGGCGCCGGCGGCGTCCTTCTTCGGCGGCGTGTGGGGCAGGGTCAGGCTGTAGGCGGCAAGCGCGAACGATACGACAGCCGCAACCACGAAGATCAGGCGCAGCTGGTCCGGCCCGGCCTTGGCGCTGAGCAGGAAATAGAACGGCCAGCTGACCATGATCCAGCCGACCGTCCCGCCCATGCGGATGTTTCCGAACTGCTTGGCGGGGTCGCGCAGCGCCGAGAAGGCGATGGCGTTGGCGACGGACATCGCCGGCACATAGACCACGCTGAAGATCAGATAGGCCGCAAAGAACTGCCAGAAGTCGGTAAGGAAGGCGCACGCCATCAGCGCAGCGCCGCCGATGATGTTGCTCACAGCCAGGAAGCGCTCGGCGGAGAAGTTGCGGTCGGCGAACTGGTTGGAAAAGAAGATGCCCAGAATGCCGGCTATGCCCCAGGCGCTGCCCACCAGCGATTGTTGCCACGGCTCGAAACCCAGCTGGCCCATATAGGGGAACAGTTTCGGCGCCCACGCTCCCCATATGGCGAGCTGCAGCATCATCATCAAAAACAGACGCGCCTGGATCACTGAATAGTCCCTCCCTGGGTGGGGTCTGGCTTCTCTCGCTTTGAGGCCGCCCCTGTTCTAGGAAGGAATGTGCACCTTCTCGCACGCCTGTCCACGGGCAGCGCGGCCATGGGCGAGGGGATGCGAGGGAGAGCTCGCATGAAAGCCAGGTTCCAGAGAATTGCCGTCGCGGTTGTGGGTGTTTGCCTTGCCGCATGCGCGACAAGCACGGGGCCGAGCGGCCCAGGATGGCGCTCGCTGTTCGACGGCAAGACGCTTGATGGCTGGACGCCCAAGATTCGCGGCTTCCCGCTCGGCGAGAATTATCTCGACACCTACTCGGTTCGGGACGGTCTGCTGACCGTCAGCTACGACAAATACGACAAGTTCGGCGAACGCTATGGCCATCTGTTCTACAAGACGCCGTTCAAGGCCTACAAATTCCGGCTGGAATATCGCTTCATTGGCAAGACGCCGTCGGACACGCCCGGCTGGGCCATCGCCAACAACGGCGTCATGATCTACTCGCAAGATCCCAAAACTATGGCGGTGGGCGACAGCTTTCCTGTCTCCGTCGAGGCTCAGATCCTTGGCCCAGCCGAAGGGCAGAAGCGCACCAACGGCAATGTCTGCTCGCCCGGCACCAACATCATCCTCAACGGCGTGCTCAACACCACCCACTGCAACAACTCGACTGTTCCGGCCGCGCCGAACGGCGAGTGGGTGAAGTTCGAGGTGGATGTCTCGCCTTCCGGCGAGGTGGTGGAGTTTCAGAATGGCGTTGAGACGATCCGCTTCTCCGGCGTGCAGCTGGACCCCACGGGCAATATGGCGAACTCGAAGCCGCTGATCGAGGCAGCAGGCGGAAAGCTCGCATTGGATGGCGGCTATATCTGCCTGCAGAGCGAGGGTGCGCCGATCCAGTTCCGTAATATCGAGATCATGGAACTTCACTAGGCATGCCGCCGTGGAGCATCCCTTCCGATCTTGCCCGGCTGGTTGCCGAGGATCCCGATCATTTCTGGCATAGCGAGAGTTACGAGCCGATCCGCCTCGTAGTCATGGGCGGCACCAGCTATGCGGGGCGCGAAATACCGCTCGCCTGGCAGATCGAGTTCGAGCCGGAAGGCATCGAGAGCAAGGATGCCGAAAAGACGCTGGACCAGCTCGGCCTGCCGAATGACGGTTATGGCTGGGCCATGCTGGTCGCGACGGCTTATCGCAAGCTCTATCCCGAGACGGCGGACGAGCTGCAGATCAGCGACACCGAAGCCGAGACCTGCGTGATCTGGGTCGAGAATGAGACCACATGCCGCCAACTGATGGAGACCATCTGGTTGGCGGCTGGGTTGGACTGAGCCTCAGCTCGGAGGCGCGTACTTCTTCAGCCAGGCCAGCACCTCGTCGTGCCACTGCACCGAGTTCTGTGGCTTCAGCACCCAGTGGTTCTCTTCCGGGAAATAGAGCAGCTTCGAGTCGATGCCCTTCCGCTGCAGCGCTGTGAAGGTGGAGATGCCTTCCTCCAGCGGCACGCGATAGTCGTGCCCGCCGTGGATCACCATCTCCGGCACGCGCCAGTTCTGGACGAAGGCCGCCGGGTTGAACTTCTCGAAAGTCGTACCCGGCGTCCACGGCGTGCCGCCGTTTTCCCATTCGGAGAACCACAGCTCTTCCGTCGAATAGCCCATGAAGCGGGCATCGAAGATGCCGTCATGGTTCACGAGGCACTTCCAGGGTTGGTTCCAGTTGCCGGCGATCCAGTTGATCATGTAGCCGCCATATGAGCCGCCGAGCGCGCAGGCGCGATTGCCGTCCAGGAAAGAATATTTCGAGAGTGCGTATGCCCAGCCCTTCTGCAGGTCTTCCAGTGGCCGGTCGCCCCAGTGTTGGCTCACCGCGTCGGTGAAGGCCTGGCCGTATCCTGTCGACCCGTGGAAATCGATCATCACCACGGCATAGCCGGCGCCGGCATAGGTCTGCGCGTTCCAGCGATAGTGGAACAGGTTGCCGAACGAACCTTGCGGGCCGCCG
>DASZSI010000404.1:0-4501 GCA_035548775.1 Hyphomonadaceae bacterium
TGGGCCCAGAGCTCCTCGGAGATGAACGGCATCAGCGGGTGCATCAGGTGCAGGAGCTGGCCCAGCACCCAGGCGGTGACGGCGCGGGTCTCGGCCTTGGCCGCCGCGTCCTCGCCGAGGAACACCGGCTTGGCGAACTCGAGATGCCAGTCGCAGAACTCGCCCCAGGCGAACTGGTAGAGCGCGAGCGCGGCGGAATCGAAGCGATAGCCTTCGAGCGCAAGATCGACCGCCTGCTTCGCCTTCACCAGGCGTCCGATGATCCAGCGGTTGAGGTTCTGCTGCACCGACTTCGGGTCGAAGTTCGGATCGGCGACGCATTCGTTCATCTCGCAGAAGCGCGCCGCGTTCCAGAGCTTGGTCGCGAAGTTGCGATAGCCCTCGACCCGCTGCTCCGACATCTTGATGTCGCGGCCCTGGCCCGCCTGCGCGATCAGGGTGAAACGGAGCGCGTCGGTGCCGTATTTCTCGATCAGGTCCAGGGGGTCGATCACGTTGCCCTTGGACTTCGACATCTTCTGGCCCTTCTCGTCGCGGACCAGCGCGTGGATGTAGACGTCCTTGAACGGAACCTCGCCCATGAAGTGCAAGCCCTGCATCATCATGCGCGCGACCCAGAAGAAGATGATGTCGAAAGCGGTCACGAGCACCGAGCCCGGATAGAACTCCTTCAGCGCGGTATCGTCGCCACGCGGCCAGCCCATGGTCGAGAACGGCCACAGCGCCGAGGAAAACCATGTGTCGAGCACATCCTCGTCCTGCCACAGGCGGACGATGTAGCCCCAGCGATCCGGCGGCCCAAGCGAGACGTTGCGCCCTTCGGCCATCTCCCGCAGCGCGTCCTCGCGCGTGGGAACCACAGCCAGGTACTCGCCGTGGTGCTTGCGCGCCCGCTCGATCACGTCCGGCGGCGCGGACCAATCGGCGCCGTAGTATTTCCGGGCTTGCTCCAGCGCCTCCGCCGCCGTGTACGCGACGAACACCTTTGGAGGTTGCGTGTGATCGAGCACAACTTCGCGCCCGCCATTGTCGTTTGGCTCGCTCACCAGCGCCGGCCCATACCACGCCGGAATCCGGTGGCCCCACCAGAGCTGGCGGCTGACGCACCACGGCTCGATGTTGCGCATCCATTCGAAATAGGTCTTGGCCCAGGTCTCGGGCACGAACTTGGTTTCGCCGCTCTCGACAGCCTTGATCGCCGGCTTTGCCAGCGTCTTGGCGTCGACATACCACTGGTCGGTCAGGTACGGCTCGATGACGACCTGCGAGCGATCGCCGAATGGCTGCTGGATCGTGGTTGGCTCAATTGCGTGCATCAGGCCTTCGGCCTCGATGTCCGAGATCACCTTCTTCCGCGCCGCGAACCTTTCGAGACCCTGATACGCCTTCGGCGCCTCGCCGTTGATGTGCGCATCATCCGTGAAGATGTTTATCATCGGCAGGTTATGCCGCTTGCCGACCTGGTAGTCGTTGAAGTCGTGCGCCGGCGTGATCTTCACGGCGCCTGTGCCCTTGGTCGGATCGGCATACTCGTCCGCCACGATGGGGATGAGGCGTCCGGTGAGCGGCAGCTTCACCTGCTTCCCCACGATGCCCGCATAGCGCTCGTCCGTCGGATGCACCGCCACTGCCGTATCGCCCAGCATCGTCTCAGGCCGCGTGGTGGCGACAACGATGTAGTTGCGATCCTCCCACTCGGTCGGCTTACCCGCCTCGTCGAACGCGATCGGGAATTTGTAGGTCGAGCCGTCGGCCAGCGGATAGCGCAGGTGCCAGAAATTGCCCTTCACCTCGCGCGTCTCGACTTCGAGGTCCGAGATCGCGGTCTGGAATTGCGGGTCCCAGTTCACCAGCCGCTTGTCGCGATAGATCAGGCCTTCCTGGTAGAGCTCGACGAACACCTTCGTCACAGCTTCGCTCAACCCTTTGTCGAGTGTGAAGCGTTCGCGGCTCCAGTCACAGCTCGCACCGAGGCGCTTCAACTGCTGCGTGATGGCGCCGCCGGATTGTTCCTTCCACTTCCACACACGCTCGAGGAACTTGTCACGGCCGAGGTCGCGTCTCCCGAGATTGCCTTCCTTCGCCAGCTCGCGTTCCACCACCATCTGGGTGGCGATGCCGGCATGGTCGGTCCCCGGCTGCCACAGGCACCGGAACCCCTTCATCCGGTGATAGCGGACGAGGATGTCCTGCAACGTGTTGTTGAGCGCGTGCCCCATGTGCAGCACGCCCGTCACGTTCGGCGGCGGGATGACGATCGAGAAGGGCGGGCCATTCCCCGTCGGCTTGAACGCTCCGGATACTTCCCATTGCTCGTAAAGCTTGGGTTCCGCAGCCTTCGGGTTGAAACGATCGTCAATCATGCCCTGCGGATAACGCGCGCTGACGGGCTTGTCATCTGCTAGAAGTAACGGCTTGCGGAGCAGACATCATGCGAATCCCGGCCCTGGTTCTTACCGCCATTCTGACGGCCCTTCCGGCCTTCGCCGCCCCGCCTGTCGGCGAGATCCACCGCACCGTCAGCGAACCCGCCGCCGCCATCCGCGACGAACAGCACCGCACCGACCTCCGGATTACAGTCTGGTATCCCGCAGCCGCCGGCGCGGCCGAAACCTCCATCGATATGGGCCCGCCCAACGCGCCCTTTTTCACACTCGGCAAGGTCGCCATGAACGGGGCCTTTGCGGATGACAAGAAACACCCCGTCATCTTGTTCTCGCACGGCTTCGGCGGCTCGGCCCGGATGATGGCCTGGTTCGGCAAGCCGATGGCGGAGCATGGCTATGTGGTCATCGCCGTCGACCATCCCGGCAATAACGGCCAGGACAAGATGACCGTCGCCGGCGCGATGGTGTGGTGGGAGCGGGCGGAGGACCTGAAATGGGCCCTCGCCGCCGCCCTCAAGGATTCTGCAATCGGCCCACATCTCGACGCCACTCGCGTAGGCGTCGCCGGATATTCTCTGGGCGGGCTCACGTCATTGGTGCTCGGCGGCGCGCGGGTGAGCCCGGAACACGCCCTGCAATTCTGCGCTATCCAACCAGACGACGGCGTCTGCAAGCCGCAGCAGGAATTCCCGCTCACCATAGATCAGTGGAAGCAGGCCTTCGCCAGCGACGAGCTGAAATCCGAAATGGCGGTCGCGAGGACAGATCATTCCCTGCCGGGCGTGAAGGCGGTCTTCGCCCTGTCGCCAGTCGTCCAGGTTCTCGATCCTGACAGCCTCAAGGCGATGCGCGTTCCCGTCTCCATCGTCGTCGGCGATGGCGATCCGATCACGTCGCCGGCCAACCACGGCGGCGTCGCGGCCAAGCTGATCCCCGGCGCGAAGCTGTCGCTGGCCAAGGGCGCGACGCACTACACGTTCCTCGCCGAATGCTCCGATGCCGCGCGCCAGCAGATCCCGATCTGCAAGACCGCGACGGAACAGGCCTCCGCCCATGCGCTGGCGATCGAGGAAGCGCTCGAATTGTTTGACCGGACGCTTCGCTAGAGCCCTTGCCAGCCACCCCTCGCGCACGACATGAGGCGGGCATGATCCGCGTCCGCGTCTACCGCCACGCCGAAAGCCTATCCAATGCCGGCGGGCGAACGCTGGAACCGGCTGGCATTCCGCTCACCGGCCGCGGCCGCGACCAGGCCGAAGGTCTCGCCAAACGCATGACCGAGCCGCCCGAACTTATCCTCGCCTCGGCGTTTCGCCGCTCGCTCGACACCGCCGCACCGATTCTGCAGCGATTTCCTGAAGCAATGCACGAGGTCTGGCCGATCCAGGAATTCACCTATCTGTCGCCGGCGTCCTGCATCAACACCTCCTGGGTGGAACGCAAGCCGCGCATCGACGCCTACTGGGCCGCCCTTGATCCGACCTATGTGGATGGCGAAGGCGCGGAAAACTTTTCACACCTGCTGGTTCGCGCCCGCTCTTTCCTCGAAAAGCTGGCTGGCCTTGCCAACGATCTCACAGTCGCCGTCAGCCACGGGCAGTTCATGCAGGCCGCCCGCCTGATGGCCGAGGCGCCCGACCTCGACGACAAGACCGCGATGACCATGTTCCGCGACCGTGATCGCATCCGGCCCTTCGCCAACTGCGAACTTCTGGAATTCGTCGTGGAGGACGGCCAGGTCTCAAGCGCCTGAGTCCGCGAACACAAAAGGCGCACCGATGAAGGTGCGCCCTGTGGTTCAGTTCGTTACGTCAGTGCGGAAAATGGTTGCGCGCGTCGCCTCGCCAGGCGCCGTTGGCCCTAGCGGGACATGCGGCGGATGCGGTCGATCTCCTTCGCAACTTCGGCTTCGACAATCTGGGGAAGGTTGGCTTCAAGCCATTCCTTCAGCATCGGCTTCAGCAGTTCGCGGACCACATCGTCCAGCGTGTTGCCGGTGGAAACCATCATTGAGCCCATCAGGCGACCAAGTTCGCCGGCCGTGCGGCTCGCAACTGGCTCGCTGACCAGCGTGCTCACGTCCACCGCCGGCGCACGGAAGTCCGGCTTCGGCG
>DASZSI010000405.1:0-16225 GCA_035548775.1 Hyphomonadaceae bacterium
CAACGTCGCCCACAACCATGGCGACGGACTATGGGGGCAGGGCGCCTCCGGCGCCGATCCCTGGGCGCAGATGTTCGCGTCCGCGCGTGCGGCGACCGAAGCTGACACGGATCTTGCGCCCTATTGGCTATGCGAGGGGCCCGTGAAGGTGGAGCGGCGCGTGCCGATCTTGCCGTTTAGTCGTGAGACCCAACGGTTGGAGTGGCTGAAACGGAGCCTCACGGTCTACCGGCTGGCCTTCGGCCAGCCGCGCCAAGACGACCTGCTAGGGTATCTTGGCGGGCTGCTAGAGAAGGACATGACGATGGCCGAGTTGGAGGCGCTGCAGATTAGGCTGCAGCCCTAGCCGGCGCGTTATGCCGGTTGCCGCACGTAGGTCAGGTAGAAGCCTTTGATCGCCCGATGCTCCTGCAAGCGATCGCCGAGGGTGAAGCCCTCCGTCTTGACCGGTGCCTGGAAGATGTCGAGACCTCTGTCGAGGACGATCTTCCAGCCTGTATCGGCGACGATGTCGCGGGCATGACCAGTGCCCGACGTGTCAAACGCCCAGCTGAACTCCACGCCTGTGGCCGTGCAAGCGGCAGTGATTGAGTCCAAAAGCTCACGTTGGCGGGCCACGTTCCCATCATCTGGCCCGGTGACGAGATGGACGTTGATTTGGTCCTCCGGCGACTTGCGCCGAATAAGCATCTCGACGAACTCCATCATGTTCCGGATTTGATAGAAGAAGCGGATGTAGGGGTCCGTTACCACGACCCGCGTCGCGCCAGCCAAATACGGACCGAACAGCTTGTCATAGCTTAGGCCTTTTCGGTTTTCAGCGAACACGTGGTGACCCTCTGCCAGAGCCGCCGGCGTCGCCGCTGGGTGCGACGGCTGAGGCGCAGGGACGATGTCCGGCTTCTCGCTGCTTCCCGATGGTTCATCTGTTGTGGCGGCGTCCGGGGGTGTTTCGTCCCGTTCGCCTGCGGGAGCATTCGGCCGTCGATGATAGAATTGAGGATACTCCTCCTCTTCCACCGTCGTGACATAACGCTTCTGGCCATCGGAGCCGACGTAGTGAAAGTCCACCTCGGGATAGGTGCTGTCGATGCGTGCGAGCTGGTCTTTGACTCGCTTGCGGCTTTCCATCGCCAGGCGCAGCAGCTCCTCGACTTCCGCCTCCGTCTCCCCGCCGTTCGGGTGGAGGACCTTCAGGAAGCCGGACATCGTCTTGTAGATCGCGTCGCGGTCACGGGTGGAAATCTTTTCGCTGACTTTGAAGAACCGATCCGGTCGATTGGAGAAGTCCTCTGATCTCAGATGCCGGAGGATCTCGGCCAGGTAGTCGACGATGAACCCGTAGCCCTTGGTGAACATCTCCCCGCGAATGACGTCGACCTCCCAACCGGGCAGGTAAGCGTGTAGGCGATCGATGAATGCTGAGTCGTGAAACTGGCTCGGGAGCGCCTCGAAGAGGTCGCTGTTCTTGAGCATGAAGGGCACGTTGTGGTCGGTGTTGCCGACGAACGAGAAACTAGCCTCGGCCCCCATGGGATTGACCCCGCGGGAGAACGACTTGTTGGCCATGTAGTTTTTCATGATGTCGACGAGGGCCTTATTGGCCGTCTTTTCCCGGCCGGCGAACTCGTCAAACGCAACGACATCCCAGTAGCCCACGAGGCCGATCCGGCCGGTGGCGTTGTTGACGAAGAGCTTTGGAACGGAGACTTCGCCTCCGGAGATCAGCTGCCCGTGAGGGGAGAACTCCGAGTAGATGTGAGACTTCCCGGTTCCCTTTGGTCCCAGCTCCATGAGGTTGTAGTTGCGCTCGACAAAGGGGACGAGGCGCATCAGCTGCAGCAGCTTGTTCCGCCGGCCGAAGGCGCCAGGGTCGAAGCCGATGCTCTGAATGAGCAGGTCGATCCACTCGTCAGTGGTGAAGGCCGCGCGCGCCTGGCGGTACTGCTCGAAATCGACCTTCGCGATCTGGATCGGCTTGATGGACTCTAAAATCCAGGGCGCAACGCGCGCGTCCTCGCTGAACTCGTACTGGACGTCGGCGATGCACCAGACGCCCGTGACCAGGAGCTTGGGGTGGGCTTTGACCGTGCCGCTATCGACGGCCACCTTCTTGATGCCGAGGTTCTCGAAGATCGCTTCGTAGCTATCGGTCTTTTCGTTGAGGGCGACGCTGACCTGGTCGATGACCTTGTAGCGGCCTTTCTCCTTTATTGTAGACTGCACGAGGCCGGCCTCGCTGCGATGGACGTAGTGCTTGCGCAGGACATCCTTGACGGTCTCGATGCCCGTCAGGATCGACGCTTCATCGTCAGTCGCACAGTATTGTCCGAGCAGGTACTCGAGCACGTAGGTGGGCACGATCGCGTTGCCCTTGACCGCTTTGACTAAGTCTTTCCGGACCACGAAGCCCGCGAAATGCCCGTTGATCTTGGCGTCGAGGTCACTCATGCGGGCACTTTCAGAAGTCAAAGTCTGTGGAGATGCCGCGCCGCAGCTCAAACCGGTGGCTGGCGTAGTCCTGATAGTGGCTGGTCTTTCCGACCCGCTCGCGCAGTTTCAGGACGACGTCCTGATTGTTGAACCGGTCTGCATGGCGCGACAGCAGGAATTTACGGGGCATCTCCCGCTCCCGCGGATTCTCCGAGCCGAAGTCGAAGGTCAGGGTCGCTTCATCCGAGATCAAGGTCCCGTCTGCCGCATAGATCCCGGCCAGAAGTTCGCGCGGCCGCATTTTCTCAGACACCGGCTCGACCTGGTAGAGCGTGACGGCGGTCTGGCCCGACGAGATCAGGCTCCGGCCGGGAACGATAATCTGCACCTCGACCTGGCCGACATCGGCCTCGCGCTTCTTGGTGACCTTGATGACCGGGATGACGATTTCCTGCAGCGCGGCGCCGCCGTGTACGAAACGACTCCCAGAACCCTTCACGCGCATCCGGTTGATCGAGTTGGGGATGAGCACCTCAAGATCGCCGGCGAGGCCTAGGGCCCGAGCGGTGAAGTGCTTCATGCCGGTCGTCGGCGCTAAGCCGCGGCCGATCACGAAGCGCCGGTTCCGGAACAGGATCGCTTCGCCATGGGGGTCGGCGATGGCGAAGTCGCTCTCGTCCAGGGCGCGGTGTTGGTAGAGGAACCCGTGATCGGCGGTGATTAGGATATTGGTGAAGTTGGCCGAGGCCAGCTTGCGAACGAGCTTGGTCAGATCCTCGATCGTGTCTTCGGCCGCTTGGGGCAGCTGGTCTTCGGTGAGGAGCTTGTCGCCGATCGCGTCAATGCGGTTGTGGTAGACGTAGACGACGTGGTTGTCGCGGAAGAGGGCCTTGCCGTCCTCATTGCGCATGTTCATCACGTCCTCGGCCTTCAAGGCCCTGGCGTTCTCTCCGGCGCGGCCGCCGAGCAGCAGCTTTTCACGCGCCGCCAGGCCCTTGCTGCTTTGCCCATCCGACAGAATATCGCCGCTGCCGTCTTCGGCCATGGCGAGCGCCTTGTGAGGAAGCAGGGCGGCCATCCCCAGCTGCGTATAGCTGGGCAGGGCGCTGATCATGGGCGAGAGCTCAGCGTTAAATCGGTCTAGCGCGCGAATGCTACGGAGGCACTCTTCGGCCACCTCGTAGCGCAGGGCATCGGAGACGATGACCGCGACCTTGTTGCCTTCGCTGGTGAACTCGGTCACGCGCGGCCGATAGAATTCGGTCGCGGCCTTGTAACCGGGGATTTTCCACTCCGAGAGACCCGCGATCTGGTCCTGCCATGCGTCGTTCACCGCCAGGACGTAGCTGGTGTTGTAATGGTTCTCGACCGCCTCATAGAGATCGGCGAGCAGGGACGCCTGCCCGCTCTTCTGCATGTGGAAGACGAACTTGCGATAGAGCTGGTCGAGCTTGAACCAGCTGCTGACATACCGACTGATCCCGTCCGCCGGACTGGTCATGGTCAGGTTGGCGACGGCCAGGGCCTGCTGGAACTCGGTGGCATAGGCGATTGCCTGATAGATGTCCTCATACCGCGGATACCAATGGCTTTGACGACGCTCGCGAACCCATTTGAGGACATCCGGGCCGCCGGCGGTTGAGGTCGATAGTGACTGGACGATCTGACGGATTATGTGGCGGTCGATCGCCTCGAAGTGGTCGATCCCGACGACGGATCGAAAATCGCGCTTTGCCAGATCGGCGGCGATGCCCAGCAAGTCCTCGTAGCGCTCCGACAGCCGCTCGAAGGCCTCGACCCAGTGACGATTGTTCTTCCAGCGGCGGAAGACCAGGAGTGCCTCCGCATTCAGTTTCCCGTCCTCGCCCAGGGCGCGGGCATAGGCGGACTGGAAGAGGGTGATGGCGAAGTCTTCGAAGTCCGGCTCATCGACGCCATAACCATAGGTTTGGGCGACTTGCTTCCATAGGGTCGCGGTCAGGCCAGAACGCTCGATCAGTCGCAACGCGTCGTTCTTGCCGGTGGAGAACTCGCCCAAGAGCGCTTCGATCACCGTGTCGAGGCCACCGTCGGCGCCGGCACATACGGCCAGCATGCGCAGCCGGACCTGCGTCTGGGTGTCGGTTGGCTGCAGGCCAGTCTTCAGCGCATCGACGCGCGACTTGGCGCGGAAGAAGTCCAGATGCTCGCGCACGACGGGTTCGAACTGCAGGGGCAGGCCGAGCTCCGCGAGCCAGATCGCGGCCTGGTCGGCGGCGAACACGGCCGTAGCTAGCTGAACGTCCAGTAGCCAGTTGTCCGCCATCGGCGGCTCGGGCCCGTCCTTGAACAGCAGGAACCTTTGGTCGGGATCCTGCCGCAGGATCCGGCGCTTCACGCCAAACTCGTTGTTGGCGAGCTGGAGCTTGGTCACGCCCGCGAGATCGAGCGCTTCGAACTCCGCGCGCATGTCGCGCGCGGCATCATACCAGAAGACGATCCGATGCTCTTCGAACAGCCGCCGCAGGCTGGCGGCGACGCGGTCATTCATCCGCCGTCTCCAAGCCCTTGATCGGCCTCAGGGCCGCGCCGAACTTCGGATAGTTCCGTTTCACGCCGTCATCCAGGTCGATCTCGATCTTCGCCTGAGCTAGCGGGAACACCACCTCACGCTCCCAGGTCGCGAGCTCGTCGATCTGCTTGATCACCGTGGCGACGTCCTTGAGGGCGCGGGTTTGCTGCGTCTGGCTAGCGGCCGGATCGCCTGACAGCCTTTCAAGACGCGCGCGTTCGGCCTGCAGCTTGCTGATGAATTCGCGAAGGTAATCATTCAGCACGATCGAGACCGTGTCCGGCCGATAGCGATGCATGTAGATCAGTGCGTTGAAGCTGCCATTAGGGCTGGAGAACAACCAGTAGATCGGGCGCTTCTTGTACCGGCGCACATGGTAGTCAAAAAAGTCCTTCGTGAACCACTTGCGGACGTCCTTGCCTAGCGCGGCCTCAATAAAGGTCAGGTTCTCCTGGAAATTCGCCTCGCCGAAGGTGACGCGCAGGAACTTGCGAAAACGGCCGGCGATGTCGTCGGCGAACCATTCTCCCTCCAGAACCGGGATGACGTTATCGACGTCTATTTCAAAGCTCGGGTTCGGGACGCGGGCCAAGTAATCGGCCAGGCCCTCACCTCGGTTGGCGAGGATTAGGCCAGGCGCATCGAGGCTGTAGCGGCCGAACATGCAGCCCACAGCATAGTGGAGGAACTCAGCTATGGTATCAGCGCGAAGACGGGTCTCAAGCTCGCCGGCACTAGTCTGGCTGCCATAGCGGTATGCCGGGTTGCAGTTTAGGGTGATCTCGTCGAGAGGAACCTGGGGGGACAGTTCGTCCTCTAGGCCGAAGGCGTCAATGAAGATGCGGTTATTCTCCTCCTCCATCAGCCGCATTTGGTCCGTCATGTCCTGCCAACTAGCGCGGAGCCTGATGTAGGAGCCTGCCAGAGTTTGATCGCGGTGCGCCGGCGCAAGCAGCGGCATCGTGCTGAAGTCCCAAGAGGTTTCGTAGGCGCTCCAGTCGAGCCGGGAAATCGCTACGCACGCCTCTGCCGGTCCACCGTCTAGTGTGTTGGCGTTGCTAGGGACGGGAATTCTAGCCACGTGCCCGCTCTGGAAATCCAATGTTGGGGCTAGCATCCCAAGTACAACCCTTGAGAAATTGCTGTTTAATATTCCCAGCGCTACGTAAAACGGAATAGCGTCTGCAAAAACGCAAGGCCCTGTGGACTCGAAGATCTGCCCTTCGTCGAATGCCCGGAAGGCTGGAGGAGCGCTCGAAACTCTCGTCCAAGAAATGCCCGCTCGAAGATAATTCTGCGAATTACGAAGGTTAGCTTTCGGAAAGCTTCTCAGTGCCGCGCCATTATCCTCCCAATCGATCACGACATCGTTGTTGCCAAACCACTTACGAAAGGGGCCGCCCTTTTGACACGGGACCCAGCGGCTGGTTTGTCGTGGCACCTCAGACCAAAGGCGCAGAAAACGCTCGTTGTTTCCCGTGTCCAGACCCTTTCCCACTGAAGCGAGGGATGAAATGAGCGTCCCGTCCTTGAAGGCCGCGTAAATTCCATCGGTCGCCCAATAGGCAAGCGGGCTCCCCGGAATGTTCCTGAAATCGTCCGGATTTGGCGTAAAGTATTCAGAGGCCGTCTTCTTTCTAAGAAAGACGAGGCGCTTGTCTGCAGACTGTGGAGCGTCGTTCAGGTTGAAAAACGCACCCCGACCAGCGTCTCTCCGATTTTCGAGAACGAACGCAGCAGCTTGTGCAACCTTGGAATTCATCTCCGGGAAGCTGTTGTATCCGATCTGGCACAGACTTCTTAAGGTTCGTCCCGAAAGCACGTCATTTCGGAGTTGTTCGAAGGATGACAGAAACATCCAGTTCTGCATCGTGACCATTCCGGAAAAGCCGCCCGGAAGATTAAGCGTGCCAGTTCTCTCAATGAACATGGAAAAGGCATCGATGAAGCTGTTCGGATAGTTTGCTTCGGCCCAGCCTTTCAGGCTATCATTCATGCCTCCCACGCCCATGTACGGCGGGTTCGCCACCACCACATGGTATTTCGGCGAGAGGGCGTCGGCCATCTCAAGCGCCTTGAGCATTCGATCCTGCACATCGCGAACGAGCAGGTCTCCGCTGAAGTCCTTCAGGCGGACCGCATGAGCCACCGCGGCGGCGTCACCTAGCTTTGGTACGATCAGCGAGCCGAAGTTTTTTGCTTGTTCAAACTGGCCCAGTGTCTCGCGCAACTCAGCCGTAAAAAGGTCGCGCCCCACCACGTCCGCGACAATCCGGCTATCTTCTGCGGTGAACCTGACGTCCTCCATCACGCAGATCTTCGGTTGCACACCTAGCCGTAGAAACCGCCGTCGGCCCAGGCGCGACGCTGCCTTCATAGCGAGTGCAAAGGCGGCGAGCGCTCCAGCCCGATCATCGATCTCCACGCCATGCAAATTGCTGCCGAGGATCAGCGCCGGGATTTCGGTCGGCTCATAGCCCTCCTCTTCGTAGATCGCGTAGAGGAGGTCGAAGGCGTAGGTGAGCATGTGCCCAGAGCCTGAGGCCGGGTCGCAAATGCGGATGTCCTCGGGTCGTTCTATGTGGAGAAAATCCGTCTCCGGCTCCTGGGGCGCGATGTAATAGTCCATCTGCGCGGCGAGCTTGGAATCTGGCCGGTTGAGCAGCCACAGTCGCCCGAGCGAGTTTTCTACGAGGTAACGGACAATCCAGTGTGGCGTGAATAGCTGAGTCGCAGCTGGGATATTCTCCGCTGTTACCTTTATGTTTTTCTTTAGGCCAGAAAAAACCTGATCCTTCTTCTCCGAAATGTAGAACTGGTAGAGCCAGCCGATCACTTCGACGTCGGCGCAGGCCTCTTCGGTGAGGACCTCGCGCAGGCGGGCGAGGATCGAGGCCGGCGACAGAAGGTCATCCGGCATGAGCAGCTCGGAGTAGTCATCGAACTTCTCGAACAGGAACGGCATGGGTTGGTGCCACGCGTTACACGCGTGAACCAGCAACAGCCGATAAGCCTCCCCCTGCGGGTCGTTCGACGGGATATGGCCCTCTAGGACCGCGGCGATCGCCGCAGGCGCGTTTACGGGCAGATTGCCCGCAATGGCCTCGGCCAGGATTTCCGGCCGCGTCGCGCCGTCGGCGGGGGAGACCACGCGCGGAAGGGTGTAGCCGTTGGCGTCCATGAACCGCAAAGCGGCGAAACGGTTGAACCAGGTATAAGCGACCTGTTCGATCACCCGCGCTTCGCCCTGACCGGCGATCGCGCCCTCCAGCGCCTTCATCGCCTCGGGGTGCTCGCGGCGAGTCGCGGAGGAGGGGTCCAGAACGACGGCGAGCTTACCCGTCACCTGGTCGATCAGCAGCGTCCGCGCGGCCTGGGCAAACTTCTTCAGCGCGTTGGTGTCCACTACACAATCACCTTTTTGCCCTGCTGGATCTGCGCCATCAGGGCTTTGCGCAGCTCGATCACGTACTGGTCGACGTCGGCTTCGACGGCGAGATAGGTTCCCGGGAAGTCGGGCTTGATGTCCACCGCGTTGACATAGACGGGCGGCTTGGGCGCCGACGTAGAACCATCGCTCGTCTCGGGCTCAGAGGGCGCGTCCGGTTCGACCGGCGCCATGCGCGCCATCTCCGCCAGCAGCTGCGACATCAAGGTTGAGCGTGCGCCGGCGGCGCGGTCGCGCAAGATCGGGATCATCGTCACAACATCGAGGCCTGACTTGTGAGCGTCGATGTCGCGTCGGACCTGCTCTTGCTGTTCGTCCGTGAGGGCGCGGAACTCCGCTGTCTGGGCGATCTTTTCAGCGCAGGAGTCGACAGCCGCGATCACGGCCTTGCGCTCCTCGTGGACGGCCAGCCCGACCTTTTCCTTGAGGGCGTAGAGGTCGTTCTTCAGCGCCTGGATCGCGCCGCCCTTGTAGCAGTCTGGATCATCAAGGACGTGCTTGAGAGCATCGCCCGCTTCCAGATCGACATAGCCGATATTGGCCCCGTGCTCCTGCAGGTAGGCGCGGGCGTCGTCGTAGATTTCCCGCTGGGCGCCAGCGAGGAAACTGCGGATCTTATCCAGCACGCCTTCCTTGGCGTCGAGAAGCTCGTTTTCCGATTTCACGGGCTCGGTGACGTACCAGGTCGCCGGCTTGCCAAGCATGGGCTTGAGCGTGGCGTGGAGAGGCCTCAGCGCGCCGAAGAACGGGTACCGGTCGGTCTCGCCAAGCCGGCGATCGATCTCATCTGCCAGCTTGGCAATGCTCACCGCCCACTCGCCGCCCAACGCACGGGCGTCCGAGCCATCCGCAGGGAGCCCAAAAAGCTCCTTATAGAGGTCCTTGGCCGCACGGATCTGCCCGGCTGTGAACTCCACCTGCGGCGTGAGCAGAATGTTCGGCAGCTTGTGACTGTTGTTCAGCGCCTGGGCGAGATCGCCGCCCTCAAGAGGCGTGCCGTCAGATCGCGCTTCGAGCTTGCCTTTCCCCGAAAGGTTCGCTGTGAGGCAAAGGGTGGCGATTGTCGGCCAGCCGTTGGGCTTGGTGCCAAAGCGTTCGACCAGGGACCTGGCCGAAACCTTCACGCCCTTGCGTGCTTCGCTCTGAACGTAGTTGAGGATGTCCTGCTCGGCTTCGTCCAGCGTCGCCCCGCCGCCGAATAAGCCCGAGGCGGGATTGGCCGCCCGCGCGATGTCGGCTTCCACATAGTTGACCTTCCGGAGCATCGGCAGGTTGACGTAGACCTTGTCGATCAGGGCCTGGAACGCCTTTACGATCCGGTCCTGGGGCTCGTCACCGCCGATGTCGAGTTCATCGCCGCGCACGAAGAGACGCGCCGAGGCGACTAGCGACCGGAGGCGCTGTTCGAGGTCCTTGAACCGACGCTGGTTCTGGTCGCCCTTCTCCAGGACGATCCGATCACGCCCGGGCTGCGGTGAACCGCTACGGGCTTGTCGAATGAACTTGTCGGTCTGTTTGTAGAGGGTCACGTCGCGCAGGAAGCGCACGTCCTGCTGGAGAACGACGGCCAGTTCTTCGCGCCCCATGTTGCGCATGCGCACCGCGTCCGGCGCGCCGGCGTCGTCGCTCATCGGGGTGATGATGTTGACGGCGAGTTCATACTCGCGGCCGAGCAGCTGGTCGTCCAGCTTGCGGCTGAACGGGTACTCGTAGCCCGTCTCGAAGTGCTTGATTTTTCGCAGGCGCAGGATGGTCTCAAACGCCAGCTCTTCGAGGGTCTTGGTGATCTCGCTCGGATCGAGGTCCAACGCCTTGATCTCGGCCTCGACGTCCTTCTCCTCGTTGGTCAGGAACTCATAGATTTCGCCGTTGCGCTGGATATAGGTCTGGCGCTCAAGCAGCGCCAAAGCCTCCTCGATCTTGCGGCGCTGGGCGCTTTGGTCGGCGTCGAACTCCGACAGCAACAGGATGCTGATGTTGCGGGCGGTCGGTTTGAATTCCTTGACGTACTTGACTAGGAACAGCGCCTTGAGGACCCGGACGGCAAATGGATCGTCCAGGTTCTTTTCGGCGATCTGGATGGACTGCTGGACCGACGACTTGAGCGCCGTCCGGATGCCCTCGAACATCATGTCGAAGGTGGCGAGGCCCCCGACGGGTTCAGCGACCAGCTGCTTGGCGACTTCCTGGAAGACGCCGAGCATCGAGCGCTCACCGACCGAGCTGTGCTTGCCCTCGAAAGCGTTGTGCTCCGACAGCGAGGTGATGACCATCTGGAACAGCGTGTACTTGTAGGGCGCAAACGGATAGCTCGCGACGAAGTGGTCGCGGCCCTGGTAGTTCTTGAGCTTGATCGACCCGTCGGCGAAGTCGAACAGGGTCCGAAGATTGTTCTGCTCCTTGTCGTGCAGGTTCCCCAGAACGATGCCCGCAGCGTCGGTCTTGGCCAGGAGGCGGCGCTGGATGACCTCGGCGACATCGGCTGAGTTGAGCCCCATACGGGTGGCGAAGCGCGCCTGGATCTTGGAGAAGTCGTTCTCCTGCTGAGCGGTGCGATCGCCCAGAACCTCGGTGATCGCTTGCTGGGCGGTCACGATGATCCACGCCTGACCCTTGCACTTGGTGTTGAGGCTCTCGGCGATCGTCTGCAGATTCGTCATGAGCTTAGTGCTGCCGGCGATGTACTGGCCGACCTCATCGACGAAGAAGTTCAAACGGAAGTTGGGTGCCTGGCGGTCGATCCAAGCCTTCACCGTGTTGGCGAAATCCTCGATCGAAACGTGGGTGTCCTTGCGATACTGGGTCAGGATGTCCTTGGCATCGTCGGGATCGGATCCGGTCGCCTTGCCGAAGGCCAGGGCGATGTTCCGGCTCTCAAGCAGCGCCTCCTGGCGGCCGCGCGTTTCCCATTCCTTGCCCGAGACCTCCCGGAACGCTGCCTTGAACGCAGCGAACTGGCCACGCTCATCAAGGTGACGCTCAAACTGGGCGATGTGGGGCTGCTTGCCGAAGTAGCCGCACATCTCGTCGAATACCTTCTGGAACACCGCCAGAAGCGCATCGATGTCGGTCTTGGAGATAACATCGGCCTTTTGGTCGATGTTGAAGAGGATCGACTTCGACGGAATGGCTACCGCCTTGCGCAGCGATCCGGCCAGCATCGGCTCATCGGTCAGCTTGGCCAGGAAGATTTCCGCCGCGCCGGCGCCGTCGACTTGCCGGTTTTCCAGAACCAGCGCCAGCATCTTCAAGAGGTGCGACTTGCCCGAGCCGAAGAAGCCGGAGATCCAGACGCCGTTCGCGGTCGAATAGTTGTTATAGGCGTTGAGGAAATCCTCGAGCCGCTTACCGATCTCGCCGGTGATCACGTACTCCTTGAGCTCGGTGCTCAGGCTCGCGTCGTCATCGGCCTTGATCACGCCGTCGATAGGACGGTCGATCTTCTCCTTGAAAATCTCACGCATCAGGAGCGCCATCGGATCAGACCTCGTAGTTCAAGATATTGAAAGCGCGATAGTATTTGTCATCGTGCAGGCGGCTGAAGAGCTCCAGCGAGGCGCCGGTCGCCAGGGCATGGGTGTAGCTGCCGGGGAAAAACAGCACCGTGGGCTTATCCTTGGCGGTGCTCTGCAGGTTGTTCAGCACGTTGTGCGAGCGGATGTAGGGGTAAACCTCGCCGACGCCAGACAGGAAGATCACGTCGTGCGGCGTCGCCTCGATGGCGCGCGCAATTTCCGGGATCAAGGTGGCGTGCGGGTCCAGGACCGACTGCAGCAGCTCGCGGATCTCGCCCTTCTCGGTATTCGGTTCGATCTCGACGATCTGATCGAGGATCTCCCGCTCTTCGAGGATTTTCAGCGACAGGTCGTAGAGACTCAGGTCCAGCACTGAGACGCCGGCGTGCGTGATCCTCGTAACCAGATCGCGCCGATCGTCATCCGTCGAAAGCCCTTCCTCGGCGGGATAGGGGTAGATGAAAAAAGGCACCTCGTTGCCGAGCCCGGTCTTGGTAAGAAACCTTTGGCTGGTGATGACCTTGAACAGGTGCTCCGACCGCGCTTTGCGGGTTGCGAGCTTGGTCATGAGAGGCCTCCGCCGCCCGTCAGGCCAGGGAAGAGGTCTTGGTCCTGGGGACTTTGGTTTTCGAGGAGAGATCGCAGGCGCCGGGAGACGTTCGGAGAAAGGATCCGATAGTCGGCTGAAACGACGCCGGCCTCGCGCATGATCCGAAACAGGATCTGCCTCAGCTTCGCGCGCGTTGCCGGTGTGATCGCCGCCAGGCGCTCATCCCATTCGGCTTTTCCAGCGAAGAAGACGTCGAATGTCTCAAGCGTTAGGTCGAGCTTCAATGACAGCGCGCGCTCGCGGATCACCTCGAGGGTGAACTCGCGCACGAACCGGTACGCCCGGCAGGTGGCGACCCAGAGGAGGGCTTGCTGTTCGGCTCGGTCAGCATCCTCGACCAGAAATTCCAACTCGGTCGGGCTCAAGGTCGAGATCCTAACGATGATCTCACGGAGCGATCGACGTCGAGACGCGGCCTTTGGGAGCGACCCTACGCCAGCGTCGATCACCCGTTCCAGCGTTTGCTCCCAGCTCTCCGCAGCGCTGTGCGCACGCGCGATGTCGATGCTTTCATTGAGATGCAGGCCGCCGACCGCGAACGACATTCTATAGGGCGGAGGCTTACTCACAGTCGTAGGCCCCTGTCTTGAAGGCCGCACGCGTATTCGATGGCAAGCGAGCACTGTTGGCGCATAGGAATTTCGCGTGCGGCAGATACTGACCGCTCGCTGTGCTGCCCAACCGAACGGGCCTCCTCCTGATCGCACCGAACAAACTTCAATTCGCCCCCAAAACCTCGGCGGTTTTCTATCACAAGTTTTCCGCTGGCCGCCCGCCATCACAGATGGTCGCGCCCTTAGTGGTCGCGACGGGCCAGGCTAGCGCCTAAGCGCTCCGCTGACTCGGCCTTTGGGCCAAATTCCTGGTACCCTCGGCGCGCCTTCACCGAGGCGATGCGCGTGAGTTCACTGGCGGCGTCCGCCGGGTTATCGAACCAGTCGAATCGCACCCGGCCATGCGTGCCAATGCGGCCCCACCTTCGGACTAGCAGGATGTCGCCGAAGAGGGAATTCTCTAGCGAGAGGGTGTAGAACCTTCGCATGTTCACGCTTGGATCGACTCGATGCAGGACGAGCACGGATACCCCCATTGCAGTCAGCGTCGTGCATGACGCCCGCGCCCGACAAAATCGGTCGGGTGGGGTTAAAATTAATTACGTCTAATATATCTTATCGGAAATACCGGTGAGATAAACGTGTTAGATCAATAACATCGAGATCGGTCACGCGCCTTTCGCTGGCTCGAAGTTGCTGCCATTGCCGGCGCGGGCGTCGACAAGCGGCGAAACGCATCGCCGACGCAGTCGCGCGCGGCGCATCCGGACGATTTTCACTCGCGGCGGTTGTGGGACTCGACTATAGCTGAGGTTGATTTTAGGGGGCGTGCGACAAGCCTTCGCGATCGAGGGAGGCTTGACGGGTGTTCACGGCCGCAATCCGTGCCTGAGGGCGTGGGTCTTACCGCGCGGCAACTCGAATGCCTGCAACGGATCGCTCGCGGCGAGACCTCCGCGGAGATCGCCTCTTCCCTTGGACTCTCTAAACGCACCATCGACCACTATGTGCAGTTCGCCTGCGCCAAGCTCGGCGTTCGAAACCGCACCCAGGCAGTCGCTAAGGCGATCCAGCTTGAGCTGATCCCGCCACAGGCCCACTAGGGCACAAGTACCCTGGTATTGGCGCCATATTGCGCTGCGAGCGACTCGCAGCTTTAATTTCACCTGGGGTTGCGGTCGCGGTCTAGGACGGGCGCGGTCGATCCAACAGGGGCTGGTCGGCATCCGGAGGTTCTCCGCGTGACCTGTCTCGAACTGGCGTTGGTGACCCCCTTGACCCCTGCTACCTCCCCCCCTCCCTGCCCCTTCCGGCAACTCCTTGAGAAGGGAGCCGGCGACTTGATGGCCGCCCGGACGTGCGCGCAGCTGCTTCTCGGCGGGCTTGCCCTCGGGGCCGGTGGCGCAGCGGCGCGGATGATCCTCGCGGCGGTCTGCCTCCACATCGGCGCGCAGCTCGGCTCGGAGCCGACGCTGCAAGAGGTGCACGCCCTGCTCCGCGCGTTGGCGCAGCCGGAGGCCTGGGCATGGGCGACCCTGCGCCAGAGCCCGATGCAGTTCGTGCAGTATGTGGTCGAGGAGCTGAGGTCAGGACATGGCGAGACGGCAAGCGAGGCCATTAGCTTGGCTATTCAAGCGGTTGCATCGCCCTCGCACACATAACCGTGAGATTGTACGTGTGGCACTATTATTACCTTTTTAGTGCTTGACGTGTGGTCCTTGGGGGCGTGAGGGTGGCGGCGCCCGTGATCACCGGGCGCCCAGGAGACGCCCCGATGAACCCACGTGACCAACCGAAATTGACCCGATTCCGGCTGCGGCCCGAGACCGTGGTGCTCGGGCTTGTCCTGGCGGCCTGTCTCGCTGAACCAAGCTTCGCCACCACGACCAGCGGCACGGCAATGCCGTGGGAGACGCCACTTCAGACTATCCAGGACTCGTTGGCCGGTCCGGTCGCCAAGGCGATCGGCATCATCGCCATTGTCCTGACGGGCCTCGGCTTCGCCGTCGCCGAGAGTGGCTCGGTTGTCCGCAAGGGCCTCGGCATCGTCTTCGGTCTCGCCATCGCCTTCACGGCCACGACCTTCATGTCGACCTTCTTCAACATGACTTCGGGCGCGGTGTTCTGATGGCCGGTCACCCGCTCGACGGCTTCGAGATCGCGTTGCACTCTTCGCTCGCGGAGCCGATCACCATCGCCGGCGTGCCTCGGACCATCG
The DNA here is from genome assembly GCA_035548775.1 of Hyphomonadaceae bacterium. Taxonomy (GTDB): domain Bacteria; phylum Pseudomonadota; class Alphaproteobacteria; order Caulobacterales; family Hyphomonadaceae; genus UBA7672. The sequence goes on from DASZSI010000405.1 coordinate 15,330, forward strand.
CTATCCTAAACGCGACCCTGACCGCCGTGCTGGCGCTCGGCCTGCAGCTGCCGTGGCTGGGCGTCCCCATCGGCCTCGCCGTCCATGGTGCCTGCTACTGGCTCAACAAGCGCGACCCCTACTTCTTCGAGGCGCTGAAGCGCCACCTGCGCCAGCGCCCCTACTGGGATGCGTGAGGTGAACGCCCCGCTCCAAGCCCCGCGGCCCTGGGCCGCGCCCGGATCGTGAGGCGAGCGCGATGCTGTACCTGCGCGAGTATCGATCCAAGGCCGACCGGCTGTTCGATCACCTGCCCTGGGCGATCCTGATCGGGCCGGGCGTTCTCCTGAACAAGGACGGCGGCTTCCAGAAGACTCTCGCCTTCCGCGGACCGGATTTGGCGAGCGCCACCGACGCAGGCCTGATCGCCGTCCGGGCCCAGCTCAACAACGCGTTGCGCCGTCTGGGCTCGCGCTGGTGTCTGCACATCGAGGCGCTGCGCTCGCCCTCCCAGACCTACCCGGCCTCCGCGTTTCCCGACCCGGTCTCGGCCCTGATCGACGATGAGCGCCGCGGCGCCTTCGAGGCGCAGGCCGCCCACTTCGAGAGCCGCTACTACCTGACCTTCACCTACCTGCCGCCCGAGGAGGCGGTGTCGACGGCCGAATCCCTGCTTCTGGAAAACGCGCCGGTTGGCCGAGGCTCTGCCGGCATGTACCGGGCCGCCCTGGGGGCCTTTCTCGCGACCGTGCGCCAGATCGCCGACATCCTGGCGGCCATCATGCCGGAGGTGCGCGAGCTCTCCGATGACGAGACGCTGACCTACCTGCACGGCTGCGTCTCGACCAAGCACCATCTGGTGCGCACCCCCGACACCCCGGCCTACCTCGACGCCTTCCTGTGCGACGACGATTTCC
>DASZSI010000406.1:0-5029 GCA_035548775.1 Hyphomonadaceae bacterium
AGGCGCCTCGCTCTCGAACCACAGTATGGCGATCAGGAACAGGAACTCGAACGCGCCCATCCGGTTGCCCTCCGGCAGGGCCGCGTTGAAGTCGAGGACGGCGCGGGCAAAGGCCTCGAACGCCTCGCGCGGAATGGGGTCGTCGCCGATCAGAAATCGCTCGCGGACATCGAACAGGTGCGGAGATGTAAAGCATCCGACCTTCAGGCCCTGCGATTGCAGGGCGCCCTGGACGAACCGCGCCGTCGAGCCCTTGCCATTTGATCCCGTGACGACGATCGAGCGCTTGGCGAGCGTAGCCGTGTCGATCCTCTTCGCCTCGTAGAAGGCAAGGATGCGGTTGAGGCCGATGCCGTCGCCGAATTTGGGAAGGCCGTACATCATGTGCCGGACCCCAGCTTCTCTTCCAGCATCGCAACCCAGATCCCCCGGATAAGATCCGATCGACCGGCGAGCTCCAGCGTCTTCAGGCCGGGATTGCCGTTCACTTCGATGACCACCAGGTCCGAAAGATCGCCGTCGGGCGAGCTGTCGAAAAGATCAACGGCGCCGATGCGCAGGCCAAGGGCTTCGACGGCCCTGCGGCAAAGGTCGGCCAACACCCGCGGCGCCGCATCGCTGAACCGCTCGATCTCGCCGACCGCTGAAAGGTTGCGGCGGCCCGGCAGCAAGACGCGCTGCCCCCTTGCCAGGAGTGCCTCCGGCGCAAGGTTTGCGATCTTCAACACGCTGGGCGGGTAGGTCGAAATTCCGGTCGATGCGAGGTCCGCGTTCACAGCATCGAGCAACGAAGTCACGTCCTGCACGCCGTCTCCCACCAGCGCCGGCGCCTGCTTCACGGCGTGGAACACGACCCGCCCGTCGTGCACCAGAACCCTGTGCTCCGCGCCGCGCACCACCGGCTCGATCAGGAAGCTCTCGAATTCGACGGCCACGCGTGCGGCGTAGTCCACCAGGCCGGCGTCATCCGAGACAATCTCCGCAAAATTTCCCCGCGAGCCTTGGTTGGGTTTGACGAAGACCGGATAACCGAGCCGATGCGCAAAGGCGCGCGCATCTTCGACTTCGCGCCCCGGCCACCTCAATCCCACGCGGCGCTTGTGCGCGAAGAAAATGCCGCCAGGGATCACCTTGATGTCCCGCGACGCCAGCACCGTCTTGGTGTGCGCCTTGTCGCGCGACAGCGTGAAAGCGGTCGCGGAGTTGATCGGAAAGCTGCACACGCCGCCTGCGCCGGCGATCACCTCACGCCCCCGGCGCGAGATGCGGAACAGATATCCGCCTCCCTGATCGAGATCGGCATACTCGGCCCCGATCGCCTCGGCGGCGTCCCGGGCATAGCGGGCTGGATCGGGCAGGGTCATGGCGCGGCGTCTAGCAGAGCGCCCATATTCGTCCAGTCGGGATTAGCGAGCGGTCGCACGCAAAACACCAATTTTTCAAGGATGAAAAGCTTTGTCCGCAACATTGTATGCAGAATGGAGCAAGGCTAAGGTCTCATCTGCGACACTGGAAACTGAACGGCGAAAATGCCGGCGTCCGGTGCAGGAGGACGACAGCATGTCTTGCGGATCCCCGCACGCGCTCCCTTTACCGCTGGCCGGTGACGGATCGCAGACCAGCCGCTTGGCCGACGATCTCGCAATGTCGATCCATCTGGGCCGGCTTCGCCCCGGCGCGCCGTTGCGCGAAGTTGAACTGGCGGAAAAGCATGGTGTCAGCCGCACCATCGTTCGCGCCGCGCTTCAGCGTCTCGAGGCCCAGGGCCTTGCCGAAATCGTGCTCAACAAGGGCGCGCGAGTGAAAGCACCGGCCGAAGATGCTATGGGCGACATGATCGAACTTCATGTCGAGCTTGCCTCGCTTGCCGCGCGACGGGCCGCCCAACGGGCCACGCCGGCGGAGATTGCCTGCATCGGAGAATTTTCCGCGATGCTGGATCATGTCGCCCACGAAGCGGGGCCGGCTGAAGAATTCCAGCATCTACGCGTGGGCTTTGCGCGCGCTGTATTCGAAGGGGCCGGTCCAGTGCTTGCCGAAAGGCTTCGGTCTGCGGCGCCTGTAGTCCCCCATCACGCCCGGGCGATGGAGGATGTACGCGACCAGGTCGGTCAGGCGGAAGCGGCCAAGCTTGCCCGCGATGTGCTGTCGTCCATATCTGCGCGCGCGCCGGAACAGGCTGCCCGCGCCGCGGAGCGGCTGCTTCGCCGCCATGCGGACCGCACGTCGATGCGCAAGCTTCAGCCGCGCAGAGCCAAGTCGGCCGCCTGATTTCTCTCTTCGGAAGCGAATTTCTGTTGCTCAAATGCGACAGCGGCCCAGCGCTGCCTGCAATATCGCCGTTGTGAGCCGCCAGATTGTATACATACGTCAAAGGCCTGCTTAGCGTCCGCCCTGCCTAGGAGACGGAAACAGGAGGCCGTCTCCCAGGTCCACAACGACACTGGGAGGACTTTTTCTTGAAGGCAAAATTCATGAGCGCGATCGCGATGATCGCGCTGGCTGCGGCAGCGTCTCCTGCGCTGGCACAGGCAACCGACCGCGACACCGTCCAGATTTGGGGACACCTGGAAGAAACCCAGGCCGAAGACATAGCCGATTACGGCTCGCAGCTCGAAGTCATCACGGCCGAGCAGATCAAGAACGGCGGCTACGAAGACGCCAGCCAGGCGCTGCAGAACCTCGTTCCCGGCCTTTATGTCGCTCCCAAGAACGGCCCGTTCGACTATGTCAACGCTTCGCTGCTTGGCGGACGACGTGTCGACATCATCTGGCTGGTCGACGGTGTGCGCATTTCGAACCGCCTCTACACCACGACCACGCCGCTCGACTCCATTCCGGCGCATATGATCGACAAGATCGAGGTGCTGAAGGGCGGGCAGAGCCTGTTCTACGGAACGTCGGCGATCTCTGGCGTCGTCAACATCATCACCAAGGGCTTTTCGAACGACACCAAGGGCGAGCTGTCGCTCGGCGCGGGTTCGGACGAAGAACGGCAGATCAACGGCTACGTCTCAGGCTCGATCGGCAACCACCACCTCGTGGCGTACGGCAGCCACGATGAAGCCAAGGGATTCCAGCCCTTCCGCGATTCCGACTACCAGCCGTCCGGCACGGACCGCCATCGCGGCTATGACGTCGACACCTTTGGGCTGAAATACGGCTACGAGTTTTCCGACTCGATGAAGGCCTCGGTGAACTACCAGCACACCGACGCCGACGTGGATTTTGCCCAGCCGTTCCTGGTCTACCGCGAACAAAACCGTCGCAAGGAAGACATCCTCTCCGCCAAGCTCGATTGGGACGTCAACGATCAGTTCTCGCTCTACGTGAAGGGCTACTACCACTGGTGGCACACGCATTACGACGAGCTGGACAATCATGTGCCGCCGGATGGCTCGACCGATATCGTGTATGACAACGCTTTCTGGGGCTTCGACGACTACGGCGTGAACGTGCTGGGCCAATACAAGCTCAGCCCGAACTGGACCCTGCTCGGCGGCGTCGACTACCAGAATTACAATGGTGAGGATCAGGTGTTCCTGATTTCCCACCAGACCGAATACGTCGTCGCTCCGTTCGCCCAGGTGCGGTACGACGCGCCCGTGCTCAAAGGCCTTCGGCTCGCAGCGGGCGTCCGCCACAACGCCGTCAAAGGCGATGGCGATGCGACCGTGTACAACGTCTCGGGCGACTTGCAGATCAACGACTACCTGCATGCGCGTGGCCAGGTCGGGACATCGTTCCGCCTGCCGGATGCCTACGAACTCTTCGTGGTCGATCCGTGCTGCGAACAGGGCAATCCGAACCTGAAGGGCGAGGAAAGCACCAACTACGAGTTGGGCCTCGGCGGGCAGGGCAGCTGGTTCTCGTGGGAACTGACTGGCTTCCGCCGCAAGATCAAGGATCTCATCCAGATCATAACGTTGGTCGACACGCGCGCAGTTGGTTCGCCGGGCAACTATGGTTGTTCGGATGACCTGGTCCGCGGCTGCTACGACACCTTCGACAACAACGGCTCGCCGGTTACGGCCGAAGGCGGCGAACTGACCATGACCGCACAGTTGCCCAATGCGATCTCAGCCACGTTCGACTGGACGCACTCGAAGACTGAAGTGGACGGGACGTCAGGCCAGATCGCCGACACGCCGAAAGACACCGCAAAGCTGATCTTCGACTGGTCGCCGGCGGACATGCCGTTCGGCGGCGGCCTGACGGTCAACTATGTCGGCGACACAGTGGGCCGCGGCGTTTCCTACGGAAACTACACCGTCCTCGACCTCAACGCGCGTTGGTATCTGACCGGCGACCGCAAGCAGCGGCTGAATCTTCGCGTCGAGAACATCACTGACGAAGACTATGTGACCGGCATCGGCCGCGGCACGCTCGATGCCGGCGGTTCGTATTTGTACGACAACCTCGGCCGTGGCCGCAGCGTGTTCGTCAACTACACGGTTGCCTTCTAGACGCTACTGGGGCGCTAGGTTGGTCCCCCTTCCGCAAGGAGAGGGGATCAGCTTTTTCGAGCGCTCACTCTTCCCACTGGAACACATCCTCCAGCTTCGCCCCGAACACGCGGGCGATACGGAAGGCGGCTTCCAGTGAGGGAGAATACTTGCCTGCCTCGATCGCTGCGATGGTCTGGCGTGTCATGCCGATCTTCTCAGCCAGCTGCTGCTGGGTCATCTCGCCCGCCTCGAAACGATAGCGGCGGATCTGGTTGGCGATGGGAAGCTTTCCCATATCAGCTGCCGCGCCGGAACATCACGATCTGCGCGATCGCGACGGCGAGTGACGCGATCACCATGACGCCAACGCCCAGATAGACCGTGACCATGAAGGAGTGCAGACCAAGCGCCTCGCCAAGTCCGGGCATGTGTGTAGCAACGACAACGACCGCCATGCCAAGCAGCATCGCGTAATAGCCTACCGTGTGCGATCGCGCCTGGATCAGTTTTTCCCGCTCGTCGCGCGGCGTGCGTGCCTCAGCGGGGTGCATCACGGCGGCGATAACGTGCAGAGCCACCTG
>DASZSI010000407.1:0-20828 GCA_035548775.1 Hyphomonadaceae bacterium
GCCTTCGCGCAATTCCTGACCAGCGAGCTTCGCCCCTTCCTCGAGGCGCGCTATCCGCTCGACCCCGACAAAGCCATCCTGTTCGGCCACTCCGCCGGCGCCAACTTCGCCGCCGGTGTCCTGGCGCGAACGCCGAAAGCATTCTTCGGATACATCATCGGCAGCGGCGCGGGCGGGGTCGACCTCGACCGTCTCGCCAAGGCGGCGCCGAAAGCCGACGGCGCGCGTGTGTTCCTCGCGGTCGGCGGCGAGGAGACAAGCGAATTCCTCTACTACCAGAAACAGCTCGCAGCGGCGCTGTCGGTCAAAGGATCGACCGTGAACCTCAAGAGCCGTGTCTTTGAGGGCGCGCACCACACCGCCTATTACCCCGAGCTGGCGACTGCGGCGTTCGAGTGGCTGCTGCCGCCTTCTCCGTCACGCAAGGCAGTCGGGTTGTCAGAGGCGGACTACGCCCGCGTCGTCGGCGACTACAAGACGGACGATGGCCGCGTGATCAACATCAGCCATGCCTCCAACAAGACGATGATCGCGATCATGGGCGTGCCGGGTTACACGGAGCTCGACCCCGAGTCGCCGCAGAGCTTCTTCGTCAGGGGGCTCGATTTGCCCGTGGTGACGTTCGAAGGGCCGGCCGACCAGCCGGCGCCCGCACTGACCGTCGCGCTGGGCGGCGTGCCGACCCGCGCCGTAAGGCAGAAGTGAGTTAGCCGGCGACCTGCGCAAACATCACTTGCAGGGCCCCCGTTATTCAGGCTCGGGCGCGCCGCCTGGGTAAGATCTAGCGCGGGGGGCGGGAGGGTTGCGGAGCAAGGGGAGAGTTACGCAGTTCGTCCAGGCTTTCGAAGAGAACCGCCTGCTTTTGCTGGCTTGTGGGTATGGGCTCAATCCGAGCTGTCAGGGCGATTTCCTGCCAGGCTCGGCCCTCCGTCAGCCCCCGGCCGGAGCATGAAATCCTGCCGCTCGCTTCTGTGTCTTCCTTCGACATGGCCAGCGTCTTGTCGAAATCGCCATGCACCGAGCTAGTCGATGTGAAGTGCGGTCTTTCAGTTGCGCTGACGACGAAGCGGTAGCCTGACGGCGCGTTGAATGAGCTTATCTTGGACTTGTTGTGCTTGCGAACCCTGGGCGGGAAGCCGGAGACATCGGCGATCGCACAGGTGACGCTGTCTGTCGGCGCCGGCGCCAGAGGCACACGGCCCGCCTCGGTCAGCGCCGCCAGCTTTCGATCATAAGCCGGGCGCAGGGCCACGGCCTGCGGGCCGCTCAAACGCGCGCATTCGACCAGCCGCTGGACCGATGCGTCCACATTGTCCATGGAGGATGCAGGCGAGTCCAAAAAGCATTTCCTTGTCGCCTCGCGGACTTCTGGGCTGAGTTCCTGAAATGGCGTTTTCCCGGCCGGCGCCGTGGTCGATTGTACTTTTTCGTCTCCGGAGTTTTTCGCCGGAACGCTTTCCTCGCCGAGAACGGTCGAAAGCACCTGTCCTTTGTTCAAGGCGAGATCGACGAACGCAAATACCGGTGTTGCTATCGCCGCGAGCGCCAGCAGGATGCAAACGACGAGTGTGATCCGAGTGACCGCGGCGCTTTCCGCCTTTTCAACCACAGCTGCGGCGGCGCCGTTGTCGGGAATGATGTTCTTTTGGAGGTCCTGCGAGATGTCGAGCGGCTGCACCTTGGAGCTTAGGGTCACCAGGAACCACATGGCGCCCAGGATGAGTGCAAAGACTACCAGGAGCAGAACAACGAGCCCGGTAAGCGAACCGGGCGTAAGCGTATGTGCCTGCTGCTTTTGTTGAGCCGAGTCCGCGTGCGCCATCGCAGGCGTGATCACCGCGAAGTAGACAACCATTATGACCGTCACCGCGATCACGACGATCATCGCTACCGCGAGGAAAATCTCGACCAGCCGCCAAAGAGGGTCTTTTGCCCGGCGCGCCTTGGAGGGCAGGATCGCGTTTACGACAAACTTGAAGAAGTCAAATACAACGGAAAGCGGCGAACTCTCCGACTTCTTCTCGGGCTTCGCCTTCGTTTTGTCTGTCTTGTCGCCCGGCTTATCCGGCATTTTCCAACCCATCCGGCATCGCCAAGGCGAACCGGTCCCACCCGCATCTTGTATCAGGCCTTCGGACGGAACAAGGGGGCTGGGGGCCGTGGTTTGGGTAGGCGGGCCGTCAATGCGCTGACGGTGCGAACGGCTGTTGCATGACGGCGCCGCCTTGTTCCAGCAGGAGGCGGATCGCGTGGGTGTGGGCGGCCATGTTGTCCAGCATCTGGTCGTATTCGGCGCCGCCTAATGGGGCTCCGGAAAGGCGCGCGGTGACCGTGTCGAGAAAGCCGGCAAAGCCTTCGATCTCGTCCAGGACCTTCCATTGGGCGCGATTGACGCGCGCCAGCGTGCCTTTTTCGTTTGGATCGTCGACCTTGCTGCGCGGGTCCTGGGCCAGCCTGGACCTTGCAAGCGGCAGGGTTTCGCGAATCTGGCCGGCGATCGATTTCATGCGGCCGGCCGTGTCGGCCTGCGTCGCGGCGGAGTGGCCGAGCTTCACGAGCGACAGCTGGGCGTCGAGGGGCAAGGCCGTCAGTTCGATCTTTGCGCTTTCGACCGGATCGCCCAGCGCGACGGTGATCTTCTGCATCCGCAGGGCCGTGATCGCGTTTTCCATGGTGAGAAAACTCGCGGTTTCGATCTTCTGCCTGAGCTTGTTCGCGGTCGCTGTGTCGTCCTTGAGCATCGCCGTGGCGTAGGCGTCGTAGTCGAGTGACAGCTGGGCTTCGGCGGCCAAGGACATCCGGGTGTTTTCCGCCGCCATTGCCGCCGTCTCATCCACCGAGTGAAGGCCGCTCGGCTGCAAGGGAGGAAGGGCGTCGAACTGCGCTTTCAGCCGGTCAAGCGTCGGGCGGTGGGCGCGAACCCGCTCCAGCCCGACGGTGAGCGTCGCCTTGGCGACCCCGATCGATGCGCCGGTCGGAATGGGCGGGATCGGAACACCGCCTTGCTGGATCATGAGGTTGAGCAGCGCCATGCGGTCAAACGGCGCCTTCAGTTTCTGAAGCGTTTCAGGAGAAGGCGCGGTCTGCGCCAGCGCGGCGCCGGCAAAGGCCAGGGCAGCCGCGAAGATTGCAACAAGCCGGATCATGATTCCCCCCAATCGACGCGACAATGCCTAACCCGGGCGGGATCACACACGCAACCGGCATCAGCCCGGCGGCACGACTTTCACGACATGGGCAGGGGCGTCGGGAGCGACAGAGTGCTCGCCGGGGACTTCCGAGCGGAACGGTCCGGCCTCCTTGGGCCAGGCGTCCATCACAAGTGCGAACATGCTGGTCAGCACCGTGAGCCAGGCGGTCATCTTGAGATCCTTGTCGGGATGCTTGGTCAACACAAACCAAGGATCATGCGAGAACTGGAATTTCAGATAGTACGATCCGATGACGTTCGGCCGGCTCTGGTAGAGCCGTCTGAAGTGCAGATTTCTCGCCACGAATGTGCTTTTCGCCTTTTCCTGTTTTCGAACCGCCTCCTCCACAAACGTGATCTTGGCCGTCGCAATTTCATCAAGCACGTCCTGGGATGTTGTGACGGTGGGTGCGTTGTCGTCCTCGGTCCATTTGTCGATCAGCTTGTGAAGCGTCGCATAGTCAGTTGCGCGAGCCGGCGTGGGAGCAATCGTCGTGTCGGCTTCGTCCGTATCGACTGGCGGAAAACATACATACTCCGTCGGTACATCTGGAATTTCCTCGCCAAAGATCATGTTCTTGATGCGGGGAATCCGAACGGGAGAAACACTCATTCGAGAATCGTGAATCGTATGCAGGAGAATTTTCCGGCGGCGGCCGCGTGCGTCCGAATACACGTAGTAGACCCGGCAACGGGCCGCGACGCCATCCATGTTCATCGGCATCAGTTCGGAAGGCAGGCGAATTGTGTCGTCGCCGAACTTCTTGGCGACATGCGGCCGGATGCCGACGGGCCCCAATTCCGAGTTCTGCTTGTCTCCGCTGTATACGCTGGCGATCACCCGGATCGTCAAATAGACGATCAACAGAAGGCCAATCCATCGGACCCACGAGATTTCCAGGAGCGCCACGATGAACGACGGGGTCTCGTCCCAATTGTGCGGCCACCCGCGACCGAAGTTCGCGGCAAACGCATTCCACCCGTCGATCAGTTGTTGAGGCATTTTTCCCACCCAGTATTTTCCGGCGTTCTAGCGCAGAAAATGCCGGGCGGGAATTCGGGGAGGCGTCGGGGGCGCGGTCTATTTGGCGGCGCGGCGGGCGATCTGAAGCTCAACGCGTTTGATCTCGCGCAGCACGCGATTTGCCTGAAAGGTCGGCCAGATGGTTCCGACCTTCAGCACGACCACCGAGATCAGCAGCACCGCGGCCGAGAGGCCCCAGCGCAAGGCCGATATGGCTTCTTCGGCCTGGAAGAACTGCCAGGCGCACCAGACGCCCCCGATGAACAGAGCCGTGGTCGCCGCGAGGACCAGGGCGTTCATCCAACCCAGCGTTCCGCCAAAAAGACCCACCACCTCGCCAAAGTATCCCGGTTCGCGCCCGGCCTTGGCGAAGAAGGCCTTGTCTTCCTCGTTCAACGTGGCTTCGATCATTCTATCCAGCTCGCTCATCCACTTTCTCCTTCAGGTCCAAGCTGCGTCTGATCTTGTCGCGCGCATGCATGAGGCGGGTCTTCACCGTGCCGGCGGGCGTGTTGAGGGCGATCGCGATCTCGGCAACCGTCATGTCCTCGAGATAGAACAACGCAATCGCTGCTCGCTGATCGTGGGGAAGCGCCGCGATTGCCTGCCGCACACGTTGCGCATCCGCTGTTTGTTCGCCTTCATTCTGTTGCGGTGGATCGAGGGCTTCGGCCGCAAGCTGCGCATCCAGCTGGCGCTGGCGTTGCATCCTGCGAATCCATTTTGCGCACCGGCGGGAAACGATTCTGAAGGCCCAGGCGGGAAAGGCGGCGCTGTCGTCGAGGCGCGGGAGACCGCGGACAATTTCGAGCCAGGATTCCTGAACGACGTCCTGCGCGGCGTCGGCGCTTCCCGTGAGGCGGCGGGCGTGGGCCAGCAGCCGTGGTTGGAATTGCTGCGCCAGTTGATCGAGCGCGATGCGGCTGCCTGCCCGCGCGCTTGCGGCCAGATATTCGTGGAACAATCTCTGCGTGGCATCGGGCATGAAGACCCAGTCACCCTATTCGCTTGTAAGGTGGCCGGTTATGGCAATCCGGTTCAATCGCCGTGCGAAGGAATAGTCAGGCTGTCGCGGCGTAATCGAAGGTGAACGCCTGCGTTGGTGAGCCTATCAGGCCGGAGATTTGACGGGTTCGATGTCGATGAAGGCGAGGGTCTGTTCGGCCAGCTTCTTGGTGCGGGCGCGGATGAGGTCGGGGGTCCAGAGCTTGGAGCGCGAGATCTCGCTGGCGAAACGGCAGCCGCGCAGGCGCTGATACTCTTTCCGCTTCTCCTCGAAGGAGGCGTTGCCGAGTTCGTCGACCGGCACGAGGCAGAGATTGCCGATCATCTCGCGCACGGTGACGGTCTGTCCGAGCTCGATATCGCTTTCGAAGGTCAACCAGTTCTGGCCGGGGTTACGCGGATAGACGTGTTCGACGGACGAGGTTGAATCGGAAATGTAGCGCGGCACGCGGTCGCCATGCGCCGCCGCCTCGACCCAGCGCATGATGGCGCCGCGACGGCCGCTGTCCGGCAACGGGCCGTTGAGCGCCCGCTCCATCTTGCTGAGCTGGATTTCGCTGAAGGTGAAGCCGCCCAGCTTGCCGAAGCCGCCCTTGGCGAAGCGTTCCAGCCGGCGCCCCAGCATCTCCGCGCAGCGCCGCGGATCAGGCGTGGCCAGCGTGAGGGCGAAGCAGACGCGGTCGAGCACGTCGATGCGATGGTCGAGGTCGTGCGGCCGCGACTTCATCTTGATCAGCATGGCGTAGGCGCGCCACTGGTCCCACTTCAGCAGCTGGAGGCGGCGCAGGCTGGCGTGGACGCCGACAGCCACTTCCTCGTCGCGCGCTTCGTAAACCCATTTGAAGGCGGCGCGATATTGCAGGAGCAGGTCGGTGGCCCAGCGATAGCCCTGCTGGCCGGGATAGCGGCGGCGGATGTGCTCCATCAGCTGGATCGCATAGTCCACCGATTGCGGAGCGCGACGCTCGATGAAATCGACCGAGCGCAGGAAGTCGTCGAATCCGGCCTTGCCGAGGTCCTCTTGCAGCGAGCGCCAGACGAACAGGATGCGGCCGGCCGCCTCGTCTGCATCCGGCAGCGGCGCAGCCAGGTCGATCAGCTGGCCCTTGACGATCTCTTCCGGCTTCAAGGGCACGCCGCCGGCATTGATGCTGACGAAGGCCTTGCCCGCGATGCGGCGGTCGGCGATCTGCGTCACGGTGATCAGGACGTTGCGCATCAGGAAGACAGCGAAGGCTTCTAGACGGCGGGGCGGCCAGCCGTGGAATTTGGCGCGCGCGACCGTGACGCACTCACGTAGGCGTTCGCCCGCCTCGGTGATGGTCGGCAGGGGGCGGTAACGCTTGGCCGTGCGCCCGAGGGTCAGCACGTCCATCTCCAGCGAGTTGTGCTTCATCGGCAGGGAGAGGCGAAACAGGCCGGCCTCATTCTGAAGCATCTTCACGATCGGTTTTTCCCGCACCGCGCCCAGAAGGTCGCGCATCACGGCGAAGATCACGGTGAGGGTGGTGAGCCGCTGCAGGCCGTCATAGATCTCGAACCGTTCCGGGCCCGGCATGAGCACCAAGCCGCCGAGGTAGCAGAAGGGTGCTGAGGTTTCGAGATCGGGGTCGCGATCGGCGAGGTTGAGCATAGGCTCGGCGTCGGCGCCGCCTGACTCCATCGGCGAAGGCGGATCCTCTTCCGCGTCGGGGTCGAAGCCGAACTCCCCGAACGAGGCGACCAGATCTTCCAGCAATGCGGACTGCTGGGCCTCCGTCCAGCAATAGTCGCGCTGGACCTTGGCCGGAAGAAAGGAACCGAGTTCGAACAGCTCGCCGATGCTGATGGTCTGCGAGCCGATCACTGGAAGAGGCATGCACTCTACTCCCCGAGGCGCGCGAAATTATTCGAGCGCCGCACACGGAGCAATTGCGCATCGCAGTCGCCCGGAAAACGAAAAATTCCGGCGACGGGACCTGCGGAAATAGGGGCAGCCTCTTAGGCCTGGCGGGCCGGCGGGGCCCGCAGGATCAGGCGGCCTGGGCGGAATCGCCGCCGGATTTCGCCCGGACTTTCCAAAAGCGCAGGGCGCGCTGGGCCGCGGCGACGGGCACCTGCTCGTAGAGCTGGCCGAACTGTTCCGCCTTCGACATGCCATAGGCTTCGCCGGCGATGAGGAGGCAGATGGTGACGAACAGGCCGCGGTCGAACCCAGCGCCCCGGCACAGCATGGCGAGGGCGTCGAGATCCTTGCCCTCAACCAGTCGTCGGCCGAGGTCGAACTCGATGTCCACGAGCTGGGCGAAGGCGATCAGGAAAGCCGTCTTCTTGTTTTCGCGCAGCAGTTTCACCAGCACCGGCGGCTTGAGCGCGCCGGTCTTGTCGAGGCCTTCGACGTAGTCGCGCTGTTGCTGGTAGTCGTCCGGCAGGGCGCCGTAGGCCGAGGACAGGTGATTGCGACTGGCTTCCAGCGCGGCTTCCAGTTCCTGGGGCGACACGCCGTGGAATTTGCGCATGATCTCGCGGCGCAGGTCGTGTTCGACCTTGAGGTAGACGCTGTTGAGCAGGTCGAGCGGCATGTGCTGGTTGCGCACGAACGGCGCGTGCAGGACCGGGTTGTTCTGGGCGCGGTCGGCCACGCGCTCATAGGTCTCGCGGTTCATGCGCGCGGTCTTGTTCTCGAGCAGGGAGACCAGCACTCGGTCCTCGCCCTTCGAGACCAGGATACTGGAGACTTTCTCGCCGATGTCCGGACGCTTGGTCACGGCCATCATGTGATCCTGCGACTTCTGCTGGATGACTTCCAGAATGTCGCTTTCGGAAAGGGCGCGCGAGCGCTCGATCACCGGACGGGCGACTTCGATGACATCCATGGCTAGACGCTTGGCGGTGCGCTGAAGTGGAGCGCGGCTGACCGCAACCTTGCGGGCGAGTTCGATACGGACCTGGGTTTCAAGGTCAGACGCAACGGCGCCGACGATCTCGTCGAAGATCGCGGATTCCTTGTCGGAGCGCTGTTCCGGCGATGCGAGGAAAACGTCGGTGATCTGGCGCAACAGCTCGCGGCGCTTCTCGCTGGAGGTCTCCTTGGCAAGGTCCAGCAACAACGAGAAATTTGTGGCGCTCGCCGCCATGGCACTACCCCTCAGATGCCGGCAAGCTAGCGAAGGGCGGTTAACGAAACACTTGGTCGCGTGTGGGAATTGGCCCAATGTGGGTGTCAGGACGCCGCAGTACCAAGGGTTTCCCGCTCTTAACGGATTGGCGCTTCAGCTGACCTAGTGGTCAAGAAGTCCGGGGAAGGCGTCGACCGTCGGGATCGGCGCCGTCGGCTGCGGTGCATAGTAGGTCGGCACGCCGCGCGGATCCTTGTCGGCAGGCGCGATGCCAGTGGTGTTGATGTACCAGTTAAGCAGGCGATGTTCGTGCTCTGCCTGGATGGCGGCGGTTTTCTTCTCTCCGTACAGATTCACGTTCTGGGCGGGATCGATGCGGCAGTCATAGAACTCGCTCTGGCCGTTTGGGCGGTGGATCAGCTTGTAGTCCCGGGTGCGCACCATGGCGGCGCGGGTCACCATCTCGGGCCTGGTGTTCTGCAGGCGCAGCTTTGGCTCGTAAGGACCGCCGGCCACGCCGATCGGTTCGAAGCATTGCGGCTCGTAGACATTGTAACCGCCCTCGGCGAAGGCGGCGCGGCCGGGATCGCCTGGTTGACCGTGGATCTGCGGCAGCAGGCTGCGTGCAAAATGCGTGTGCTGCGCCCGGATGCCGGCGAGATCGAGACAGGTCTGCATCACGTCATAGAGTTCGACGATCTCGCTGGAAGCATCGGCGCCGGCGACGCCGGGGATGCGAGCGATCAGCGGAACGTGAGTAAGGCTGTCTTCCAGCGCGCTTGGCCATTTCTCGACCAGACCGTAATCGCCAGCCCAATCGCCATGATCGGACAGGACGAACAGCGCCGTGTCTGACGCGCGGCCGGTGCGGTCCATCGCGCTCATCAGTTCGCCGAGCAGCCAGTCGGAATAGGAAACCTGGCCATAGTAGACCGCTCGTATCTTTCGGAATGTATCGGACGAGAGACCGGTGAGGCCGTATGTCTCGCGGATGCCAGCGTGAAAGTTCGGCTTCTTGGCTGCGCCTGGAGGCGTGGGCGCGGGTATGCCGGCGGGATTGTAGAGATCGTAGAAATCCTTCGGCGCCGTATAGGGCGGATGCGGCTGGCCCATGGCGATGAAGATGCAATAGGGACGGTTCGTCTGCTGCCGTTCCAGCAGGTCGATAGCCGCTTTAACCAAAGCATAGTCGGCTGTCTCTCTTCGGTCGCCGCCGGGTGGATAGAGAAACGAGAACGCACCCGGCGTAAGGCCATGGGGATTCTGCGCTGCGGCCGTCGGAGTGGGCTGCGCAGCCCCGGTCGCTGACCACTGCGTCACACTGTCAGGAAATGTCTGTGCCGCCAGCGCGTCGTTCTTGCCAAGCCAGTAGACGTCGTATCCCGCGCGGCGGAGATAGCGGAACAGGTTTGGCTCCTCCGGTCGGAGGAAGTAATAGAGACTGCGATGCCCGCGCACGCTGGCAGGCCAGCCGGTGAGCAGACTGCAGCGCGAGGCGCCGCATACCGAAAACTGGACGTGGCAATTGGCGAACCGTGTGCCCGACTTTGCGAGGTGATCGAAGTTCGGCGTCCTGGTGACGGGATTGCCGTAGCAGGCCAGCGCATCCGCGCGCAGCTCGTCCGGCATGAAGAGGATAATGTTTGGGCGAGAGCCGACGCTCGGGCCCGGTTGCGCGGGCTGGGGCGCTTCCTGTTCGGCGGCGGCTTCACCTGCAAGGCCGGCTGCCGTGGCCATGCCGAGAAACGTTCGGCGATCGAGATCGTGCGTCATGGCGGCCTCCCGTGGGAGGTTCACGATGGCATACGGACCGGGCGTGTCGAGGGTCTAGCGGGAAAGCGCCTCGCGCTTTTCTTCAAGGCCGAGCCATTCCATCTCGTACTGCTCAAGCTCGGATCGCGCAGCGGTGAGGCGGTTAGCGCGGGCCTGGAAGCCTTTTGGGTCTTTGCCGAACATCTGCGGATCGGCCATTTCGTCTTCGATGGCGGCAATCTCGGCCTGGCGTTCGGGCATCAGGCGGTTGAGCTCTTCCAGCCGGCGGCCATCCTTGTAGCTGAGCTTCGAGGCCTGTTGGGCCGGGCGCTGTTGCGCGGGCGCGGCGGCTTTCTGGGGTGCGGACGAGCGGAAGGGTTGCGCGCCGCCTGATTTCTTTTGCGAGACGTAGTCCGCGTAGCCGCCCGGCGTTTCGAGCCACACGCCATCGCCTTCCGGCGTCAGAATCGAGGTGACCACGTTGTCGACGAAGGCGCGGTCGTGGCTGACCAGCAGGAGCGTGCCTTCATAATCCGCCAGCATTTCCTCCAGGAGATCGAGCGTCTCGATGTCGAGGTCGTTGGTCGGCTCATCGAGCACCAGGAGGTTCGACGGCTTGGCGAGGGCGAGAGCGAGCGTGAGGCGGTTGCGTTCGCCGCCCGACAGCGCGCTGACAGGCTGGTGCAGCTGTTTCGATTCGAAAAGGAAGTCCTTGGCGTAGGCTGCGACGTGCTTGGGATAGCCGCGCACGATGATCTGGTCGCCGCCCAGGGGCGCCATCGCCTGCCACAGCGTCTCGCCTTCCTTCAGGCTGGCGCGCGTCTGGTCGAGATAGGCAATGTCGAGGTTCTTGGCGAGGCGCACCGTGCCGGCGTCCGGCTCAAGCTGGCCGAGGAGAAGCTTCAGCAGCGTTGTCTTGCCCGCGCCATTGGGGCCGATGACGCCCAAACGGTCGCCGCGCATCAGACGGAGGTTGAGGCCCTTTACGATCGGCAGCGGGCCCGAGGGCGTGTTGAACGTCTTTGCGAGACCTTTAGCCTCGATCACCAGGCGGCCGGACTGCTGGCCCGCGTCGATGGCAAGGTTGGCTGCGTTCGACGCTTCGTTCAGCGCTGTCTTCCGCGCGCGTTTTTCGGCCCGCATGTCGAGCAGCTTGCGGACCCGGCCCATGTTGCGGGTGCGCCGGGCGGTGACGCCGCGCGCGAGCCAGCGTTCCTCGGCCTTCAATTGCGTGTTGAGCTTATCGAGGGCCTTTTCCTCTTCGGCTTCGACCGTTTCGGCCCATGCCTCGAAATCGGGATAGCCCTTGTCCAGCGTGCGCACGCGCCCCTGGCGCAGCCAGGCGACCGACGTGGAGATGTTCTCGAGGAAGCGCCGGTCGTGGCTGACGATCAGGGCGGCGCCGCGAAAGCTGCGCAGCTCGTCTTCGAGAAGTTCGATCGCGGGAACATCGAGGTGGTTGGTCGGTTCGTCGAGCAACAGGATGTCCGGATCGTGGGCGAAGGCGTGGGCAAGGGCGATACGACGAGCCTGGCCGCCGGAAGCTTTGGCCAAGTCGAGGTCTTCTGGCACGCCCCAGGCGGACAATTCCGCTTCGGCGCGGTAGCGCATCTCGGGCGCGAGACCTTCACCGACATAATCCATCGCCGTGGCGACGCTGGTGAAGTCCGGTTCCTGGGTGAGGTGGCGCGCGACGGCGCCCGGCTGGAGAAAGATGTCGCCCGCATCCGGCTCGATCGCGCCGGCGAGAATGCGCATCAGCGTCGATTTCCCCGCGCCATTGCGGCCCACCAGCGCCATGCGCTCACCACGCGTCAGCTGCAGGTCCACGCCCATGAACAGCGGCGCGCCGCCCAGCGTCAGCCGGACGTCGCGAAGCACCACAAGAGGAGGTCCGGCGGCCATGGCGCGCATGGACAGGAGTTGAGGCGTCAGGTCAAGCCGAGTTCAGCTTCCGCGGCGCGACAATGTCATCCGGATACCGGGGTGGGGGCGCAGGGTGATGCGAGACCGGATCGAAATCTGCTGGTTGGGGACAAGCGCGAG
Organism: Hyphomonadaceae bacterium; assembly: GCA_035548775.1. Lineage (GTDB taxonomy): Bacteria > Pseudomonadota > Alphaproteobacteria > Caulobacterales > Hyphomonadaceae > UBA7672. The sequence goes on from DASZSI010000407.1 coordinate 12,116, forward strand.
GCGATAGCGCTGAGCGATGGTGGCGAGGATGAGGCAGGCTTCGGTCATTGCGAGGCTGGCGCCGATGCAGACACGCGGGCCGCCTCCGAACGGCATGTGAGCAAAGCGTGGGCGGGCCTTGACCTTGTCCGCAGTGAAGCGGTCGGGATCGAACTCGTAAGGGTTCTCCCACAGCTTTTCGTGGTGATGGATGATCCAGGGGGCGATGAACATCTGCGCGCCCTTTGGAATCTTCTGGCCGCAGACTTCGTCGTCGGCCTGGGCCTGGCGGCCGGAAAGGCCCGGAGCGGGCGGATAAAGCCGCATCGTCTCGTCGATCACCTGTCGCGTGTAGGGCAGGTTCGCGAGGTCGTCATAGACCGGCATGCGTCCGCCCAGGACCCGATCCAGTTCCTCATGTAGCCTGGCTTCCACTTCCGGCCTTTGGGACAGGATGTAGAAGGCGAAGGTCATCGCCACGGCGGTGGTTTCGTGGCCGGCGATGAAGATGATGACCATCTCGTCGCGGATTTCCTGGTTGGTCAGCGCGGCGCCGGTTTCCACATCGCGCGCGGCGATCAGGCGGCCGAGCAGGTCAGCCTTGCCCTCGCCCCCGGCCTTCACCCGTTCGTCGATCAGTTTGTAGACTGCGGAGTCGAGCCGGCTGAACACTGCCCGGATTTTCTTGATCCGCCCTTGCAGGTGTCTTGGGCCGATGATGGGCAGGATGTCCGCGAGGCCGAACTCCATCTCCTTGAGGCCTTCATCGAAGGTCTTGCCGAACAGTTCGGTGATGCCGCCGCTGTCGGACGAGAACATGGCGCGGGTGATGATCTTGAGCGTGAGTTCGGTCATCGCCTCGGCGATGTCGATTTCGGCGCCCGGGCCGCGCTGGTCCCAGGATTCAACGAAGTGCCGGGTCGCCTCGACCATGCCGGGCGCGTAGGACACGATGCTACGGTGGTCGAACGACGGCGACATCAGGCGGCGGTGCGCCTTCCACTTTTCCCCCTCGAGCGTCAGCAGTCCGTCGCCGAAAGCGGCCGACAGGAAAGGAGCATCCGATGGTGTCTTGGGATAGTTGGCGACGTTGTCGAGCAGGACGTGCTTGACGCCGGCTGGATCGCTCAGGACGACCACCTTGTTGTTCTTCGCCATCGGGAAGAACAGGTTCTGGTAGGCGCCGACCGGAATGGTCGCCATCCCGTTCTCGCGCGCGATACGGATCTGCTCGAAGAGGCTGGGTGTCTTCGCCGGCGGCCGAAATGTGACAAGGGGCGCAGCTTGGGATTGCGTGACGGTGTCGGGCATGGGGAGGCCTCGCGAGTCTTTTGCCGCGATGGCGCTCCTATTTTTTGACGCCGTCAAGTTGCCGCTGAGGCTACCGTCACGATTTGTGCGGCTCGGGCGAGCCGGTCTCGAGCAGGGCCTGCAGGCGGGTTACCTGCTCCGCCAATACCTGGTCGGTGAGGTCCGGCCATTGCCCGAGGCCGCTTTTTGCATAGCCCCCGACCGAGTCTTCCACGGTGATGCGCGTGCCGGCGCCATCCGCCTTGAGGGTGAAGGTGAGCACGCCTTCCATGCCCTCAGCCTCCAGCGGCCCGAGCGGACCGCGCAGGCGCAAGGCCGCGCCGGGGGCGACATAGGTCACCACGCCGTGTTGGACCGATCCGCCGCCCGCCAGGCTTTCGCAGAAACATCCGCCGGCCTTCGCTTCGAGCGAGAGGTGGGCGGCGTTGCGTGAAAACGTGTGCGCAGGGTTCCACCATTTGGCGGGCTGGATCAGGGCGGCATAGACCTTGTCCGGCGTTGCAGCGATGTGCGCCGACTGGCTGATCGCGAAGCCGGCCGGCTGGCGGTCTACCACGTCGGCATAGGCAGGAAGAGAAAGAGCCAGGAAAGTCAGGCAGGCAATCGTGCGCATTCAGGCCTCCGCAGCCGCTTTGAAAAGATCGAGGATGCCGGGCCAGCCATTGTCGACGCCGTCGCGCATCGCGCGGCCCTCCTCGCCCATGCGTTCGAAATTTCGGTGCTCCAGCTCAACCCGCGTGCGGGAGGCGCCTTCGGCAATGAAGCGCACCTCGACTTCGGAGGTGAGCGCGAGGTTATCCTCGTGCTTCCATTGCGAATTGATCTCCCACGAGAACACGATGCGCTTTGGGGGATCCCAGACGGTGAAATGGCCGGTGAGGCTTTCGCTGCCGCTTTCGTGGCGGGTGTACCAGCGGCCGCCAAGCCTGGGCTCCATCACCTGTTCGACCACCGGGCTGTCGCCGATGTGGTGTTGCTTCGGCCACCACAGGTCGATGCGGCTGACGAACACCTCGAAGGCGTGCGCCTGCGCGGCTTCCACGGTGATGGTTTTCTTCACCGGGGCGATGGTGATGGTCTTCTGACCGCTCATTTCTTCCTGTCCTTCTTCTCGGCTTCAGCCTTGAAATTCTCGAGCGCCACGTCCCAGAACTGGTCGAGCCATTGGCGCAATTGGCCGAGGCCGTGCGGGTCGATGCGATAGATGCGGCGGGCACCGTCCTGGCTTTCGCTCACGAGGCCGGCCTCCTTGAGCACTTTGAGGTGCTGCGACACCGCCGGCCGGCTGACTGGCAGCCCCTCGGCAAGGCGGCCCACGGCCTGCGGCCCGCGACGGAGACGCTCGAAGATCTTGCGGCGAGTGGGGTCAGCGAGAGCGACAAGCGAATGTTCGTAAGCCATGACTTACGGTAAGTGATGGCTTACAGATAGTCAAGCGGGGTAGCGAGATTTGTAAGCCCGGCCTCGTGGTTCGACGGACGCACGCTCCGCGTGCTGCTCACCATGAGGCCTTCGATAGATCAGCTGCTGTTGTGTAGTTCTCGTGGTGAGCAGGCCCGAAGGGTCGCCGAGTTCATCCTGAGCTTGTCGAAGGATCGAACCACCGAGGCCGGGTCTAAAGCCCCCCGCCGCCCCTGGCGGCGACCGAGCCGAAGGCGTCGGCGAGGCGGCGGTAGAAGTTGAGGCGGTCCTGGTCTTCGCTCGACAGGAATTCCTCGGGCAGCTTCGCGCCCGGAAGCGCCTCCGGCGTGAGGTCCTTGTGGGCGACGGTCATCATGTCGGACCAGATGCGGGCCGACATCTCGCCGCCGGTGACCTTGGCCATCGGCTTGTCATCGTCGTTGCCGACCCAGACGCCGCCGACGAACTTGGTCGTGTAGCCGAGGAACCAGGCGTCGCGCCAATCCTGGCTGGTGCCGGTCTTGCCGGCCACTTCCCAGCCGGGGATCTGGGCTGCCCGACCCGTGCCTTGAACGACGACACGCGAGAGCATGCCGGTCATGTCGTGCGCCAGGTCCTGGTCGTAGATCTGCTGGGGCGTGGTAACGGGGTTGGAGTAAAGCAGGTCGCCCTTCGAGTTGCGGATTTCCTCGATGATGTAGGGCGCCATCTGCTTGCCCTCCTTGGCGAGGACGCCGTAGCCGGTGGTCATCTCGAGCAGCGTGACCTCGTCGGAGCCCAGCGTGATAGAGGGATAGTTGTGCAGGGGCGACGTAACCCCGAACTGGTGGGCGAGCGCCGTCACCTTCTCGATGCCGATCTCGTAGCCGACCTGGGCCGCCACGGTGTTGAGCGATTCCGCAAGCGCTTCCGACAGGGTGACCGCGCCGCGATAGTCGCCGCCATAGTTGCGGGGGCGCCAGTTGCCGATCTGGATCGGCATGTCATAGCGCACCGTGTTCGGCGTCATGCCGTTTTCCAGCGCGGCGGCGTAGACGAACATCTTGAAGCTGGAGCCGGGCTGGCGCCGGGCCTGGGTGGCGCGGTTGAACTGCGACTTGAGATAGTCGCGGCCGCCGACCATGGCCCGGATGGCGCCGTTCATGTCCATTATGACGGCGGCGCCTTCGGAGGCGTGCTTTTCCTTGCCCATGGTGGCGATGCCGTGCTCGACCGCCTGTTGCGCCGCCTGCTGCAGCGTCAGGTCGAGCGACAGCTTGATCACCATGTCCGGCGGCGGGTTGGGGATCAGGTCGTGGACGCGGTCCACGGCGTAGTCGAGCGCATGGCCGGTGAACGTGTCGGGCGTGTCGTCAGCGAAGGCGAGTTCCTGGCGCTTTGCCGCCTCGGCGTCTTCCTTGCTGACATAATGATCCTCGACCATGCGATCGAGGACATAGTGCTGGCGGTCCTTGGCGGCGGGCGTCCTCGCGGTAGTGGCGAAACGCGAGGGCGCCTTCGGGAAGGAGGCAAGCATCGCCGCTTCGGCAAGCGTGAGGTCCTTCGGGTCCTTGCCGAAATAGGTGTGCGCGGCGGCGTCGAGCCCGTAGGCGCCGGCGCCGAGATAGATGCGGTTGAGATAGAGCTCCAGGATCTCGTCCTTGGTGAGCATGTGTTCGAGGTCGCCGGCGAGACGCGCCTCCTGCGCCTTGCGCTTCAAGGTCTGGTCCGGCGTGAGGAAGAGGTTCTTCACCAGCTGCTGCGTGATGGTGGAGGCGCCCTGCACCGTGTGGCCGGCGCGGGCGTTTTCAAGCATTGCGCGCAGGATCGCCATCGGGTCGATGCCCTGGTGCTCGCGGAAGCGGCTGTCCTCGGCGGCGATGAAGGCGTTGACGACGTGCTTGGGCAATTCGGCGGTGTGGACCGCCCGGCCATAGCGCGGCCCGCGCACGGCGATGGTCGCGCCCTTGTCGTCGATGAATTCAACCGCCGGCTCGCGGTTCAGCGTCCACAGCGCATCGCGCGAGGGCAGCTGGGGCATCTGGGCGAAGAGCGTGTTCCACAGGAGGGCTGCCGTCACCACGCCGGTCGCAACCAGCGTGCCCACCACCTGCAGGAAGGGCGGGCCATAGCGCTCGACAAAGGTGGGCACTTCGTCCTCCAGGCCCCGCGGGTTTATCCGCCCGCGCCGGCGCTTGCCTACGCGGCCCCCAGGCCGCGCGGTAATGAAATAGCTGCAATCCGGCGCTTAGCCAGCCCCGGCGCCAGCGCCGGTAAAGTCCCCAGAAAGCCCGCTTCAAACAGGCTGGAGCTTAGCCTTTGCGGCTGCGCGCCGCCAGCGTGGCGACACGCTCATCCTCAGCTCAATTCTCTTCCGCGTGGCCGTTTCCGCCGTCGCTTATCGATGGGTGCGGCGCCGGTGGCGGGGGCGGTGGAGGCGGTGGTGAATGCGCTGCAGGAGGCGGCGGCGGGGGTGGAGGCGAAGCCGCTGGTGAAGAGAATCGCGTGGAGGCCGCCGGGGGTGACGGTGGCGGAGGCGGCGGAGAGACGTTGGGCTTGTTGCGGTAGAGGCTCGGCGGCGGGGGCGGCGGCGGAGACGGTGTCGGGCTAGCCGCCGGCGGATTCCCATAACGTCCGCCAACGCCACTGTAACGGTTGCCACCGCTTTGCGGAGGCGGCGCGGGCGGCGGCGAAGGCGGGGCTGGAGTCGAGCCAGGATTGTTCGATCCCCCGCTACCGGACGGCGGCGGATTGGGCTTGTTCTTGTAGAGGCTGGGCGGAGCGGGTGCGGCGCCGGGATTTCCGCCGCCATTGTTGCCGCCGCCCCGGTGGTCGTCGCGATGATCGTCCCGATGGTCATCGCGGTGATCATCGCGGCCGCGATGGCCGGTCCACCAGTTGTTGTCCCAGTCATTGTAGTGCCGGCCGGCATTGATCCAGTCGATGCGATACCAGGCCGTGTCGAACCAGTCGCCCCACGGATAGCGCGAACGGTAGTCGTCATAGGCCAGCACGGTGTCGAGCTGCCGCGCGGCGAGCCAGGCCTGATAGTCCCGTTCATGCAGGTCTGCGATGGCGTTCTGCGCATCCTCGCGCCAGCGGCCATAGGGCTCGTTCACCAGGTAGGCGTCGTAACCTTCGAGCGAGTTGACGGCCAGGGCGCGGCGCCACGCTTCGTCGTCGCCCCGCGCGATAAGGTCGATTTCGCGCTTGGCGTCATTCACCCACTGGGAGCGCGGGTTGTCGCGGATGAAATCCTGAAGCTGGTAGGGCGAGCCTGAGCGCTTGGCCCGAACGAATGCGCCCTGGTCGGTGCGGTACAGCACATCCAGACGCGCCTGTGCTTCGGTGCGGCGCGCCGTCTTGGGCCAGGCGTCGAGGAAGTCTTCGTAGATCTCGATCAGGTCTTCGCGCTTGGCCTCGGTCCAGTCCTCGGCTTCCTGCTTGGCAAGGCGCGGCGCCGCGCGCTCGTCACGCAGCGAGGTCGCCTGGGCCGCGTGCACGCCCCACGGCCAGCGCTGGACGAAGGCGGCGTAGGCATCCTCGGTATCGGCGCGACGGGCGGCATCGAAGGCATCGGCTTCCATCCGGCCCAGTTCGTCGATCCGCGCCTGCGCGTTGGCTGCATACAGCCCGTCCGGATAGACGCGCAGATAGGTGGCGTAGGCCGGGGGCGTGTCGAGCCGCGCGGCCTGCTGCCAGTCCATCATCTGGATTTCCTCGGGCGTCGGACCGGTGACGCAACCGGCGGCGATCAGCGCCAGTGCGGACACGGCGGCGGCCGCCCATGCCTTGCGCGCGCCGATTCCGGCGGCCAAGGGCAGGAAACCGCCCGTCAAACCTGAGCTTTTTGATAGCCGAGCGCGCATGGGTCACGTCCTCCCGATAGTCCTAATATAGAGACGAAGATGAACGCGGGTGGAATGGCATGCTGCAAAAGCTTGGTTTAGCGGGCCTTCACCCTGCCGCGAGGGCGCATCGGCGCCTGCCTCCACTTGCGTTGCAAGCGGCGCGCGGCACAAAAGCCGATCAACCCCCGCGAGGCCCCACATGCTCTCCTGGTGTATCGGTGATGTGAAGGTTGCCCGTGTCGTCGAGGTCGAGGCGACGGGCGGGACGCGTTTCCTGCTGCCGCAGGCGACTTATGAGGAAGCGCTGAAGATCGACTGGCTGCGCCCGCACTTCTGCGACGAGCGCGGCAAGCTGAAGATGTCGATCCACGCTCTGGTGATCGAGACGCCGACCCGGCGGATGGTGGTGGACACCTGCCTTGGCAACGACAAGCTGGGGCGCAAGGCCGAGAGCTGGAACAACCTGCACGGCCCTTTCCTGCAGGACCTGGCTGCGGCCGGTTACGACCGCATGAGTATCGACACCGTGATGTGCACCCACCTGCATGTCGACCATGTCGGCTGGAACACCATGCTCGTCGACGGCAGGTGGACGCCGACATTTCCGAAGGCGCGCTACCTGATGGGACGCGTGGAGTTCGGCCACTGGCGCGACCAGCAGGCCGATCCCGAACTGCAGCTGGTCTTCTCTGACTCGGTGAAGCCCGTGTTCGACGCCGGCTTGGTCGACCTCGTCGAGACCGATCACCGGGTTTGCGAGGAGGTCTCGTTCGTTCCAACGCTCGGCCACACGCCAGGCCATGTCAGCGTGCGAATTTCCTCAAAGGGCGAGGAAGCGTTGATCACCGGCGATTTTGTCCATCATCCCTGTCAGATGGCGCGGCCGGACTGGGCTGCGATGGTCGACTATGACCAGAAGGCCTCCACCGAAACGCGGCGGCGTGTGTTCTCCGAGCTCGCCGGCAAGCCGGTGCTGGTCATCGGCACGCACTTCGCCGCGCCGACGGCAGGCCATGTGGTGCGCGACGGGGATGCCTTCAGGCTGGTGGTGTAGCCACGCCCTCACGCCGCTGCGTGGGTTTCCTTGGAGCGGAGTTTCCAGAACCGGACGGCGCGCTTGGCGGCGGTGGGAGGAACTTTTTCGTAGAGCTGGCCGAAGCCGTTGGCCTTGGTCATGCCATAGCGCTCGCCGCCGATTATGAGCGAGAGCGAGACGAAGACAGAGCGGTGGAAGGATGCGCTGCGGCACAGGAGGGCGAGCGCGTCGATGTCCTGCGCCTCGACCAGGCGCTGGACCATAGCGAAGTCCATGTCGACCAGCTTGGCGAAGGCGATCAGGAAGGCGGTGCGGCGGCCGTCCCGCAGCATGTCGACAAGCTGCGGCGGCTGGACGGGCGTGACCATCTCGACCTTGGCCAGATATTGCTTCGCCTGGTCGAAATCCTGGGGGATGACGCCGTAGGCCGTCGAGAGCCGGGCGCGGCCGACCTGGAGGGCGGCTTCGAGCTCGCCGGGCGAGACGCCGTCGAAGCGCACGAGGATTTCGGCGCGCAGCTGGTCGGCGACCTTGAGATAGATCTCGTTCAGGAGGTCGAGCGGCACATTGCGGTTGCGGACGAAGGGCGCGTGCAGGACGGGGTTGGCCGAGGCGCGCTCGGCGACCTTCTCGAAAGTCGGACGATCCATCTGGGCGGTCGGGTTGCCGAGCAGCGAATGCAGCACGCGGTCGGAGCGGGTGTCGACCAGGGCTTCGGAAATCTCTTCGCTGAGATGCGGGCGGCGCGCGACGGCGACCTGGTGGTCGGGACCCTTCTGGGCGATGACGTCGATCAGGTCGCTGTCCTTGAGCGCCTGGGACTGCTCGACGATCGGGCGGGCCACCTCGATGACGTCCATCGCGAGGCGACGGGCGGTGGCGTTCATCGGGGCCTGGGTCTTGGCGATCTTGCGGGCGAGTTCGAAGCGGACTTCCTTTTCCAGGTCGTCGGCGACGGCCGCGAAGATGTCGTCGAAGATCGAAGCTTCCTTCTCGGTGCGCTCGCCCGGGTTGGCGATGAACGCATCGGTGATCTGCAGAAGCAGCTCACGGCGTTTCTCACTCGACGGCTCGCGGGCCAGATCGAGCAGAAGCTCAAATCGGAAGGGCTGTTGGTCTGGCACAGAAGGGTTCCCCTCTCCCTTCTAGGACCAAG
>DASZSI010000408.1:0-14175 GCA_035548775.1 Hyphomonadaceae bacterium
CCTTTCGCTTCGCCAACAGGTCCACCGGTTTCACCCAGGAATGGTCCACAGCCTCACGACCGTCATGTCGAACTGTTTGTCCTTCCGGCGCGCGAACCAGAAAGAAGTGAGTGTCGAACCGGCGCGGCTCGAACTTGGGCGTGATCCAGTGAGCAAACGGAACCAACCGATCCAGAGCCAGCCGTAGCCCTGCCTCCTTCACCGCTTTCAGAAACAGCGCTGGGTCGGCCTCAACTGCGGCACGCTGGTTATCAAGCGCTGAATATTCCATCCCCGATAGCGTGCGTGTCGCCAGGACCAACCCGGATTCCTCAAACACTTCACGGGCCGCAGCTATCCTTAAAGCACGTTCCTCATGCGAATAGTTACCGTCCGAGTAGTCATCCCAGGCCGGATCCGCGTCCGCCGGAGCAACTTTACCTCCCGGAAACACCCATGCGCTGGCGCCGAACGCCATGCCCGCGGAACGCCGTACCATAAGGACTTCCAGGCCTTCCTGATCGCGTAGCAGCAGCACGGTAGAGGCCGGTTTGGGGGGGTCCTTGCCCTCGCTCATTTACTGCTCCTTCACGTTCTAAAACCGTGGCCGATTTGATGAAAATTCACCGATCCCGCTTCGGCCAGCCTTCAATTCGATTTGCTATCCCGGATGACAGATCAGCACCTCCTCCGGGACACAGCAATGACCTACGCGCGCGCCTCCCATCTGCGCCTTGTCGTGAACGAGCCCGCCCCGCTCGCCGTGCGCCAGCCGCGTCTGCGTTTCCGCCCGGTTGTGCGCCTGGCGGACGGCGCCGCCTTCGGCATGCACGTTGAAACGGATATTGCCTTCGAAGACACGTTCCATCCCCGCCACCTGTCGGATGCGGCCCATCCTTCGGCCCCCGGCTGGCTGGGCGACCTGATTGAGCGCGCCGCCCGCCTCGCCCATGACGCCGGCGCCAACGAACGCCCGATTTCGATTTCGGCCCCGATGGCCTGCCTGTCGGACCCGGACTCGCCCATGGCGGCCGAAGCCGGCGTGAAACGCGCCAACCTGCTGCCCCAGGAAATCCGCATCGACTTCTGCGACGCCTCGGTGACGGCCCTGGAAGAACTCGCGCTCGACAAGGTCGACGCCTTCCGCAAGCGCGGCTTCCGCGTTGGCCTTGATGCCCGCAAATCCTGGCGCACGCCGATGGGCGCCCGCGCCCGCATGACGTTCGAAGCCGTCCGCCTCGACCCGACCCGCATGGACGCGATGGAAATTCCGATGACGCGCCTCGAGGTTGCCTCGGCCGAAGGCATCGCCCTCATCGCCGAAAACTGCCGCTGGCGCGACGCCGAGAAGCTCGCCCAGGCCGGCATTCATTTCGCCATGGCGCCGAAGGCGGATAGCTAAGCGTTAACCTCTCGCTAACCATAACTCGCTGAGTTTGGGTCCTTGTCAGGATCCAGCCCCGTGAGCGATTCCGTCAGCGCCGTTCCAAAGGCCGCCCAGCGCCTCGAAGTGCTGAACGCGATCAAGTCGGCTTCGGCCGCCACGGGCGCGGACTTCAGCTATCTCGTGCGCACGGCCCAGCGCGAAAGCAATTTCGACCCGACCGCCAAGGCCTCCACTTCTTCGGCGACCGGCCTTTTCCAGTTCACCAACGAGACCTGGCTCAACGTACTCGACCGCTATGGCGCGCAGCACAATGTCTCAACCGAGGGCCAGTCCCGCGCCGACCTGCTCGCCCTGCGCAATGACCCCGATCTTTCGGCCCGCATGGCCGGCGAACTCGCGCGCGAGAATTCCAGAATCCTGGAGAAAAAACTCGGCCGTCCTGCCACCTCGTCGGAGCTTTACGTCGCCCACTTCATGGGCCCGCAGGAAGCAGCGCACCTGATCCGCGCCGCGCGCCACAACTCCAAGGGATCGGCCGCAGAGATGTTTCCGCGCGCGGCCCTTGCCAATACCTCCGTCTTCAGCGGCAAGGATGGCGAGAACATCACGCCTTCCCAGCTCTATACAAAGCTGACCGGCGTTGCCGTCGCCGATGCCGACGCTGGCAAGGTAGCGCCCGGCAACTTCGCCGATCCGCATGCCCACATGACGCCGCCCGACGCCCAGATGCTTCTCAATGCGCGCCTTGGCGCGACGCAGCTGGCGACCACTTTGATGAGCGCTCTGTTTGACTTCCAGACAGACAGTCTGACGGCCAGTAACTGGCCCGGTGTCAACACCAAAACCTAGGCTTTCACCTTCTCGATTGCGCGCTTGAGGTCGACCGCTTCGAAAGGCTTCTTGATGATGACCTCGTCGAGGAATGGCGCTTCCAGGCCTGGCGAGCCATAGCCCGACGCAAACAGGATTTTCACACCCCGGTCGCGCAGCATCTGCGCTACCGGGAACGATCGCCGACCGTCGAGGTTGATATCGAGGATCGCAAGATCGACGGGTAGGTCCCTGGCCATTTCCATTGCCTGCGGCAGGCGCATTGCGACTCCCACAATGTGATGGCCGAGATCGCCCACCATGTCCTCGATCATCAAGGCGATCGCCATCTCGTCTTCGACGACAAATATGCGGTACGGACCCGCCATTACTCGGCTTCGTCTTTATACAAATCCATCGGCGCCTGGATTACGCATACGACACCGGAAGGTTCGAAGTTCAACTGCACATCTCCCCCCAGTTCGCCTGCAAGGCCACGCTCAACCAAGCGGCTGCCGAATCCCCGGCGTGATGGATGCGTTACCGGCGGACCATCACTTTCTCGCCATTCGATCCGCATCATCTCGCGACCGCCAGCGTCGCGCGCCACGCTCCAACTGACATTGATACGTCCCTCTGCATTCGAAAGTGCGCCGTACTTTACGGCGTTAGTTCCCAGTTCGTGCATTGCCATCGAGAGCGACAGGGCAGCCTTCGGCGACAAACGGATAACTGGACCGCTGGCTGAGAACCTGCCTGGCTCGTTGCCGCCCAGCGCCACGGACGCGGCCGCCACGATATCTGAAAGCGATGCGCCTTCCCAATTCTCGCCAGTCAGCAGGTCATTCGCCCGCGCCAGCGCCATGATGCGAGACGAGAAGTTCGCCTGCGCCTGACCCAGATCTTCGGCATTACGAAAAGTTTGAGCCGCCACGGCCTGTATAGTAGCCAGCGTGTTTTTCACGCGGTGATTCAGCTCGTTTACAACCAATCGCAGGTGCTGTTCGCCACGGAGCCGCTCGGTGACATCCTGGCCTTCGACGAAGATGCCGGTTACGTCTCCCTGTGTATTGCGCAGCGGCTGGTAGATGAAGTCCAGGAAGTGCTCGCGCTGTCCGATCTCCCCAGGGTGTTCGAGCATCACGCGCGTGCCGGCGCCGATAAAGGGGGCGCCGGTGTTATAGACCACATCGAGCAGCTTCACGAAACCCTGCGGCACCACCTCAGGCAGGCCATCGGCGATTGGCTTGCCGACCACCTCGCGTCCACCAATCAGGCGCTTGTAGGCATCGTTGACCAGAACGAAATTGTGTTGCGGCCCGCTCATCAGCGCCATGAAGCTCGGTGCCTGTTGGAACAGGTCGCGCAGAAAATTGGACTCCGCCGTCAGTCGCTGATTTGCCTCCAGCACGGCGGCTCGCTCTTCGGCAAGCGCCTGCTCGGCCAGGAACCGGCCTGTCGTCTCAACCACGATCGCGATAACGCCGGCGGGCTTGCCGGTTTCATCGAGCACGGGAAAATAGTTGAGATCGACCCACAGATTGTCCGGCTGCCCTTTGTTCCGGTACAACGTCAGCGGCAGGTCCTTGAAGGTCAGCGTGTCGCCAGCGTGATAACAGGTGTCCAATACGCGCCGGTTTAGGTCCGCAGCTTCGGGCCACCCCTCAAGCACTTTCGAGCCCAACAGCCCCGGGTGTCGGTCGGCGGCGAACTCCGCATAACCGTCGTTGTAGATCATGATGCCGTTGGGGCCCCACAGCATCACCAGCGGCAGCGGCGCCTGAAGCACCACGTCAGTCGCGCTCTTGAGAGATTGCGGCCACTGGTCGATCGGACCTAACTCGGTCTTGGACCAGTCGAATTGCCGGATCAGGCGGCCAAGTTCGCCCCCACTGACCGGAAATGTCGAACCCGGCTTCTTGCCTTCTGTTGAGGTCTGGTCGGCCACGCGTGCTCCACCCCTGAGAGCGTGGAAATAACGCGTAACCCGAGTCCTTCAAGCCTAACCTAGATCAGGCGAGTCAGGCGGAAGGATTTCTTGGAAATTCGCGGGCGCGAGTGTTGGCGAATTCGATCAGGCAACAGGCCCGGCCATCCATAACTGTTCGGCGCAGCGAGCCCTTCAGCTGGTCCTCGACCATGTTTTTCATCAACGCAGCGCCAAAGCTTTCGATCACCGCGCCCTCCATCGTCTTGCCGACGGCCTCTTCCCAGCGAACGAGAACGTTCCGGTTCTCCTCGCGCCAGGTGATCCAGAGGCCGCCTCTGGCGCTAGCCAGGGCGCCACGCCGGAAGGCGCTCGTCGCAAGCTGGTTTATAGCCAATCCGAGAGCCACCGCCTGCATGCTTTCCAGCTCAACCTCGCCGCCCGTCAGATCGATCTTGGCGACGGCCTGCTTGCGATAGGGCGCCAGCTCTGCCGTCAAGATCTCTCCGATGCTGACCGTCGGCGCCGATTGAGGCTTGCGCTCCAGCAACGCGTAGGCGCGCGCAATCGCTTCGACCCGTTCGGACATTTCGCGCGCCTGTTCCTGAGGCAACACGGAAACGCCAATGGCGTCGACCGCAGACAGGGCGTTCTTCAGTCTGTGATGTAGTTCGTCGCGCGCCAGTTCGGTCAGGCGCAGTGAGGATTTCAGGACGCCTGCGAGATGGACGTTTTCCAACGCGGTGGCCGCCGCACGCGCTAGGGTTTCCAGCGTGGCGACCACCTCCTCCGGCGCGTCGTAGTGGCGTGCCCAATAGGCGCCGAGCGCCGCTATTGGTTCGTCGCGCCCGATCGGCGTCATCACCAGCGACTTGACGAACGTTTCGCGGTAGATCGCGTGCGGTATGCGATTATCGACGAAAACATCCGGGATCACGGCAGCCTTCTTGTGCATCATGGCCCAGCCGCTGATGCAGGTTTCCATCGGAAACTTGCCGCCTTTCCAAAGCGGACCGATGGCGTCTTCCTCGACATAGTGGCACTTGCCCTCGTCGCGCAGCACGACGCAGATGCCGTCCGCGTCGACCAGCGCGCGTACAGTCGTCCGCAAAGTTTCGATCACGTCCTCGGCGGTTTTCGCGCCCGCCAACCGCTCGATCGCCGACACCAACAACCTGGCCGGCACATGGTGTATCTGGCCGTCCGGCTCTCGAAGCTTCATGCGCCTTCGCGCTCCCACCCAGGCATCACGCTATCCAACAAGGCTGAACCTTCGCCCCTAACAATCTACGAAGTCTCGACGCGCGTGTATGATCTAGGTTGGCCAATCCGGTTCGCCAACACCGACCATCAGGGCTTGCCCCGAACAACTATTAAAGCCTACGCCACTGTCTTGGACGCCAGCGCCGCCTCGACCTGCGCCTCGGAATAGCCGATCGACTTCAGGACTTCGCGCGTGTGTTCGCCAAGACTTGGTCCCGGCCCCTTCGGTCCGTCATCCGCGCCAACAAAACGCGCGGGGCCGCCAGGTGACTTGAAGGTTTCGCCGGAACGCGAAGGCAGATCGACGATCCCGCCGACCGCATAAACCTGCGGGTCAGCCGCCACATCAGCCAGCGTCTGCGCCGGCGCCCATGCGATCTCTTCCTTGTTGAGGCGTTCGGCCATCTCGGCTTTGGTGAACTTCGCGAAAGCCGCATCGAACATCGCCGTGATTTCTTCCGCGTTGTCACGCCGCGCCTTCCCCCCCAGGAAGCGCGGATCGCTGTCTAGCCCAGGCAGGTCGAACGCCCGCGCCATGCGCGGCAGGTCCGAGTTGCCCGCCCGCGCCACGATGCAGATCCAGGCATCGTCCTTGGTGCGGAAGAAGTTGGTGAGCGGATTGTAGGCCTGCGCCCGTGGCCTGGTCGACGCGTTGCGACCGAAGAATAGCTGGATCGCAAGGTCGGTGTGTATCGTGTATAGGCCGGTGCGCAGCAGGCTTACATCCACCAACCTGCCCTTGCCCGATTTCAGCGCTTCAATGAGAGCCGCATTGATCGCCGCCACGGCTGCGATGCTGGTCGTGTGATCGCCCGCCGCCGTGCGAACCGGGAACAACTCAGACCCTTTGGGCGCCGTAAGTCTCGCCAGGCCCGAGCGCGACCAGAAGCTTGCCACATCGAACCCCGGCGCATTGGCGTCCGGCCCTTCGAGGCCATAGCCCGTGAGCGCACAATAGACGAGCTTCGGGTTCCGCTTCGACAGTATCTCATAGGATAGACCAGAGCGCTCGATACCCCCGGGCCTTACGTTGGTCAGGAAGACGTCGGCCGTGTCGGCCAGCTTGCGAATGATCTCGCGCCCCTCCTCGGTGCGGGCGTCGACCACGATCGACTTCTTGCCCCGATTGTCGCCGTCAAATGCCGGGTTGTCGGTTAGGTGCTCCTTTCCCGTTCCTTTGGTTGGGAAGTTGTTGCGCACTGGGTCCCCGCCTGGCGGCTCGATTTTTATGACCTCAGCTCCCCAGTCCGACAAAATGCCGCCAGCGCCTGGCGCGGCAAAATAGGTCGCGTGCTCAATGACTTTCACGCCCTTCAGCAGCATTCCTTCCTCCCAGCCACCCGGCATAAACCATGCTGGTAGCGCAAAATTTTCGAGTCCCGTAAAAATCCGTTAACCCGGGTCGGCAATTGTGGCTTTTAAAGCCTGTTCAAGCCGCCAGTTCAAACTGAAAGCCTGAGTAAAGATGACCGTTGCGACGATGCGTTCCTCCCTGACCCAGGAGGATATCCGCCGCCTAGTCCGGGGCGACAGCCCGGAGGCGCGCGCCAACGCCGCCCACAAGATCTGCAAGCGGATCGATGCGCTTGAGCTGACGGACGACGATCGCGCCTCGGCCCAGCAGGTGCTGGAGCTGATGGCGAACGACACCGCCGCCCTGGTCCGCCGCGCGCTCGCCGTCACCCTGCGTAATTCGCCCAAGCTGCCGCGCGAGATCGCCCTGCGGCTGGCGAAAGACATCGACGCAATCGCCACGCCGATCCTCAGGAACTCGCCGGTCCTTACCGACGAAGACCTGGTCGAACTCGTGCTCGCCGGCTCGCCGGAAAAACAGGTGGCTATCGCTGAGCGCCCCTCGCTCTCCGAAGGCCTCACCGAAGTCATCACCCTTTATGGCTGCCAGCCGGCCGTGAAAGCCGCCATCGAGAACGAAGGCGCCGCTTTCTCCGACGATGCCTATGCCGGCGTGATGAAACGCTTTGCCGATGATGACGAGGTCAAAGGCTCGCTGGTTGGTCGTGCCAGCCTGCCGATCCATGTGACTGAAAAACTGATCACGATGGTGACGGGCGAGCTGTTCGACCGCTTGGTCAACACGCACGAACTGCCACCGCAGCTGGCGATCGAGATCGCCTCCGGCACGCGCGAGCGCGCGACGCTCGATCTTGTGGAACAGGCCGGCCTGTCTTCCGACCCGGCGCGCTTCGTCCAGCAGCTTCATCTCAACGGCCGCCTCACACCGTCGATGATCATGCGCGGGCTGTGCCTGGGCCATATCGAGTTCGTCGAACATGCTCTGGCTGAGCTTGCCGGCATCCCGCGCTCCAAGGCCTGGCTCATGATCCACGATGCGGGCACGCTTGGTCTCAAGACGATCTTCGAGCGCGCTGGCCTGCCGCCCGGCATGTTCACCGCCTTCAGGCTCGCCGTTGAAATCTTCCACAAGACCGAAATGGACGGCGGACCGGACGATCGGGAGCGTTTCCGCCAGCGCATGGTCGAGCGTGTGCTCACACAGTTTCAGGCCATTCCGCGAGCGGATCTCGAATACCTGCTCGACAAGCTCAACGCCATCGACGACGCGCGCCAGCAAGGCGCCATAGCGCCCGCCGCATGACTTGGATCAGTTGAACCAGTCGAACTGCGGACTGACCCAACAAGCTGTGAAATGCCCGGTCGAAAGACCGGGCATTTTGTTTTTGACACTAGGCCATTGCTGTTTTTCGCGTCGGCGCCTTGGCGCCGAAGTGAAGCGCCAGCGCCGAGAGGTTGATTGTCATCAGCACACCCATGATGTGCCAGGATGTCGGCGAGCCGGTCGCGACGGCCAGCTTCTCCGCCGTGATGGCGGCCATCACCAATGCGACCGAATTGGCGACGGCAAGAACCACCGCGCCTGAACTCATCCCGCGCCGAACTGGACCAAACGTCACGTAGAGGCCGAGCAGGCCGAGCCCACCTGAAGCGCCGCCGATCAGTGTCATCAGGGCAAAATAGAGTGGTCGCACATCCTGCAGCGCCTGCTTCGGCACCGCCGCCGCATGGAACCACAAGAGGTTCTGCACCGTCGCGTAGATCGTTCCGAAAACCACCAGGAACAGGCTGAGAGCCGCAAACAGCCCGATACTCGTCCATTTCATCCAGTTGCTGCGCATGGTTGCGTCTCCGTTGATGCAGGCACCTAAACCCTCGCCAAGCCTGAGGGCGAATACCGTTCCTGCATTGAGTTGCTTCCGAACCGACATGACCCGACGACCTGCGGCCACCTTGTTGCCCACAGCACTATTCGGCCTCGTCCCGGTCACCCCGACCCCGAATCACGCCAGAATCCAGGGATGGCTCAGCGCCCCAAATTCCTCGAGTTCTTCGCCGGCGGCGGTATGGCTCGCCAGGGACTGGTCGGAACGTTCGACTGCACCTTCGCCAACGACATCGACCCGATGAAGTGCGCCACTTATCGCCGCAATTTTGCTGGCGATCCGATCGAGGAAGGCGACATCTGGAAGTTGAGCGCGGCGAAGCTGCCGGACGCCTCGCTCGCCTGGGCAAGCTTTCCTTGCCAGGACCTGTCGCTGGCCGGTGAGCGCCGTGGGCTCAATGCGCCGAGATCAGGCGCCTTCTGGGGCTTCTGGAACATCATCGAGAAACTCGGCCCCAGAGCTCCGCGCACGCTGGCGATCGAAAACGTTGCAGGTCTCTTGTCGTCCCATGGGGGGCGGGACTTCGCGATGCTGGTGACCCAGCTGGCCGACGCCGGCTATCGTATGGGCGCGATGCTGATCGACGCTGCGTTGTTTTCGCCCCAATCGCGCCAGCGCCTCTTCATCATCGCGCACAAGGGCAAGCTGCCTGCCAACCTTACTACCGACCATCCCGATCCGGTCTTCCATCCGCCCGGCCTTTGTGCGGCGGTAGAGGCGCTACCGGACCAGATACACATGGCTTGGGTATGGTGGCGCCTGCCCCATCCGCCCAAGCGCAATCTAGATCTCGCCGCGCTGCTGGATCGTGATCCTCCGGCTTCGGCTTGGCGCTCCGAGGAAGATACCGAAAAACTGCTCTCCCAAATGGCGCCGCTGCATCGCCGGCGTGTCGAGGCCGCCCTTGCGGATCGCAAGTGGACCGCCGGCGCCGTGTTTCGCCGCATCCGGATCGAGCAGGGCGAACGAATTCAACGCGCCGAGATTCGGTATGACGGTGTGGCAGGATGCCTGCGCACGCCCGCCGGCGGCTCATCGAACCAGCTCCTGCTGGTCACGGAAGGCGGCAAGGCGCGGCTACGACCGCTGCTGGCGCGGGAAGCCGCTCGACTGATGGGCTGCGACGAAGGCTATATCCTTCCGGATCGCGAAACCGCCGCACTGAAGGTGCTAGGCGATGGCGTTTCGGTTCCGGTTGTGCGCTGGCTGGGCCGACATCTTCTGGCGCCTCTCGCGGGCATTTCGCCCGCCAAAGTAGCCGCCTAGCCGCGAAGTCCCCTATTTCTTCTTGGCCGGCGCCTTCTTATTCGCACCTTTCTTGGCGGCCACTTCGGCCTTCGAGCGTTTTTTCTGGTCCAGCTGCGAGGCGCGCTTATAGGTCTGGATGTCCTTGAACTTTCCGGTCTTGTTGCGGACAGCGTAAAGCTTCTTGCCGCCTGTGCTACGATGAGTTGTGCGAGCCATGAAGAATCCTCCGCTTACGGACTGCAAGAGTCATAGCCGTCTTCGCACAAGAGACAACCACTGATGGCCGATGTGTTCGACAGCGAAAAACGCTCGGCTGTGATGCGTGCGGTGAAGTCGAAAGACACGACCCCGGAACTGGCCGTGCGCCGATCAGCTCACAAGATTGGATTGCGTTTCAGACTTGGCCGCGACGACCTACCGGGCAAGCCTGATCTTGTCTTTCCCGCAAGGCAGACCGCGATGTTCGTTCACGGTTGCTTCTGGCACGGCCATGAATGTCCGCGCGGCGCCCGGATGCCAGCGACCAACCGCGACTATTGGCGCGCCAAGATTGCCCGAAATGTCGAACGTGACAAAACGACAAAAAGAAAACTTAAGGCGCTCGGCTGGAAAGTTGTGACAATATGGGAATGCGAAACGCGTGACCCCGAAAAATTGCAGCGATTGATTTCCCGCCGACTGGGAGTGGCCCGGCGAACTTGACCCGGCCAGTGACGGCTTCCATGGTGCCGCCAGGACTGGAAGGGCCCATGCTTCACGCTTCGACACAGCAGTTGATCCGCAAGCTTTGCGAACTCACCGACAAGGGACAGATCGCCTGGAAGGAAGGCGAACGGAAGTGTTCGGTCTTCGAAACCGAGGGTTATTCGATCGAGGTAGAGGCTGACCCGCCGACGGTGCGGCTATTGCGATCGGATGGCGCCGAGCTTGAGCGCGCCGATGCTGCAGACCTCGCTGAAGCTGCGTGGCCGGGCGGCGATGGATCCTATGCCACGCAGGTGGCCGACATGGCCCGGCGCGCTCATCGGGTGGCCCGCGGCGCCGAAGCGGCGATTTCCAAAATCCTGTCATCCCTTTCGTCGCCCCAGAAAACGCCGGAACTCGACCCGCTTCCAGCTTCGCTGGAATTCGATGAACCGGCCCAGCCGAAACGCCCGGCGCCGGTTACAGCATCGGAAAGCGCGGCGGCGCTCGCAGCGGCGACTGCGGACATGGAGGCGCGCCGCAAGGCTGCCGCTGAGCCTCCGCCCTCACCACACACTCCGCCCGAGCCGTCTGCCCATCCTGCCGAAATCGTCCAAGCCGACACTGCGATCGAGCGCGTGCTGGCCATCCAGCCGGCGACACAACAAGCGGCTACAGCGATCAAACCCGCTGCTCCCGAGGCAACGCTATCTGTCCAGGTCCAGCCTTCGACGTCCGAGCAGCAACCCGAGCCGCAGCCAACGGTTTCCACCGCTGCCGTTGCGCCAAACCCTGAGCCCGAGCCGTCACCATCTCTGCCGGAGACGACTCGGCCCATGCCGCTGCTGAAGGCCGATCCGGCGCCTATCTCGCTCGCGGTCCCCTCCCGCTCGGTTTCGACTCTTTTTTCGCCTGGAGGCAAACCCGCAGCAAAGCCCGGCTTTGGCTCGATTGACTCTTTTTCCCGGCCCGGCGCTTCCCTAGAGTCCGTTTCGGCACAGCCTGAAAAGGTCCGGGCCACCGCGCCAGCCTCGAAGGTGACCTCCACCGGTCTCCTCTTTAGCGGCTACAGCGCGCGAACAAGGCAGACTGCGTTGGGCATGCCGCCCTCCGCTACGCCGAGCCCGGTCTCGCCCCAGTCTCAGCCGACAGAGAAACCGCCGGCGGCCGCCATCAGCGGGCCGGACGTCTACAAACCGTGGTCATGAGCAGGATCTAGAATTTGCACTTCTTGCCGAGGAGGCGGCCGACCACTTTATCGCCGGCCTTCACCGTCTCTGTGTCGTCGCACTTGGTGGCGTCCGCCACGCCGGTGCGCAGAAACCGCATTCGCGACTGCCAGGATGCGATGGTATTGGGATCGATCGTGTCGAGATAAGCGATTTCCTTACCGCCAGGCTCCACCGCGCATTCGTAGAAACTGCCATCCTTGCCCTTGAGACCCACCGCCGTGCGGTCGCCCTCACGTGGATAAACCGCAGTGACGATTGCGGGAACGCCAGCCTTGGCAAGGCACATGTCGATCTGTGCGAGGGCATCGACCACTTGGCCCGCTTCAGGCGAGGCGCCAGCCGACTGGCCTTTCATTGCGCACCCGTCAAAGTCCGTACCGTCGAATGTGACGGTCGCGCTGACATCTGCGTTGCCGACCTCGTCGGTCATGCACGCTTCACGTTTGATGGTGATCTTCAGCGTGTCGGATTCGAATACGTCTGCGGCGCCAACTTTCTTCGGCTGCACGATCGGCGTTTCTATCTTGGGCAGGCCAGAGCGCTTGAAAGAAAACCAGCCATCGCCGACGTCCAGCTTCCAGGCAGGCTCGTCGCCGCCGGCATAGAAGGGCGGCGCCAACACCCAGGTCGACGTGTCGAGCGAAGCAGCGGTGGTCGCCGTCTGTTGCGCCAGCGGGCTATTAGCCCCGGTTGCCGAAATCGTCGCGCCGCCGGGATCGGCGGCGCCAGGCTTGGCGGCCGCCGTCTTGTCGGGCGCCTGCCCGCCGCACGCGGCAAGAAGGACTAGCGCAGCGCCGAGCGCGGCGGCTCGCGCATTCCCGGCCAGCCCCGCAACGTCTTTCACGGCGGATCGCAGCATGCCTTCGAACCCCGTTTGGCGAGGGACGGCGCCGGCCGGCCCTGAGTCTCGCTACCGTATCACTTCCTTGACGAGTGAGGAGCCCCGAGGAACCTCGGACATCAGTCGACGAGGTCGCAGGCTGAAGCCTGATTTTCCCTGACTTTTCCTGTGCTTTCCGAACTCACGCGCGTGCGCCGACGCCTCAGGCGATCACCAGCCGATAATCCCGGCGTTCCAACCTTACCGGCAGCTGGAAGCTGGAAAGCGCCCGGCCGCCAACGGCGGCTAGCAGCTTGTCCGCACGCTCCCGGTCAGGGCCGGCAAGAGAACGATAGTGATCCAGCACCCGCTGCAACCGCCATAGCGAAAATGACACTATACTGCGGTCGCCGCGCCGTCCCCCAATTGCGAACTCGTGAGTGCCGAGCGAGCGCTTTACGCGAGCGCCTTTCGGTTGAGCCAAGGACCATTCTTGAAGCACGCGAGCACTGTCGATCAGGTCGGGCAATTGTTCAGTCATCTGGCGTTTCAGGATGGGATGTATTGTTAGCGGGATTTCGTCTCCGGGCGTAGGTTCGCCCTCGATCGTCGGCACGTCGCGCATTCGCTCGACCCACTCCGCCACGACCGGCGCCAGACGCCGCATGCGCTCGCCTGAAGCCGGATCGCGATACAGGGGTCCATACAGCGGACCAAAGAGCGCGAAATCGCCAAGCGAAGGCCGACCGCCTAACAGGAATGGCATGCGCCGGAGGTGCGCCGAATAGTCAGCCAGAAAGCCTTCATAATGGGCTTCGATACCCGAAACCGTTTCTTCGCTGACGCCTAGCCGCGGGATAGAATCTTTCACGGGCGCAGCGATCACCTGCCCGATGCGGATTTGCTCTTCACGCGAAGCTGCAGGCGCAGCGATGCGGCCGAATTCCTCAGTGATCCAGGATTCGTTCTCGCTCCAGCGATAGTGCATCGCCGGAATAACCAACCACTCGTCGGCGTAAAGTTCGACTAGAAGCGAGACAAGCTTCTGCACTGGCCCTGCAGGATAAACGTTCGGCGTCGGGTGGCGTTGCTCGATGAAATCGATGATGTCGGCCGTGTCTTGGACAACCTGATTGTCCGGCGTCAGTAGAATAGGGATGACCGCGAAGCCGACCCGAGGTTCGATGATGTCGCGATAGACTTCAGGCGTCGCCGTTTGCTCAGCGAAGTCCACGCCTTTCCAGCGAAGGTACCCGCGAGCCTTGCCAGAGAACTGGCTAGGCTCCGTACCGATGAGAACGTATCCCATCTACTTGCCCGCAAAACGCGGCGACCCGCTGCCCCCACGTCCGAGCCGCATTCGGCTGAAGTGTGCCCGAAAAGCCTCAGTGAGGGAATCCGCAGGCCTGTGAATTATTCATTGCTCCACAGCTACCGGATCGTGTCAGCCTTACCAAAACCTCATGATTTTGCACGGATGTCTCCGCACTTTTGGGATCATGTTTCTGCCCATATCCTCCCTGAAGTCGTCGGCGCGAACCGGCGGGCTGAGTCGTTTCGTTCATTCAAGGAGATCTCGATGACCCGTAGTCTGCTCTTCGTTGCATGCGCCTCGGTTTTGGCTC
>DASZSI010000409.1:0-10998 GCA_035548775.1 Hyphomonadaceae bacterium
GGCGCCCCGCGCCGGAAACCAGGATCAGGCCGCACACGACCTTTCGGCCCTGGGCGGCGGCTGAGACCATCAGCGCGCCCTCGGAATGGCCCAGCAGCCAGACGCATTTGACGCCAGCCTCCTTGCGGATCGCGTCGACCCAGGCGCGATAGTCCTGCGCGTAAATATCAACCGAGACAGCATTGGGATTGCCTGCGCCGGCCGAACCGAACATGCCGCGCTTGTCGACGCGGACCGTCGAGATGCCTTTTTGCGCGAGGCCGTCGGCAAGAAGCGCATAGCTGTTGGCCTTGACCCCCATCGGGTTGTTGCCGTCGCGGTCAGTTGGGCCCGAGCCGGGCACGATCAGGACGACAGGCCTGTGCTTGCCAGCGGACACGTACGTGCCGTGCAGGTCTCCGGCGGCGATCTCTGACATCGTGACCTCCCTTGGCGAGGATTTGATGGAGCCAATGGCTGCGCCTATTGCGGTGATGACGGCGACAACGACGCCGATGGAGGCAGCCCCTGCACGCTTGCGCGCACGAGCTGACTCGCCTGATCCATCGTCACCCCGCGCACGCCGCAGCCGCTCAAGCAGATTGACCGCGCCCATGCCCGCGACGCCGCCAAGTGCAAGGCCTATCGCCGGATTGATTGCTGACGGTTTCGCGGGCGAGACAGCGGCCTTGGGCGGGGCGGAAACCCTGGGCGGCTTGCGTCCGCCGCGGACCATGGGAACGCGCGGGCGCGCGCTGTCGCGCTGCTCCATGCGGCGTGCGAG
The DNA here is from genome assembly GCA_035548775.1 of Hyphomonadaceae bacterium. Classification (GTDB taxonomy): domain Bacteria; phylum Pseudomonadota; class Alphaproteobacteria; order Caulobacterales; family Hyphomonadaceae; genus UBA7672. The sequence continues at coordinate 764 of DASZSI010000409.1, forward strand.
TTGCACGACCACCAGCAAGGCAATCAGGACGGCAACCGATCCGCCGACCAGCCAGGGGATGAAAGCAGATATCATCGCCGCCTCCAGGCGTGGCAGACGCCTATTTGTTTATGGTGAGAGTGGTCTCGCCCATTGCCGGCGTCATCACCGTGAATGAGTCGCCCGGCTTCTTGCCCGCCGGGATGACAAAGCAGTTCTCCGTAGGGTTCGCGACGTTGGACGTACAGAATTTGTCGCCGTCGACGCGCCACCGTCCCGGCAGAACCTGTCCATTGATCGTCATGCTGGAGGCGCCGTTGTCGCTGTAGGTCACCTGGAAATCCATCGGGTGACCGTTACGTTCAGCGTGAATCACGACGCCATTCTTCAGGACATATTGCAGCGTTGTGGGTTCCTGGGCGAAGGCCGGCGCGACACAAAACGCAATCACACCAGCGACTGCAAATGGCTTCATTGGACGTTCCTCCAAAATTCAATCCGTACGCCGATCCTGCTCTTGACTTCTGCGGGAGTCAATATCAAAGTGATATCACTTCGATATTTCACGGAGGACCCACGTGGCCCAAGCCCCCACTCACAAGAAGACCCAGGAAAGAAGCGCGACGACGCTCAGCGGCGGTTTCCTGCTGGTTCTGGCGCTCGCCGGTTTCATCGCCGCGATCGGCCTCATCATCTATGGCGCATCCCAAAGCAAAGGGGACGACGATCTGACCGTCCTCTACTATGTGGGCCTTGGTGTCGCGATCATTCTAGTTTCAGTGCTGATCCTCACCGGTCTTTATTCGCTGCAGCAGAACGAAAGCGCGGCGATCACGCTGTTCGGCAACTACAAAGGGACCGACCGGCGCGCCGGCTTGCGCTGGGTTGTGCCGTGGTACACGCGCAAGAAGATCTCGCTGCGCGTCCGCAACGTGACCTCGGAAACCCTGAAAGTGAACGACAAGCGCGGCAACCCGATCGAGATCGCGGCTGTCGTGGTGTGGCGCGTGACCGACACGGCGCAAGCCCTGTTCGACGTCGACGACTACGACACCTTCGTCAACATCCAGATCGAAACCGCGTTGCGCGAGATCACCTCGCACTTCGCCTACGACCATTCGGACGATGCCGAGCCCACGCTGCGCGGCGATGCCGACAAGGTTGGCGAGATGCTGGCGCAGAAGCTGAACGAGCGGGTTTCGGTGGCGGGCGTGGCGATCGACGAGGCGCGCCTCTCGCACCTGGCCTACGCGCCGGAGATCGCCTCCTCCATGCTCCGCCGCCAGCAGGCCGAAGCGGTGCTGGAAGCCCGGCAGAAGATCGTGGCTGGCGCCGTTTCCATGGTCGAAAGCGCGCTGCAGCAGCTCAACGAGCGCGACATCGTGAAGCTGGACGACGAGCGCAGGGCCGCCATGGTGTCCAACCTGCTTGTCGTGCTCTGCGCCGATCGTGAGGCGCAGCCGGTCGTCAACACGGGATCGCTGTATCAATAAGTAGAAAGGCCGGCATGGCTTCGCCCGGCAAGAAATCCTTCCCCCTGCGGCTCGACCCGGCGCTCTACGCCGCGGTCGAGCGCTTGGCTGCGGCCGAGCTCAGGAGCGTAAATGCGCAGATGGAGTTCCTGCTGCGCGAAGCCCTCAAGAAGCGTGGGGTGAAGATCGAGGAGAGCGACGCCAAGTAGGCGTCAGGCTTTCATGTCGAGCAGCCGGTCCATCATGTCGGATTCAACCCGTAGAACCAGAAGGTTTGCCTCGAAGTCGCGGCGAGCGCCCAGAAGATCCACGATGTCCTTCGCCCGGTCGTCCGACTTGCCCGACGCAATGCGACCGGCCGCGTCGGCAAAGCGCTGGGTCGCGGCATTCATTCCGGACAGGGCGTTGAAGGTCACGCTGCTCATGAGAGAAGCGTGCGCCTTCAGGGCGAATGGCGCGTTCGGCGTCGCTATGCAATTTCAATGAAATTGGATCGACCTTACGCCGGCACGAGGCGATAGCCCCAGCGAGGGAAGTGGACGTGCAGCGTCCCTGTCTCCGGCGTCTCGCGGCGCAGGATCACATGGTCCGGCCCGATCGAAACCAGATCGCCTGTGACCGGGTCTTTGCCATAGTCGTCCGGAGTGACGCTCACGCGTGCGCCCAGTTTGGGATCATTGGGCAATGGAAAGTTCGGAAGCTCGATTGCGGGCTGCTTGTCGCGAGCGTGCGCCAGAACCTCGGCGCCCGTGATCGGCGTAGGTGTCGCGCCCTGATCCAGCTTCTCCATCCGATCGACCCAGGCCCAGAGCGCATCGAGCGGTGAGAGTAGGTCCTGCCTAGCGGAGCTCGGGCGCAGCCACCAGAAGCCGTGGAAGGCGGAGAAATCCGCGGGCGAGGGCGTCGAACCGCCAAGGAACGGCCCGGTGCTCGACAACACATGGTCGAGCCAGAAGGCATGCAGGCGGACATGGGCCGCTGCGCTCGGCATGAATTCGCCGCTCTTTGTGATGTCGCTCGCCGGGGCCATGAAGGGGATGCGGTCCTTGAGGAAGGCGGTGCGCTCCTCGTCACTGGCGAACATGCCGCCGACATCCTCGCGTGAGCGGAAGCGGATGGCGCCGAGATAGATCATCTGGCGCGGCTCCCACAGCCGTTGGATCGGATGGTTGAGGATGTCGGCCGCGTGGCTGATCGGCGGCGGCGGATAGAGTTTCTCCAGCGTGCGCAGGATCATCGTCGAGTCGCAGATGATGTCCGCACCGATCTGCAGGATCGGGATTTTGCGGTTGCCGCCTGTAAGCAGGTTCAACTCCGGCCGTGGCGGAACCCACGGCACGACGTGGCTGCGCCAGTCGAGTCCCTTGAAGCCGAGGAAGGACCGTATCTTCTGCGAGTAGGGCGACTGAGCGTAGTGATGAAGAATGATATCGGGCATTTGGCGGTTCTCCGCTTCTCTGCCGGAGCGATTATTCCCCGGCTTGTCTCTTGAGGTAGAGCGTGGTCAGCGTGCGGGCCCAGTAGCGCGACACGTCGTGTTCTTGCAGGTAGGCGACCACGTCGTTGGATTTCCTGTCGGTTGCCTTGAACGTGTCGAGCACCTTGATCCAGTGCGCGATCGGCTTGCCGGTTTTTTCGATCACCTGCGCGTCGTCGACATTCCAGTAGTCGGACTTCATCCCCATCCCTCACATGGCTTTAGCTTGCTGGCTTGCCCGTGATACGACGCTCGTGGTCAAGCAGCCACTGTTTCCGCCACAGCCCGCCTGCATAACCGGTGAGGGATCCGTCCGAGCCGATCACGCGATGGCAGGGCAGGATGATGGCGCAGCGGTTCTGCCGGTTGGCGTTGGCGACCGCGCGCACGGCGGTGGGATGGCCAATGCGGTTGGACATGTCCTGATAGGATCGCGTGACGCCCGGAGGTATGCGGCGCAGCTCGTCCCAGACATTCTGCTGAAACTCCGTGCCGGCCTCCGCGATCTTGGAGGTGAAGGTCAGCGTCTTGCCTGCGAAATAGTCCTTCAGTTCTTTCCGGATGAGTTTCAGAGCCGGCGTGTCGCCAGGCAGCACCGTGGCGTTGAACTGCTTGCGATAGCGGTCAACGTGGGCCTGCAGTTCCTTGCGCTCGACGAACTCCAGCATGTGCAGCTTCTTGTCGTCGGCGACGGCGAGCATCGGGCCAAGCGGCGTGTCGATCCAGTCCATCGCGAAGGTCAGCGCTTTGCGCGATTTCTGCGGCGCTTCGCCGAACTGGCGAGAGAAGGCTTCGCGGAAACCGGAGCCGGATTCAAAGCCGGCGTCGAGCTGGGCTTCGATCACCGCGTCGCCCTTCCTGATGGTGTTGAACGCATGGCCGAGACGGCGCGCACGAGCGTATTGCGAGAAGCTCATGTCGAAGCGTTTCTGGAACTGGCGGCGCGCGGTGGCGGGCTCGATGCCCATCTCGCGCAGATCGTCCTCGCTCCAACGGCGCGACGGGTCGGACTCCACCAGCCGCAGCAGCTTGTCGAGCAGGACGCCGGGCGAGTTGGGGTCGTCCAGCGGCCGGCAGCGCTTGCAGGCGCGGAAGCCGGCCTCGATCGCTTCGTCCGGCGAGCCGTAGAAGGTGATGTTCTTCGACAGCGGCGTGCGGGCGGGGCAGACAGGGCGGCAGAAAACACCGGTGGTCTTCACGCCGACATAGATCACACCATCGAGCTCCGGATCGCGGCGCAGGATGTGTTTGTAAAGCTCGTCGTGGGGAGGCAGGCGGTTCAGCATGGCTCGGCTCTTCGCGTCTGTTTGTAGAGCCTAAATAGGCATCCGCCATCCGCCCCGCCGCAGAAAAAACGACACGGTCATCCGTGTGGAAATGCAGCGAAGTAACGATCCTGGCGGCGGGCATGTGGGAGGCCCGGACGGCATGCCGGCTTTCGCCGGTCTCCTGACCTCCGCCAGGAGACGCCTCGGGGTGAGATAACCGGACCCTATCGGCCCGCCGCGCAGGAGGGGGCAGATAGGCGCGGCGAGTGGCAGGATCAAGGCGACTTGAACGGCTTCGACAGGAAGCGTGAGTCCTTGAGGCCAAAGCGCCAGGGCAGCGCAACGGCCTTGGTGATACCGATGCGCGGGCCGGACACGATCTCCGGCTCGCTTGTGCGCGACAGAATGGAAAAAGGCGCCTCGTCGAGCGCAAGTCCGTTGTGGTCGCGCGTGATGCCCATTGCTTCGGTGAGGCGTCCGGGGCCGGAGCAGAGCAGGCGTAGCTCTTCCAACCTGCGCCGCTTGCTCATCAGCGACAGGCCGATGGAGGGTTCAATGGCGCGCAACAGCACTGCTGCCGCCGAGCCTTTGCCTTCGCACACAAAGTTCACACACCAGTGCAGGCCATAGGAACGGTAGACATAGGCATAGCCCGCGGGCCCGAACATCACGGCGTTGCGCTCCGTCATCCCGCCATAGGAATGCGCCGAGGGTTCGGTGTGGTGATAGGCTTCGACCTCGACGATCACTCCGCCCACGCCATCGCAAAGGAAGGTCGCGCCGATGAGGTCGGGCGCCACCTCAAGCACAGGGCGGTCAAAGAAGGATTCGCGCAGCTTACGGGGGCGACTCATGCGGGTCCGGACGGGAGCAGATCGGGAAATCGCCTTCTACACGATCCTTGCCGCCGCGCCTGCTTGACTTCGACCGCGCTGGGGCCTTTGAAGGCGCGATGAAACCGCCCTCCCAGAGACAGCTGCGCGCCGGGGAATTGATCCGCCACGCGCTGATGGACATCCTTTCGCGCGAGGAGTTCGACGACCCGGACCTGCATGGCAAGTCGATCACCATCACCGAAGTGCGCGCCTCGCCCGACCTGAAGCACGCAACGGCCTTTGCCGCGCCCTTGGGCGGGGAAGACATGGCCAAGACCGTTGCGGCGCTGAACCGGGCGACCGGCTTCTTCCGCGGCCGGCTCTCGCGCGAGCTCGATATGCGCTACACGCCGATGGTGCGCTTCATTGCCGACGACAGCTATGACGAGGCGCGGCGGATAGACCAGCTACTTGCCTCCGAACGCGTGCGCCGCGACCTCGCACCCGATTCCACCGGAGACCGGGCGCCCAAGAAGGCGAAAGACTGAGCATGGCAAAGACCTTCCTGATCGCGATCACGGGCGGATCGGGCTCGGGCAAGACCACGTTGGCGCGCGCGGTTCAGGAGAGGCTGGGCAATGGCCGGTCCGTGCTGCTGACCGAGGACAATTACTATCAGCCGCGCGCTTTCTATGGCGAGGCGGCGCTGAAAATGCCGCACGCCGAACTCGAGCGGACGTTCAATTTCGACGATCCGGCGAGCAAGGATATGGCGCACCTGCGCCAGGATCTCGAAGCGTTGAAACGCGGGGAGAGCATCGACCAGCCGGTCTACAATTTCTCGATCCATGACCGGGACAGGGGCTCGGTAAAGCACATCGACTGGAAGCCAGTCGTGATCGTGGAGGGCATCCACTGCCTGTCGGACCTGTCCTTCCTGCCGCTCTACGACTTGACCGTCTTTGTGGATGCCCCCGCCGATTTGCGCCTGATCCGCCGCATCCGGCGGGACGAGGCCGAGCGCGGCCGCAGCGCGGAAAGCGTGATCCAGCAATACCTCTCCTTCGTGCGGGCGGCGCAGGTCCGCTTCATCGAGCCGGCGAAGAGCGCTTGCGACATCGTCGTGAGCTGCGAGGCGGCGCCGGTCAACCGCAACCAGCAGCAGGACAGGGACTCGGTCGATCGCCTCGTCGCGCCGGTGTGGGTGCAGCTGCAGAAGCTGGGTATTGCCCCTTAACCCAGGTGGATCCGGCTGCGGGAACCCTCGAGCAAACCGGGACGTTCGGTCCGGGAATGCCAGGAGAATACCATGGCGCAGACTCAGTCCGACCAACCTGAAGCCGGGGATTCCAACGCCAAGCTCAATCGCGAGGACGCGAGGCAGGGACAGAATGTCCGCGGAATGGTGTGGGTCCTGGGGATCGGAACCCTGCTTGTCGTGGCCGCCTATGCCGTGATGCTGGCGCTGGGGCACAAGCCCAATTCGCTGATAAATGAGCAGCACATCGCCGCCTCCCAAGCGACGCAGAGCGATGGTTCGGTGACCCGCCCGCAAGGCGATCCTGCGCCAACGCCGGTTCCGGAAACTGCAGGTTCTCCGGGCTGAAGTGCACGACTCGCGTTGCCGCTCTCGAAAGCGTGAGCTAGATTACAGCCTGACAGAGCCCGAAGGTGAAAACGCCAAACGGCCTCTCCTCCCCAGTTTGATCCTCCCCGCGTGCGGGCCGCTTGGCCTGCGGTTGCAGCATGGGTTTGCGGTCAACTGACCCATCTGCAGCGACTGGAACAGACGCGAAATTCCGCGCGTTCCGAACAGTGCGACTGGAGGTGGAAGCATGTCCTCGAAACATCTGACGGCCGATGCAGCCGATCATGCCGAACACAAGATCAGGTTCGACGATAATCTGCGTGGCGCAATCGTCGTCGTGCTCGGCGCGGTGGCGCTGGTGGGCATGGCGTTCGGCGCGATGGTGGTTCTCACCTCGCCGGACGGTTGGGTCACCAAGGCGGCAAACACCGCGATTTCCGGAGAGTCGGCGCAGCTCACCAATTTTGGCGTCGCCGAGGCGGCGAACAAATCCGAACAGCCCTTCTAGGCCGCTCCGCCTGCATTGCCTTCCGGCGTGTCCGGGACGCCCACGACGTGGAAGCCCGCGTCGACGTGGATGACTTCGCCGGTGATCGAACGGCCCAGCGGCGACAGCAGATAAAGCGCGCAGCCCGCCACGCCTTCCATCGAAGTGTCTTCCTTCAGAAGGGACCACTCACGCCCGGTCGACAGCAGGGACTTGCCGCCCTTGATCCCGGCCATCGCCAACGTGCGCATCGGGCCAGCGGAAATCGCATTCACCCGGATGCCCTGCTTGCCGAGATCGCGAGCCGCATAGCGGGTCGCGGCTTCAAGGCCGGCCTTGGCGACGCCCATCACATTATAGGAGGGCAGCACACGCTCCGCGCCGAGATAGGTCATGGTCAGCATCGCGCCGCCATTCGGCATCAGCGCGGAAGCGCGGCGGGCTGCGTCGACAAAGGAAAACACGGAAATGTCCATCGCGCGTCGGAAGCCCTCTCGCGAGGTGTTGTGCACGAAGGAACCTTGAAGCTCCTCCTTGCCGGCGAAGGCGATGGAATGCACCAGAAAATCGATTGAGCCGTATTTGTCGCCCAATTGCTCGAAGGCGGCGTGCATTTCGGCATCGTTGGTGACGTCGGCCGAGATCATCGTGTCCATGCCGATCGACTGGATCAGCGGCCGCACCCGGCGCTCCAGCGCTTCGCCTTGGTAGGTGAACGCGATGTCGGCGCCCTGGGCCGCCAGCTGCTGCGCGATGCCCCAGGCAATCGACTTGTCATTGGCGACGCCCATGACGAGGCCGCGCTTGCCCTTCATCAGGTCGCCCTTCGGAAACACGTCGGACATGTCACAGGCCTCCTTCGCCCAACATTACAGAGCAAGGCGCGGGGTAGGGGAGGCCGGAAGGGGCGTCAAGGCGAAGCAGGGACGGCCGCCGCGCATCTCGCAACGACAATTTGCGACGGTTTCATCTTGAACGGGGATGCCCGGGCGACGTTTGAACCGGAGGGTGGAAAGCGGGAGGCAGGGACCCACAGGAGATATCCCATGGATTTGCGCCGCCTTTCAGGGACTGCCCGCCCCGCGATGGTAGCGGCAGCCATGGCCTGCATAGCGACGCCGCAAGCGATCGCTCAGGCCCTGCTTACTCCACCTGGCCCCAGCATCGGCGAAATCGAGAAGGGCATCTCGATCAGCGCTCAGGTTGACCTGGTGTTCCAGCCGCCCGGCGGGTCGGTGAAGATGCTTCAGAACAATTTCAGGACCGGCGCCGCCGAGGAGAACGCCACACCGAACTTTGTGTTCGAAGTGCTGAACCAGGCCGCTCTCGCCGGACTGGATCAGGCGTTGCAGCAAGGCGCGCAGTCTGGTCGCGTGTGTGTCGTCGCCACCAGCTACCATGTCGGCCTTGGCAGCGACGGCATCAAGGCAGCGGCGCCGATCGGCGTCTTCATCAACACCACCGACATGGAAGTTGTGGACGGCAAGGCCAACTTCCACACCCACATCCAGTTCATTCCGGATGGATCGGGTTCCTCTCCACCAGCCTCCGGCGACTGGCTTCAACCCCAGACGCCGCAGCCGATCAACCCAGATGAGCCTCTCCTGAAGGGCTTGCCCGCGAACTGACAGCTTGGCTGCGGCGCAGGCCGAGAATAGGCTCGATCCCGCCTCGCGCCGGCTCATCGCGCGCGTTCACGGTGGGGTGTCCATGCGTTTGAAACTGGCCTTGCTTGCCTCCGCCGCGGGAGTCGCATCGGCCCTCACATTCTCGTTCGCGCAAGCGCCGAAACTCGTTCCCATGCCGGCCCAGCCGCCGGCGGCGCAGGACAAGCCTTACCCGGGCGCGATCGAACTGGAGGTCGACGCCACCGACGTCGGACGCGCCATCTTCCGTGTGCACGAGAAAGTGCCGGTGGCGGGGGCAGGGCCATTGACGCTGCTCTACCCCAGCTGGCTTCCCGGCGATCATTCGCCCTCGGGCCAGATCGACAAGCTGGCAGGTCTTACCATCACGGCCAACGGCGCCGCCGTCCCGTGGAAGCGCAACCCCATCGAGGTGACGGCTTTCAACGTTGATGTGCCCAAGGGCGTAAAATCGCTCGATCTCACCTTCCAGTTCGTTTCGGCGACGGCGGACAGTCAGGGCCCCGTGGTGATGGACCGCAACGGGTTGCAGCTCGAATGGAATTCGGTGCTGCTCTATCCAGCCGGGTATTATTCGACGCGGATCATGTTCGCGCCAAGGCTGACGCTGCCGGCGGGCTGGACCTATGCGACCGCGCTGGGCCATGGCGAGGCTTCCGGGCCGGTGACTTTCGCTCCGACAGACCTTTCGACGCTGGTCGATTCCCCGCTGTTTGCGGGGCGCTATGCTGAACGCGTTGATCTTGATCCGGGCGGGCGTTCACCGGTGTTCCTGAACATCTTCGCCGACCGACCGGACCAGCTGAAATACAGCGACGACCAGATGGCCAAGCACAAGGCGCTGGTGAAGCAGGCCGATCTTCTGTTCGGGGCGCGCCATTTCGATCACTATGACTTCCTGTTTGATCTCAGCGACCGGCTGCAGGGCGTGGGTCTCGAACATCATCGCTCAAGCGAAAACGGCGTGCCCGGCGGCTATTTCACGGACTGGGACAATCTCACTTATGAGCGCGACCTGCTGGCGCACGAGATGACGCATTCGTGGAACGGCAAGTATCGCCGTCCGGCCGATCTCTGGATTCCGGATTTCAACACGCCGATGCGGGATTCGCTGCTCTGGGTCTATGAGGGCCAGACGCAGTACTGGGGCCAGGTGCTTGCCGCGCGCTCAGGCCTGTTCACGAAAGAGGAAGCGCTCGATTCCTTTGCGCTGACGCTCGCCACCTACGACATGCGTGCGGGTCGAAACTGGAAACCGCTGATCGATACCACCAACGACCCGGTCAGCATCAATCGCGCACCGCAAGCCTGGCGGTCCTGGTCGCGCGAGGAAGACTATTACCAGGAAGGCCAGCTGATCTGGCTCGACGCCGACACGCTGATCCGCGAAAAGAGCGGCGGCAAGAAGTCCCTCGACGATTTCGCCAAGCTGTTCTTCGGCCAACACGATGGCGACTGGGCGCCGGTCACCTACACATTCGATGATGTAGTGAAGGCGCTGAA
>DASZSI010000410.1:0-8211 GCA_035548775.1 Hyphomonadaceae bacterium
TCCGAACCGCGCACCTCCGCGCTGCTCGCACTACGGAGAATGTGGCGGCTGCTCGCTCCAGCATCTGCCGGAAGCACAGTATCTCGAATTCAAACGCGACCAGGTCGTGCAGGCGCTCTCCTTCCAGCGCATCGACGCCGAGGTTGATCCTGTCCTCCCCATCGCCCCCCACACGCGCCGCCGCGCCGTGTTCGCCGCTGCTCGCCTGGGCAAGTCAGTGATTGTCGGATTTCACGGCCGGCGCAGCCACCGCATCGTTCCGATCCGCGATTGTGCGGTGATCACGCCGGGATTGATGGCCCTTCTTCCAAAACTCGAAAAACTGGCTGTCATCGCCGCACCGCCAAAGGACGCTCTCACGCTGACGGTGACGGACACAGCGACAGGCTTCGACGTCGCCCTCTCGGGCGTCGCAAAGGGCTTCAACGCGGATAACCGAATCCGGCTGGTGCAAGCTGCCGGCGAACTCGGTCTCGCCCGCGTCTCGATCAATGGTGAAGTCGCGATGGAGCGCTCCGCTCCCATCATCCGGGCCGGCGCCGCGCACCTTAGCCCTCCACCGGGTGGGTTTCTCCAGGCGTGCGAGCCGTCCGAAGCGGCGATGCTTCGGCTAGTGAAGGAAGCCATCGGCGACGCCCGCAAGGTAGTCGACCTCTTCTCGGGCGCCGGCACTTTCTCTCTGCCGCTTGCTTCAACGGCCACCATCCACGCCGCCGAAAACGATGAGGCCGCCCTCGCCGCACTCGATCGCGCCGCGCGCAAGGCGCAGGGGCTGAAGCCTGTGACCGTCGAAAAGCGCGACTTGTTCCGGAGACCGCTGACACGTGACGAACTGAAACGCTTCGATGCCGCCGTCATCGATCCGCCGCGCGCGGGCGCGGAAGCGCAAACGCGGGAACTCGCCGCCTCAGGCCTCAAGCGCATCGCCATGGTCTCATGCAACGCGCAGACCCTTGCGCGCGACCTGCGATTGCTTCTCGATGGCGGATATCGCGTGAGGCGGATTGCCCCAATCGACCAATTCCTCTGGTCGCCCCATATCGAGATCGTGGCGGCGCTTACCAGATGAATCTCTCTCTTGTCCTTCTCGCATTCGGCTTGGCGGCCGACGCCTTCGCCGTGGCGCTCGGCCAGGGCGCGGCGGTCAGGACGAATCCGTTGCGCACCGCCCTGACGGTCGGCCTTGCCTTCGGCGCGGCGCAGGCGATCGCGCCGCTGATCGGCTGGGCGCTAGGAACCGCTTTCGCCGGCCTCATCGACAGCATCGACCATTGGGTCGCCTTCGTGCTGCTCGGCCTCGTTGGCGGCAAGATGCTGTGGGAAGGCTTTCACGCCGACCCTCCCGGCGAGGAAAGCGATCCGGGCAAGGAGACAGTCGCTAAGGGCTGGGCGCTATTCATGCTGGCGGTCGCAACCAGCATAGATGCAGCAGCAGCCGGCATCACTCTACCCACGCTGGGCGCGCCGATACTCGTCAGCGTGTCGGTCATCGGCCTGGTTACCTTCGCCACGTCATTCCTTGGCGTCTGGATTGGCCGGGCTGGCTCGAAGGCTCTCGGTCCGAAAGCGGAAATCGTCGGCGGCCTCATCCTGATCGGCATCGGCGTCAAGGTTCTGTTCGACCACCACGCTTTTGCCGGCTGGTTAGCCGCCTAAGTCTTCTTCTATGCCGGCGCTCCAGGCGCTAAGCAGAAAGAGCGGGCCCAACGTGGAGAACAATCTTGATCACAGCAAGCCAGCTAGCCGGGTTCTTCGCTGCACACGCTGTGTGGTGTCTATCGGAGGCTGAGGGGTTGACGCCCATGTTGGCCTACCAGCGCGGCGATCAGCGTCAGATGAACCGCCTCGCATCCGAAGACGTTGCTCAGGCCGTGGAGGCGGGTAAGCGCGACCTCGAAACCAACCCCAACGACGCGGATGATGCAGTGCTGGTTTACGACGGGCGCATCAACGCTCAAGGAGAGAAGCTCGACGCCATCATCGTCGAGTTGCGCGCATACTTCTCTCTCGACTCGAAGGTTTCTCTGGCAGTTCCATACACGCCCAGCAGCAGGGGCGCCTTCCGGGTCCACAAGCCCAAACTGCTGCAATGGGAGGCGTGCGAGGATTTCGACATGAACGCCGTATTCCGTGCATTCTTCCAGGGCGTCGCCAAACACGAAAAAGGCAGCGCAGTCTGGAACGCCGTTCTTGATGAGAGCAAATAGGCCGCGCTTGAGTTTGCTCTTGCCTGCAGACCCCGTGTGAAGCATCCGACGCACAATGCTTGCCAAGTCCGAGCTTCCCAAGTCCGATCTTCCAATCGAGGACGTGGTCCCCGCGATCCTTGCCGCGCTGCGCGAGAATGTGCGGCTGGTGATCTCCGCCCCGCCGGGCGCCGGAAAAACCACGCGCGTGCCGCTCGCGATGCTGGGCGAGGCATGGCTGGGCGGTCGCCGCATCATACTCGTTGAGCCGCGCCGCATCGCCGCCCGCGCCGCCGCCGAACGCATGGCTTCCACAATCGGAGAAAGAGTCGGCCAAACGATCGGCCTCCGCTCGCGCCTTGATGTCCGTGTATCGAAAGACTCGCGCATTGAAGTCGTCACCGAAGGCGTGTTCGGCCGGATGATCCTGTCCGATCCTGCCCTCGAAGGCGTCGCCGTCGTCATATTCGACGAATTCCACGAACGTTCGCTCGACGCCGACGAAGGCCTTGCATTCGCGCTCGATGCTCAAAGCGTGCTTCGCGAGGACCTTCGGATTGTCCTGATGTCGGCGACGCTCCCCGACAACCTCACGCAAGACTTCTTTCCGGCCCCCGTCGTTGAAAGTCTGGGCCGCGCCTGGCCAGTCGAAACCCGCTATCTCGGCTACGAGCCGCGCGCACGACTGGAGGAACAGGTTGCCGCCGCAATCCGCAAGGCGCTGAACGAAGAAACCGGATCCATCCTCGCCTTCCTGCCCGGCGCCGCCGAAATCCAAAGAACAGCAGACCGCATCGGCGCCTTGCCGGACAACGTGCATGTCGCTCCCCTGTATGGCGCCCTGTCGCCCGCCGAGCAGACAGAGGCCATTGCCCCGACGCCCAAGGGCGAGCGCAAGATTGTGCTGGCGACTGACATCGCCGAAAGCGCGCTCACCATCGAAGGCGTGCGCGTCGTGGTGGACTCTGGTTTCGCGCGCGTGCCGCGTTTCGATCTCTCGCTCGGCGCTACACGGCTCGAGACCGTTCGGCTTGCCGTCGCCAACGCCGACCAGCGCCGCGGCCGCGCGGGCCGGACCGGACCAGGCGTCTGCTACCGCCTCTGGCGCGAAGCCGAGATGCGGGGCTTTGCCACCTCGCCCTCGCCCGAGATCGACAACGCCGATCTCACCGGCCTTGCGCTTGATCTTGCCCGCTGGGGCGCCAAATCGCCGGCCGACCTGCGCTGGCTCAGCCCACCGCGCGAGGCGGCATGGCGACATGCCAGGGGCGTTCTAACCCACGGCCACGCGATGACGGACGAAGGAGAACTCACCACGCTCGGCCAAAGACTGGGCGATCTCGCCCTGCCGCCGCGCCTCGCCCTCATGGTGCTTCGCGCCGCAGAACACGGCGAAGCCAGGCGCGCCTCGGAAATCGCCGCCCTGATGAGCGAGCGAGATCTCGGCGGACGTTCTTCAGATGTCGACGATCGGCTCCAGCGCTTTCGGAACGATACAGGCCAGCGCGGCCGCGCCATGCGCGACCTGGCGCAGCGCTGGACAAAGTCAGCCGGCGGTCCGGCATCGGGCGGGGCAAGCTCCGGCGCGGTCCTGGCGCTCGGCTTCCCGGAACGGATAGCCAAGGCGCGCCCAGGTCTCCCCGGACGCTTCCTGTTGTCCGGCGGGCGTGGCGCGATGCTGGATGAAACCGACCCCTTGGCCCGCGAACCCTGGCTGGCGGTCGCCGACCTCACCGGCGCCGGGCCCGACCTGCGCATCACCCTGGCCGCCCGCCTGTCCGAGGACGACGCCCTGAGTCTCGGCGGACTGGAGACCAAACAAGAAGCCCGGTTCGATCCCGCCACACGCCGCATCAAGGCCAGGCGAACCCGGCGGATCGGCGCGATCATCCTTGAAGAAACGCCGATGCCGGCGCCTCCCGCGGACCTTGTCCGCGAAGGCCTTCTGGCCGCGATCCGCGAGAACGGCCTCGCCCTCCTTTCCCATCACGAAGACCTCGAAAGCCTGATCGCGCGAATAGATTTGCTGGCGAAAACCTTGGGAAATCCCTGGCCGCCCGCCATCCGCGAAACGCTGCTTGAACGGCTCGACGACTGGCTGGGCCCACTCCTCGACAGCCCCAACGCACTCGATTCGCTTGCCGGAAATTCTATCGCGGACGCGGCAATCGCCCTGCTTGAATGGCCGATGCCGCGAGATCTCAACCGCCTCGCCCCGACTCACTGGGAGACGCCCGCCGGTCGCCGCGTGCCGATCGATTATTCGGCAGAAGGCGGGCCGCGCGCCGAATGCAAAGTGCAGGAAGCCTACGGACTCAGCGTTCATCCGACGATCGCGGATGGCAGAATCGCACTCACGCTCGCGCTGCTGTCTCCGGCGATGCGACCGGTGGCAATGACCAAAGACCTCCCGGCGTTCTGGCGCGGCGGCTATCACGACATGCGCAAGGACATGAAGGGCCGCTATCCGAAACATGATTGGCCGGACGACCCCGCCCTTGCGGCGCCCACCAGCAGGGCCAAGCCGCGCAACGGTCCGCGCAATTCGGAATGATGCGCGTCCGGCTTGGATATAAGCTGATTTTACATACCGAGGATTCGAAAGAGCCGCTGCTCATTGTTTGAGCGAGTCGATTGTCCCCACGCGCATGTGCGGCAATCGCCGTGTCTTTTGGGTCGATTCCCCTGAAATCTTGGGCGTTTACCTCACAACCCTGTTGACGGCCCGTGAACCAAACCGCAGTTTCAGACCGCGCGTGCCAGGTAGATCAGGCCGGGGGGCGCCGATGTCCGCGAGAAAAATAACAAGGACATCGAGGGAGCATTCGACCCAAAGGGAGGTAGCGTCGTATGGCGCACATGAACCGTTTTTCGCTGGTGAGCCTGCTGGCTCTCGGCATTGCAATGCCGGCTATGGCGCAGAACACGCCGGCTTCAGGACCACAAGCAGCTCCACAAGCTGATCAAGCGCCCGACAAGGATCGCGACGTCGTCGTCGTCACCGCTCAGAAACGCGAAGAGACGGTGCAGGACATCGCGGTGGCCGTTACCGCCATCACCAGTCAGCTGCGCGACGAAGTCGGCCTCACCACGGTGCAGGACTACACGAACTTCGCACCCGGTCTCTCATACTCGACCGCCAGCGACCGACTCGGCATGCGCGGCGTGACGCGTACGTCGAACAACTTCGGCATCCGGTCCGGCATCTCGAACTACGTCGACGGCGTTTACTTCTCCTCCGCCATCCCGGCCAGCCGCGAACCGATCTTCATCGATCGGGTCGAGGTCGTCCGTGGCCCGCAGGGCACCCTGTACGGCCGCGATTCGATCGGCGGCGCTCTGAACGTCATCACCAAGCGCCCGACGGATGATTACGAAGGCCAGTTCGACATCGGAGTCGGCAACTATGGCTCTCGCAAGGTCGAGGGAACGTTTGCAGGCCCAATCACTGACTGGCTGCGTTTCCGGGTCGGCGGCAACCGCACGATCCAGGATGAAGGCTACCTGAAGAACTATGCCGGCCTCCAGACCGAAGGCGGCCGTCGTGACGACAGCTATTATGAAGCCCAGCTGGAAGGAAACATCGGCGACAAGTTCGACTGGTGGGTCCGCGCTGGCACGCTGAGCTGGGATGTGCGCTACGGCGCGCCCGGCGCCCGCACCGGCGGCGACGACAACACCTACAACACCCAGTTGTATCCGACCGGCATCCTCGGGCCCAACGGCTTCTTCGCGTTCTCGGGTCAGGCGACAAACGTTGTTATGACGGGCACGCAGACCACGAACCCGAAAGATCCGCGCGGCTTCAACGCCGACTTCTCCAACTTCGCCTATCTGGCGCCGACGCAGGAATACGCGCTGGAAGGCACGTATCACTTCGACGGGTTCGACGTGAAATACCTGGGCGGCTACGTCTGGTATCACTACAATCTGCAGCAGGATCAGGACGGCTCGCCGGTTCAGTCGTTCACCTTCAACGGCAAGAACTACAATTCGCAACGCGTCTCCGACTACAACGAGAACCGCGCTTGGTACTCGAACGAGATCAACATCGTGTCGACGGGCGATGGCCCGTTGAACTGGATCGCGGGTCTCTATCAGTACCAGGAAAACTACACCCAGCCGATCTACGTCTCGAGCCTTCGGCCGGCGGGTGGTTTCATTCAGCGCCTCTCGGATGTGACGTCCTTCGTCTTCAATAACCCCCTGCCGGACCTGCCAGATTTCACCGGCCGGAACTCGTCATCGGGTTCGCCGCTTGGCGGGGACCTGATTTTCCACACCAACAACCAGGGCCTGAACAACGCCTACGGCATTTTCTTCCAGACCGACTACAAGTTCACGGATCAATGGAAGGTGACCGCTGGTCTGCGCTGGTCGAAGGACGTGGAAAGAGAGCGTGAATTTGCTCGCCTAATTACGATCAACTCGACCGAAGAAACCCTCGAAGGGCCGTTCGGCCTTGGCCCATTCGCGGGTCTGGTCGGTGGCCAGGCGGCGTTGAACGCTCTTATCCAGCCCCGAATCGACGTGACGGATACCCAGGGCGGACCGGATCCGACTACGGTTTCAGCCTCCAACCCGTGCGGCCTTGCCGCCAGGGGCGTGCTCAACGCCAATCCGACCGCCGCCAACGGTGGAACGGGTTGCGGCGGTCACGACCGGAGCCGTTACGGCATCTACTACGACGCGCTCACCGGCAACGAGTATCGTGACATGGCCGGCTCGTGGAGCGAACTTACGGGCACGCTGGGTCTCGACTGGACGCCTGACAAAGACACGCTGATCTTCGGCAAATACAGCCGCGGCTACAAACCTGGCGGCCTTGGTTGCGCGGCAACGTTCTGCCTGTTCGTTCCCACGCCGTATGCAGACAAGGAAATCAACGACGCCTACGAGCTCGGCATCAAGCGTGAATGGCGTGACTGGAACCTGACCACAAACATCGACCTGTTCTACTATGACTATCAAGGCTATCAGGTCCCCAACACGGTCGTTCCGGAAGATCCGGATGGCGCCGGCCCCCTGCCGCGTCCGCCTGCCTACGCTGCCTACGTCAACCTGCCGACCACCAAGACGACCGGTATCGAAATCGAAACTATCTGGCGGCCGGTCGACGATCTCCGGATCCTGCTCAACTATGGCTACACGGATCCAAAGATCGGCCACTCGGCGTCACTGATCAACGCGCAGGACCCGTTCGCAATCGACCCGAATGCGCAACCCCTGGGCACGCCGCTGGCCAACGGCCAGCGTGGTCAGGATCTGGACGGCAACATCCTGCCGAACAGCCCGAAGAACAAGGCGGCGATGATCGCAACCTACACGTTCAACCTGACGGACGGCTCGAAGCTCGACGCCACGCTGAACTATTCGTGGCAGGACATCGCCTACTCGTCGATCTTCAACACCTGGATGTCGAAGATCCCGTCCTGGGATCAAACTGACGGCCGCCTGACCTGGACGAGCAGCGACGGCGCCTTCACGCTGATCGGCTTCATTCGCAACATGTTCGATGAAGACCAGTACGACAGCCGCGGCGTCAGCCGCCGGATCGGCACGACTCGCAACGTCAGCCCGGGCCTTTGCGGCACCACCGCCGCCAACACGATCCAGTTCTCGTCGTCTACCTCGCAGGGTACGCTGGCGCAGGACTGCTTCTCGGAAGGCGTGACCTTCCGTCCGCCCCGGACCTACGGCGCGGAACTCCAGTTCCACTTCTAGGGACTGGCCTAGGGTCGAATATTCAAAGGGCGCCGGTCATCCGGCGCCCTTCTTTTTTGCGGCAGTCCCAATTTCATCCGGCACACGCACAGCGGCGTACCCCCCACAGCTTGTCATCCCGGAAGCGCGGAGCGCTATCCGGGACCCACTCATCGCTCGTGGCTCTCTCGTCGCCCTCATGGTGAGCAGGCCCGAAGGGCCGTCCGTCGAACCACGAGGGCGGGCTCGCCGATCTCACAAACGGCCGGCCACGGTCGTCTCATCCGACGGGGCCCAGAAGAATCTTCAGCCGCAGGTTCAA
>DASZSI010000411.1:0-4657 GCA_035548775.1 Hyphomonadaceae bacterium
ACAACTACATCGTCAAGCCGTTCAACGCCGAAACCCTGAAGGGCAAGCTCAAGGCCGTGCTGGGGGAATTCTGATGCCCGCGCACGCAGCCGCCGCGAAAGTCCGCGACGCCATCGAGTCCCTGAAACAGTCCGGCGTGCGCGAGCGACCGCTGGTCGAGGTGCTCGACCTCTCCCACCAGATGGCCGACGCCATGAAGGCATTCTTCGGCTCGCTCGACCGGTCGATCATCGGCGAGTTCCGCTACATTGCGGAGTTCATCCAGAAGGCGCGCGACGAGATCGCCGGCCTGCAGCCGAATGACATCCGGGACAGCCGCATCCCTGGCGCCTCGCTCGAACTCGACGCTGTGGTTCGCGACACCGAACACGCAACCAACACGATCATGACCGAGGCCGAACGCCTGATGGCTGTCGAGCCGGTTTCGCTGGCCGCCTACAAGGCGGACGTTGACGGCGGCTTGATGCGGATCATCGAAGCATGCTCGTTCCAGGACCTGACCGGCCAGCGAGTGAACAAGGTCATCAACGCTCTTCGTCACATCGAGGAACGTGTCAGCCGTTTCGCCGATGCGCTGGGCGTCACAGACGCCGCGCAGCCTGAATCCGCCAAGGACGCCCGCGCACGCGATCTGCTGCTTAATGGTCCCGCCATCGGAGGCCCTGAAACGTCTCAGTCCGACGTCGACGCGATGTTCGAAATGCCGGTATCCCAGGACGACATCGACGAAATGTTCAGCTGAACGTCGCGCCTACCAATCCAGCTCGTGCATGACGTATTTGGCGACAGCGTTCTCGACGCGCAACAATTGGTCGGCGGAGGGCAAAAGTGAGCTGCCCTTTGCCAGAACATGGCCGTGAATACCACTGGCTATGAACAGGGCGTCCATGCCCTGCCGCATGGCGCCAATCACATCCGTCGCCGGCCCATCGCCTATGCCAAGCGTGCGACTGGCAGGGACCTGCGAACCGCGAAGATTGGCCAGCCGCTCGAACGCCACGCGATAGATCGCGTCGTCCGGCTTGCCCGGGCGGATGACCTGCCCGCCTTCCTGTTCGTACATCGCAGCCAACGCGCCCGCCGACCAGATCAGCGTATCGCCATGGCGAAATTGAACATCCGGATTGGCGCAGATCATCGGCAGCTTGTGTTCCGCCAGACGCTTCAGCTCGCCCCGATAAGGCTCTGGCACGCCATGCGGAAATTCCCGCAGGCTGGTGCAGCAGACAACCTTCGCCACTGCCGGGTCCTCGCTGAACTGCAAGTCCAGACCGGCATAGACGCTCATGTCTTCGTTAAGGCCAATTCGATAGACCGGTCCCGGCGCAAACCGCTTCAGCTCATTCCGCGTGGCGTCGCCCGAGGTGACCACGTCGTCATAGCAATCCTCCGGTACGCCGAACTTCGGGAACAGCCGTGTCACGCGCTCCTTGGGCACGGGCGCATTCGTCACCAGGATCACAGGCCCGCGTGTCTTCCGGAATTCCGCCAGCGCCCGTACAGCGCCCGCAAACGCTTTCCGGCCATCGTGCACCACGCCCCACACGTCGCACAGGACGGCGTCGTAATCCGCCGCCACCGTCGACAAGCCATGCAACAGGGACGTCATCGATGTCTTTCCCGCGCGGCGCGGCTATAGAAGTCGCCGACACCGTGATGGGAGCTGGACATGGCGAGCGCAAGCCTCTGGATCTGGATAGCTGTGGCCGTTGCGGTCGCAGCCGCCGCCAATTCCGTCAGCGCCATCTGGGCGGCGGGACCTAACAAGGTCTCCGTCTGGCTACCCGCCATGCTTATCCTGTCCCCGCTGGTGTTCGTGACCTTCGGAACCGTGGCGGCGCGGACGGGCCTCGCTGTCGCCTCCGGCACGGTCGACGCCCTGCTCACCGCCGTGACAATGCTGATAGGCCTGATCTTCTTCCGCGAATGGACGAAGACTTCCCTGCTTCAATACCTGGGAATGGCATTCTCGCTGGTCGGTATCTGCCTGATGGTCTTCTTCCCGAAGACGCCAGCCTGAGCCCTACATCGCGTTGGCGGCAACGCGGCGGACGAAGTCTGGCGGCGGGGCGGTTTCTTCTAGCAGGGAGCCCTTGATCGGACGGGGCGCCCCGAACACATGGCCCTGGCCGAACGGGATCTCGAACTCGAGGATCTCGATGACCGACTTTTCGCTTTCGACTTTCTCGGCGATGAGATCGATGCCGTACCGCACGAACACCGCCGGCACATCCTCCGCCGCGATGTCGCGCGAGATGGACGAGATCGGACGCTCGCCGCCCGGGGTGAGCTCTTCGAGCAGGCGCTCGCCATTCACCTTCACGAACTTCACACCCGCCTGCTGCAATTCCGGCAGGTCGAAGTTGAGGCCGTCGCCCTTGTCGAGCGAGAAGCGGAAGCCGAGGTCGCGCAAGCGCCCCATGTTCCGCGCCGCCGCATCGGAACGTTGGTTGAACGTGCGCACGCCGATCTCGAAGATCAGCGCCGACGCCAGGTCCCGGTTCTCGCGCATGAATTCCAGGAAGGGCGGGAAGAAGTGCTCGTCTTCAAGCGAGGCCATCGAGATGTTGCAGAACACGCCCACGCGCCGGTCGCGCTCCGACAGGCGGCGCACGATCTGCACACAGCGGAACAACAGCATGTTGTCGATCACGCCGAGCAGGTTCGCCTTCTCCGCCGCCGCAAGGAATTCCGCCGGCATGATCACCTTGCCGTCGGCCCGACGCAGGCGGGTGAAGCCTTCGTAGTAGCAGACTCGGCGCTGGGGCAGGTTCACGATCGGCTGAAGGTGCAGGTCCACCCGGTTCTCGCGCAGCGCATCGCGCACCGCATCCAGCGCCGACGCCCCGTCGATCGATGTTTCGGCCGCCGATTGGCGCACTACCTGGAGGCGCGATTCAAACTTCTTGCCGAGCTTGGAGATCATGTCCTCCAGCCCGCGCATCTCGTTGACGATCGTTTCGCGGCGCGCTGCGACTTCCTTGTCGAACGAGCCCTTCAGTTCGGCCGCGTATTGTTCCGCTTGCGCGACGCGCGTGGTCAGCTTGCGCATCTCCTGGCGCAGCTCGAAGAATTGCTTGTCGGTGTCCCCGCCGCCGAGGCGCGAAACCGCCATGTGCAACTGGATAGCGGCCAGCGCCACGGTCGCGCCGATCACGCCCGCCATGATGGCGTCGAAGCCGTAATACTGGTGCAACGCCACCGCGCCCACCACGGACGCAGTAATGTAGACCAGCGCCAACATGATGTGCGCGAAAACCGGCATCTGACCTGAGCAGCCCCTCAGTGCGGACTCATAACGCCCGCTAATCTGGTTCTGTTGGCATCCGCGGCGAATGACAAGTCACGAGTATAAGCACGCGGCCGACCGCCGCGTGAATGCCGCTCAAAGCATCAGTCTGCGGAGGACTTGAAGGTGTGCTCCGCCGGCCCTGATTTCGCAGTCTTTACGGCGACGGCAAGTGGAACTTGCTCAATGCTCATGTGGTCTTTGTGACACAGCGTCAACGAGTCCAGCAGTTGCGGCGAACTCTCTCATAGACAGTGTACGTGGTCTTGCCTCTAGATCGCCACAATCCGACTCGCCGGCCGTTGATAGCCAGATCACTTGGCAACCGGTCGGTGACGGGGGCGACCGGGGAGCGCGGGGGTTCTGACAAGGGTCAGGACCCCCGCCTGTCGTTTCTGGGCCCGCCTCAGGCGTTGAATCGCTTCAGGTTTCGGCTAGTGCGGCAGGGTGATCGAAGGCTCGGCGCGGCTGAGATCGAGAACCGCTCCCGGTCCGGCCGGGGCCAGCCTTACTCCCTTGGGCGGGAATACCTCGTCCCGCCAGACCTGCCGGGTAAGCGAGTCAGCCATTTGCGGGTAAAGCGGCGCAAGCAGCCCCGCCGCAATCTTACCTTCGGACATTGCCTTGGCCGCTTCGCCCGCCGTCAGGCAGGCCGCTTCCTCGGGCGCGGCCAGCCCCGCAGCCCGGGCAGCCTCTCTTTCCGCCTTGCGCAAGGTTTCGGACGCCGCTCCGACCACCGCAAATGGCTGTCTGGTGCCATGCGCAGCCCGGGCAACGTCCTCGGAAGTAGCCCCGCATCCGGCGACGATCAGCGACTTCCCGCCAAAATCGACCCGGTACAGCCGCCCTTTGGGCGCGGTCGCAAAGCCCCGAATAGTCACGACGCCGCTGTCGAACACGATCTTCCCATCGATGCCCTGGTCCTCGCCCTCGTTGCCGGCGGCCAGTTTCGCAGCCTCTGGCGCGGCGCTTCCCGACAATAGCAGGTTGGTCCCATCGACCACCGGAACCACGCCTTCGGGTCCGAACACGGCCAGAGGCGTCGACCGTCCCGCGGCAAAGCTCGCCTCGCGCAAGGCCGGCAGTCCTGCGATGCTATCCAACGTCAGGTCGTCCAGCACCACTCCGTCGATGTCGCCGCGCATCAGGCCGAGCTTCTGCATGCCCTCGGCCGCGCCCTCACCCGCCCCGAACACGAAGGACAGGCCGCCTGCTTCCACCAGGATGCATGGCGAGGTCGCGCACACCGTTGCGCGAAACTCCTCGGCGCCGGCCGTCTTTGGCTTTCGCTCGGCTGCCATCCGCTTAGCCCGCGCATCGAACGAAGCCAGCGCCGACCCGCTGTCATGGGTCGAGAAATACCAGAAC
>DASZSI010000412.1:0-7238 GCA_035548775.1 Hyphomonadaceae bacterium
GGGGGCGGAGGTGGGGGATAAAGCAGGTCAAAAAAATCGCTACGGCGTTGAGATCGCTGGAGTCGGTGTGCGGGAAATATGCGGGGTTGCGAAGCGACGCTCACGTGGAAGCGTAGCTTAAGCTACGCGTCCCCGGCCTCCGCCGGAGGCGCGTGAACGAGTTCACGCTTCCAGCATCGCAAAGCTGTCCGATCGAAGAGAAGAGCTATGCGCCTCTTGCCGCCTTAGCGAAGCGTTCCAGGGCGGCGGTGGCTTCGTCGAAGGCATTGGTGCTGGGCTGGCGGCGCGGCATGCGGTTCCAGGCGTCGAGGGCGGCGATCTTGTAGGCTTCGGCGAGCGTCGGATAGTTGAAGGTGTTCTCGACGAAATAGTCGAGCGTGCCGTTGAGATTGAGCACGGCCTGGCCGATGTGGATCAGCTCGGTCGCGCCTTCGCCGACAATGTGGACGCCGAGAAGCCTGCGCGTCTCGATCGAGAAGATCATCTTCATGAAGCCGGAGTTGAGGCCCATGATGTGGCCGCGCGAGGTCTCGCGCAGGCGGGCGATGCCGCACTCGTAGGGGATTTTCTTCTCGCGCACCTGCTGTTCGGTCATGCCGATGGTCGAGAGTTCGGGCACGGAATAGATGCCGTACGGGAAGAATTCCGGCGGCGCATGCGCTTCGGCGCCGAAGGCGAGGCAGGCTGCGATGCGGCCCTGTTCCATCGAGGTGGAGGCAAGGCTCGGGAAGCCGATGATGTCGCCGACGGCGTAGACGTGCGGGGCCTTGGTCTGGAAGGTCTCCCGGTTCACTTCGATGCGGCCGCGTTCATCGCCCTTGAGGCCGACATTCTCGAGGCCAAGCCCGTCGATCGAGCCCTTGCGGCCGGCGGCGAACAGGATCATCTCGCTCCAGATCTGGCGGCCGTCTTCCAGTTCGATGAGGCAGGCGTCCGGCCCCATCTTCTTCACGGCCTTCACCTTGCTTTCGAAGCGCAGGCTCATGCCGCGGTCGCGCATGTCGTGCACGAACTCATCGACCAGTTCCTTGTCGATGAAGGGAAGGACGCGATCAGCCGGGTCGATCACAGTGACTTTGACATCAAGCGCGGAGAAGATGGTGGCGTATTCGATGCCGATGACGCTGCCGCCGATGACCGAGAGGGAGCGGGGCAGGCGCTTGATCTCGAGGATCTCGTCGGCGTCGAGGATGGTCTCGCCATCGAACGGGATGTGCGGCGGGCGATAGGGGGCGGTGCCGACGGCGAGAATGAACTTGTCGCCGGTGAAGGCCTGCACTTTACCTTCGTTGGCGACCTCGATTGTGTGCGGATCGATGAAGCGCGCGGCGCCTGTGGCCCAGGTGACATTGTTGCGGGCGAACTGGTGCTCCAGCACTTCGACTTCGTGGTCGAGCGTGATGGTGAGGCGCTGGCGCAGGTCGTCGGCGGAGATGTCGTGCTTGGCGCGATGGGCGCGGCCATAGAAGCCACGCTCGCGCCAGCCGGACAGGTTGAGCACGGTCTCGCGCAGCGTCTTCGACGGGATGGTGCCGGTGTGAACGCAGACGCCACCGACGCGGCGGCCTTTCTCGACGACCAGCACGCGCTTTTTCAGCTTGGCCGCCTGCACGGCCGCGCGCCGACCGGCGGGGCCGGATCCGATCACGATCAGGTCGAAGGCAGTGGCCGAGGCAGACATGACAGTCCCTTTGCGGAGACTTTTCCCGCAAACCGGTTAACGGCGCTTAACCGCCGTGGAGGGCCGAGCGTGCGGAAGACGGCTCAATTCAAGCGTCGCGGGCGATTTCACTGGCGGCGGCGCCTCGCGCGAGGCCGCGGAGTCTGCCAAGAGTGGGGCATATGCTGGTGGCGTTGCCTCTTATTCCGGTTTTTTCGCTGGTCGTGCTGGGACTGGTGCTGAGGCGATTCCGGCTGTTGCCGGCGGACGTCTGGATCGGGCTCGAACGCTTCACCTATTTTGTCCTGTTCCCGCCCTTGATGTTCATGAGCATCATTGATGGGTCGTTCGCGGGAGACGCGGCGCTGGGGCTGGCGTTCGCGCTGGCCAGCGCGCTGGTGACAATGACGGCGCTGATGCTGCTGGTGCGGCCGATCCTGCCGGCCAACGGACCTCAGTTCGCCAGCATCTTCCAGGCCGGCATCAGGTGGAATGGCTTCATCGCACTGGGCGTGATCTCCGGCATGTTCGGTCGGGAAGGGCTGGCGCTGGCAGCGGTGGGGTTCGCGGTGCTGTCGCCGGTGAACGATGTGCTGGGGCTGCTGGTGCTGAACCGCTATGGCGACAAGCGCGACAGGCCGCTGTTGCGGATTGCAAGGTCGATCGGAACCAATCCGTTGGTGATTTCGATCGTGCTTGCGATCGCGCTGGTGCAATTTGGCGTGCGGGTGAGCGAGCCGGTGACGTCGACGCTGAACATGCTGGGCAACGGCACGGTAGCGCTGGGACTGGTGTGCGCGGGCGCGGCGATCGACTGGTCGGGCTTTGTGTCGTCAAAGCCGCCGCTGGCGGTGGCGTCCGTGGCGCGGCTGGTGGTGATGCCGGCGCTGACGGCGGGTCTGGCCTATGCGATCGGCCTGTCGTCCATGACCTTCATGATCGCGATGATGTGCGTGGCCGCGCCGGTGGCGACCTCGACGCTGGCGCTGGTCCAGCGCAATGGCGGCGATCCGGTGCTGATCCAGGATGCGGTTGCGCTGACCACGGTTGCTGCGGCGATCACCATTCCGGCGACCATCCTGTTGACGCAGATCCTGATCGGCTAGGCGGCAGACTCAGGCCTGGGGCGCCTGTTTCAGGCGTTTGACCAGTTGTTCGCGCACCTTCCAGGGCTTGAAGCTGGAATGGAGGCGCGACAGCCAATGCGAGTTCACGGCGCGGTAGGGCTTGCCGAGGTCGCGCGTCACGGGGAGGATTTTGCGAGAGAGGATGTCGATGGCGTGCTCGATCTCTTCTGGGGAGGCGAACACGAGCGACCGGCCGCGATGGTCGACGAACCACACCGGATATCCCTTGCCATGCACTGGACGCGGCATGGGTGGATCGAACATTGTGGCCTTCCAGTACGGCCCATCCACGCCGGTGTGCACCCACGGTGTCAGCGGCGAGCGGATCGGATGGTCGCGGTACTCGATGCGGATCTGCATGGGACTGGAATGACATGCCGAAGATGACCGTCAAGCAGGCCGAACAGAAACTCATCAAGTTCGCGCTGACTTATCCCGAGGCGGTGCTGGAGCATCCGTGGGGCCACGCTGCGGCGAAGGTGAAAGGCAAGATGTTCGCGACGTTCGGCGGCGAGGCCAATCCCGCGGGCGAGTTCTCGCTCAGCGTGAAGCTGCCGGTTTCGTCCGAGATGGCGCTGACGTTGCCGTGGGTCGAGAGCACGGGCTATGGCCTCGGCAAAGCGGGGTGGGTGACGGCGCGGCTGAAATCCGGCGCCAACTTCGATATCGAGACGATGAAGGGCTGGATCGATCAGAGCTATCGCGCCGTGGCGCCGAAGAAGCTGGTGAAGACGCTGGATGAATAAGGCTCAGGGACAAGCGGTCGTCATTCGGCGAAGGTCGCGCTGATCTCGGGGAAAGACTGCGGCGGGGCCGGAGGAGGCGAGGCCGGCGCTTCGTCTGGCTTCGGCCGCAATAGCGGCGCGCCGATGAGGGCGCCGACGACTCGCAACGCCGGCGTGTGATCGCACACCACCTTGAACATGATGAGCAGGGGCAGGGCGATGACGCCGCCGGCTGGCCCCCAAATCCAGATCCAGAAGCTGACCGAGAGCACGATGGCGAGCGGGTTCAGCGTCATGCGGCGGCCGACGATGGTGGGGGTGATGAGGTTGGCTTCGAGAAAGCTGATGGCGATGAAGGCCAGCATCGGGAAGGAGGCGTCGAGCAGGTCGTTGTAAGTCGCAAGACCGGCGATCCCGAGCAGGGCCATCATCACCACCGGCCCGAGGAAGGGGATGAAGTTGAACACGGCGGCAAGGCCGCCCCACATCGCGGGCTCTGGCAGGCCGAGCTGCCAGCAGGCAAGGCCCGTCGCTGCGCCCAGCACGATGTTGATGATCGAGAAGGTGACGAAATAACCCGAGACGCGCTTTTCCATGTCGCGAAAGGCGCGGGCGGTGCGTACGCGGTCCGGCAGCGTCGGCTGGAAGGCGATCAGCTTTTCCCGAAATTCCTCGCGCGTGATGAGCAGAAGGAAGGTGAGCAGGAGGACGAAACCAAGCTGGACCGCGATTACCTGGACGGAGGCGAGCAGGGACTGGGTCAGTTCCGGCCCCTCGACCACGACGGTGCGGGGCTTGGGGGCGCCGTCCGGGGGTACGATCGAGATGTCCTGCACTTCGCGGGAGATGTCGGTCAGCGGCTTGAGCGGCGCCTGCAGTTTCTTGAACTGGCGCTCCGCGCGGTCCATCACGGCGGGCGCGTTGCTGATCCAGCGATTGGCGGGTTGCGCGATCAGCGTAAAGGCAAGCCAGGCGACGCCAGCGGCAAGCGCGAGCGCCATGACGGCGGCAACCATGCGCGGCAGCCTGAACCATTCCAGCCGCGAGCAGATCGGCGCAAGAATCACGGAGAAAACCAGGGCTGCCGCAAGCGGCAACAGGTAGGCCCGCGCAACATAGAGAGCGCCGCATAGGGCGATGACAGAAAGCACGCCGAGGCAGATGGCGGACACGATTTGCGGATGCTGTCCGACGAGAACGAACGGTTCCCGGACAGGAATCTTGGCAAAGCCCGAAATGCGCCGTGTGCGTCGTGTCATGTCGACAAGGTTTGAGCGAGGGTCCAGCCGGGAAACGCGCCGGTATCAGGCCGGGTTCCAGCGCGGGGCTTACGGCTGCCTCGCGGTGCTTTCATGAAGCCACACTCCCGATGAAAGAATGGGTCTATTCGTGATAGTCAGCCCTCACGAGGATTGGCGGTTGCGCCCTCTGGGTTAGAATGGCGAACAGGCCTATCTCCATTCAGGGATGGTTCAGGTCGGATGCCTGAGCGTCCCGCTTCTCTTGGAAGACTGCCATGGGGCCAACTGCTCTTGGGAGAGCCGACATGAAAAGACTCATTTCAACCTGCGCATCGGCAATCATACTCGCCGCTTGCACCAACGCCGCGCCGGTCAAAATGGCCGATGCGAAACCCGATCCACGCCAGGGCGAGGAAGTCCGCGACATCTGCTTCCAGCAGCAGATCCGGAACTGGCGGGAGAACGATCATCACTCGGTCATCGTCGAGAAAGGCGTGCACGAGGAATACAAGCTGGAGCTGATCGGCACGTGCCAGCCGGAAGACGCGTTCACGTCGATCGGCCTGATCTCGCGCGTCGGCGGCGGAAGCTGCCTCACCACCGGGGACAAGCTGGTAACGGACTCGCGCTTCAACAGCGGCTCGTGCGCGATCCATCGCATCTACAAGTGGAACAAAGACGCAGGCAAAGCGCCGGCCGCCTCTTCTCCGCCGACCTGACGCGCAAACGCCAGTGCAGATAAAAGAGGCCCGGGAAGCCAAGCTTCCCGGGCCTTTCTTCGGGCCGGCCGGGCTGCACCTCCGGCCAGTCCTTCGGACCACAATCTGATTGGACCCTGGGATCGCGATCCGATTGCGTGGCGCGCTACTGCCAGTAGCGCGGCGCCTTGTAGTAGTCGTAGACCTGGTCGCGCAGGCCATCGCCGTCGTTACGGGTCAACTCGTCGATGCCTTCCGCCGGCGCGGCCTTGAGCTGGTCCTTGGTGAGGTTCACGACATAACCTTCCTTGCCCTTCTGGTAGTCGAGCGTCGACCAGGGCAGGGGATGGAATTTCTCGTTCATGCCGAGGAAGCCGCCGAAGCCGACGACCGCGAACATGATGTTGTTGCTTTGCTTGTCGAGCACGACGTCCTCGACTTTTCCGATTTTTTCACCCGCGCCGTTGAAGACGCTGGTGCCGATGACTTTCGAGGCGCGAATAGCGCTCGTGTGTCCGGTTGCTGTGGGCATGGACTTTCCTTCTGTGCGTGGGGTGACGTTCCACCAACGCGGGAACCGGCAAGGGGTTTCAATGGAACCGCAAGCAGGCGAAACATTGCGCACAGGCTCGCGTTGGCCAGCGCTGGAGATTCGATGACGACCCGCCTGCGCAACATGCTTTCCACCGCGCTTGCCTATGCGCGGGCCGAAGTGGTGATGCTGACCGCGCTGGTGATCATCGCAGGCGGCAGCTTTGCCTTCATGAAGCTGGCGGGAGAGATGTCGGAAGGCGAGACGCATGCCTTCGACATGGCCGTCCTGCAGGCGCTGCATCCTGGCCCGGACCTGCGCGATCCCGTGGGACCGGCCTGGCTCGACACGGCGGCGGCGGACCTGACTTCGATCGGCAGCGTGTCGGTGCTGGTCCTCCTGAGCGTTGCGGTGGGCGGGTTCCTTGTGATCAAGCAGCGGAGGCTGGAAGCCGGGATCATCGCGGTCGCGCTCGGCGGTGGGTTGATCCTGAGCCAGGGCCTCAAGGCGGTCTATGAGCGAGAGCGACCTCCGGACGTTTATCGCGCCGTCGAGATCCTCAACTCGAGTTTTCCGAGCGGCCACGCCATGCTGTCGGCGGTGGTCTACCTGACGCTGGGCGCCATGATCGCGCGGGTGACGCCGGGCCGCGCGGCGCGCATCTATGTGATGAGCGGCGCTATCCTGCTGACCCTTCTGGTCGGGTCCACACGGGTCTATCTTGGCGTGCACTGGGCCAGCGATGTACTTGGCGGATGGTGCGCCGGCGCGGCGTGGGCGACTGCGTGCTGGCTGTTCGAGCGGTGGGCTAGGCGGCGGCTCGAGACGGCTTAACCACGACGGCCTGTTCAAAATGGCGCACGGATTGCAGCCGGGAGGACCATGTCGCCGACGGAGTCCGCATCTTCTACGGTCGCGAAGGACGTGGATGTGTGCGTATGCACCTTCCGCCGCACGTCTGTTGTCGATCTGCTCGCCTCGCTGGCGAAACAGCAATTGCGTCCCGGCTGGCGCATGCGGGTCATTGTGGCGGACAATGATGACACACCCTCCGCGAAGGATGCGGTCGAGAAGGCGTTTGCGGACAACAAGCTTAACGGCGTTTATCTTCATGCGCCGGCCCGGAACATTTCCATTGCGCGGAATGCCTGCCTCGAAGCGGCGGCAGCTCCGCTGATCGCCTTTGTCGATGATGACGAGACGGCGCGGCCCGATTGGCTTTCGCTGCTGATCGAGCGGATCGAGGGAGCGAACG
>DASZSI010000413.1:0-11600 GCA_035548775.1 Hyphomonadaceae bacterium
GGACGACATCATGGCGATGAACCCCTCGGGCCAGGTTCCTGTGATGCGACTGCCGGACGGCCGCATCCTGCCTCAGTCCAACGCCATCATGCTCTACATCGCCGTCACCCATCGCGGGCAGGACCTGATCCCGGTCGATCCGTTCGAGCACGCCCGGATGATGAGCTGGCTGTTCTGGGAACAGTATTCTCACGAGCCCTATCTCGCGGTGCGCCGCTTCCGGAAGAAATTCCTCAACCAGACCGACGAAGAGCTCGATCCCCAACTGCTCGCCCGCGGCCGCCGCGCGCTGGGCGTGATGGAAATGCAGCTCACCTTCTCGGACTATTTCGTGGGCCAGAGCATGACGCTCGCCGACATCGGCCTCGTGGCCTACACGCGCGTCGCGCACGAGGGCGGCTTCGACCTTTCTGAATTCCCGTCCGTGCAGCGCTGGGTGGCGCGGGTCGAGACTGATCTCGGCATCGAGCACGCCAAGAAAGCAGCCTGATGTATCGTTATGACGAGTTCGACGAGACGCTGGTCCGGGAACGCGCAAAGCAGTTCCGGGGTCAAGTGACTCGTCGCCTCGCCGGCGAGATCAAGGAAGAACACTTCAAGCCGCTGCGGCTGCAGAACGGCGTCTACCTGCAGCTGCACTCCTACATGTTCCGCATCGCGATCCCGTACGGCCAGCTCAACTCCGCGCGCCTGCGCCAGCTCGCGATGATCGCGGACAGGTACGACAAGGGCTATGGCCACTTCACCACGCGCCAGAACATCCAGTTCAACTGGATACCGCTGGCCAACATCCCCGACGTGCTCGACGCCCTGGCCGACGTCGAGATGCATTCGATCCAGACTTCCGGCAACTGCATCCGCAATGTGACGTCGGACCATCTCGCCGGCGCCGCCGCGGGCGAACTGGAAGACCCGCGCCCTTGGTGCGAGATCATTCGCCAGTGGTCTACTTTCCACCCGGAATTCTCGGCCCTGCCGCGCAAGTTCAAGATCGCCGTCACCGCCAACACGCCCGACCGCGCCGCCGTGAAGGTCCACGACATCGGCCTTCTCATGAAGAAGAACGCGGCAGGTGAAACCGGCTTCGAAGTCATGGTCGGCGGCGGCCTCGGCCGCACGCCCTATGTCGGGCCGACCATCCGCGACTGGGTCTCGAAGCAGGACCTCCTGAGCTATCTCGAAGCGATCATGCGCGTTTACAATCGCTATGGACGACGCGACAACAAGTTCAAGGCGCGGATCAAGATCCTGGTCCACGAACTCGGCGTTCCCGAATACACCCGCCAGGTCGAGGAAGAGTTCGCTAACCAGCACGCCTGGGAAAAGGTCATTCTTCCGCAAGAAGAGATCGACCGCATCACCGCCTACTTCGCGCCGCCGAAGTTCGAAAACCCGCCCGCCAAGTCCGCAAAGCTTGATGCCGCCGTCGCCGCCGACCGCCAGCTTGCGCGCTGGATCAAGAACAATCTCCGTCCGCACAAGGTCGCGGGCTACACGTCCGTCCACATCGCACTGAAGCCGCAAGGCACACCGCCCGGCGATTGTTCTTCGGCCCAGATGCGCGCCGCAGCGGACATCGCCGAAAAGTACGGCTACGACGACATCCGCGTCGCGCACGAACAGGACCTCGTCCTGCCGCATGTGAAGCTGGACGATGTGCCGTCGGTCTACGCCGCACTCAAGGCGGCCGGCCTGCACGCCTCCAACGCGGGGCTCGGCTCCGACATCATCTGCTGCCCCGGCATGGACTACTGCAACCTCTCCAATGCACGGTCGATTTCCGTCGCCAACGAGATCCAGTCACTCTTCGCCGATCCCGATTTCGAGGACGAAGTCGGCACGCTTCATGTGAACGTCTCCGGCTGCATCAACGCCTGTGGCCACCACCATGTCGGCCACATCGGCATTCTCGGCGTCGACAAGAAGGGCGAGGAATTCTACCAAGTCCTGTTCGGCGGCCGCGCCGACGAACATGCCGCCATCGGCGAAATCCAAGGCCCCGGCCTCCGCCACGAGGAAGTCGCCCCGGCGCTCAAGCGCGTTATCGCAAAATACCTCGAACTGCGCTCGTCCAGAACGGAAAAGCTGGCGGACACCATGAAACGTCTCGGCCAGGCGCCGTTCAAGGAGGCGCTCTATGCCTCTGCTTAAGAGCGGCAAGATCGTCGACGACGTGTGGGCGTTCGTCGAGGATGCGCACGAGCTGTCGCCCGGCGGCTGCATAACGGTTTCGCTTGCCCGGTTCTTGTCCGAACACGAACAGCTGCTCCACCGCAATCGCACCATTGGCGTGCGGCTGACGAATACCGACGACCCTGCGCTGCTCGGCCCCTTTCTCGACCAGATCCATCTCGTCGAACTGCAATTCCCCAAATACACCGACGGCCGTGCCTTCTCCCAATCCCAGCTGCTCCGCCGCCGCCTCGGTTACAAGGGCGAGGTTCGCGCCATCGGCCAGGTCCTGCGCGACCAGCTGCGCCTGATGATCCGGTCCGGGTTCGACGCCATGGTCATCGACGAGAAAGACGCCGAAGCCGTCTATGACTTTTCCGAGCATGAGTTTTCAGAATTTTACCAGTCGGCGTCCGACGCTCAGGACACCATCTTCTTGAAGCGCCACAGGAAGCGTCAGGAAAAAGCCGCCCAATGACCGCCGCCACAACTGAAACGCCCGAGCACAGGGTTGCTCGGCTCAACGCGGAGCTGCGCGGCAAGTCCGCCCAGGAAATCATGCGCGCCGCCGTGCGCGAATTCGGCCGCAAGATCACTTACGTTTCATCGTTCGGCGCCGAGAGCGCGGCGATGCTCGGGCTTATTGCCGAAGTGGACCCCGGCATGCCGATCGTCTTCATCGACACCGGCATGCACTTCCATCAGACGCTGCAATATCGCGACACGCTGCGCGACTTTCTGAAACTCTCCGACATCCGCACCGTCAAGGGCGACGCCGCCGAGATCAAGGCGATCGATCCCAAGGGCATTCTCAACAAGACCGATCCGGATGCCTGCTGCGAAGTCCGCAAGGTCCGCCCGCTCGGCCCCGCGCTTGAAGGCTTCGAGGCGTGGATCACCGGCCGTAAGCGTTTCCACGGCGGCGGCCGGGCCAACCTTCCTGTCGTCGAGTTCTCGGAAGGCAAGTACAAGATCAACCCGCTTGCCGACTGGACGCATGAGCACGTCGAGGAATATTTTCGCCAACGAAACCTTCCGCCGCATCCGCTGGTCGCAGATGGCTATCCCTCCATCGGATGCTGGCCCTGCACCGTGCGTCCCACCGATCCCAACGACGTCCGGTCGGGCCGCTGGGTTGGCTTCAAGAAGGAAGAATGCGGCCTCCACCTCGAACGCAAAGACCGCCCGCGCGTGTTCTAGTCGCCGTTCGCACGCTGCCTTCCGCAACGTCCATTCCGCCTGAATTTCTGGTCATCCGGCCGTCGCAGCATACGGGTGGTTCTGCGTGGCCTGGGGTGCTAAACCACCATGACGACTGCGGGAACATGCGCCCGGAAGAGGCGTAGTCCTGGAGACGGACAAGGGTCAGAGCGGGGTAAGTAGGCGATGCAATTCTCGATCTGGTGGTTGCTTCCGGCGTTCGTGGGCCTCATCGGCATCTTGATGCTGGTCGGCGGCATCGGCCGCTTCTTCAAGATGAAGATCGGATCGGGGCTCTTCCGCACCGGCTTTGGCGGCCTGGTCCTTGCCGGCGCGGCGATCATCGCCTTGGTCGGCGTCAACCTGCAGACCTATGCCCAGCTCTCGAAGGAACGCCTCGCCGGCCAGGTGACGCTCACCAAGAAGGGCGATCACGACTTCATCGCCTCGGTCGATCTTGCCGATGGCGGCAAGCTGCGCGGCAAGCCGGTTGATTACCAGGTGACGGGCGAGCGCGTGCACATCTCCGGCCCGGTGGTGAAGTTCAAGCCGTGGGCCAACGTCGTCGGCATGGATTCGCTGTTCAAGGTGGACGAGGTCTACGGCACCTATGTCAGCGCCGACTGCACCAACAAATACACGCCCCGCCGCGAGTCGACCTCTGAATGCAAGCAGGGCGATTTCTTCGGCTGCCTCGGCACGAGCTGGAAATTGCTCAACCTCACCGACTTCTCACATACGTCGGACTCGGGCCAGCTGATGGGAGACGGCGCTGTCTACGACATCTACGCCAGCCAGGACGCGCTCGAACTCAAGCCCCATCCCGACAACAAGGTCGCGCTCGACCTCCAGGCCCAACAGGTCCCCGGCGGCGCCATGAGCTGCGAGCCGGTTACAACGCCGGTGCAGACACCCGAAGGCGCCGTGCAGTACCAGGCTCCGGCCGCTTCAATTCCGGCGCCAGCCGGCGCCGCAAAGCTCGCAACGCCGCCCGCGCAAGCTCCCGCGCCCGTGACCCAGCCGGCTGCGCCGAAACCGAACTAATCGAAAAGATGGCCCACATCTCCCTGCTCGTTCCGGCGGGCACGGATGAAGCAGAGTCTCACCGGCTCTCACCCATATCCGCCAGCGCCCACTGGGCGAACTGCGCCAGGTTTCCGCCGCTGAACAGGAAGCCGCGGATGCCGGCCGCCTTGGCCGCTTCAAGGTCCGCTTCCTTGTCGCCGATCAGGAAGGATTGCTCCTTCGCCACGGGAAAATCCGTCATCGCCCGGATCAGCATGCCGGGCTTCGGCTTGCGGTCATAACTGTCGCGGCGATAGCGCTCGATCGAGCCCTCCTCGTGAAAAGGGCAGTGGTAGATTCGATCGATGCGCGCGCCGTTCTCCGCCAGCCGTTCGCCCAGCCAGGCGTGCAACGCCTCCATCTCGTCCTCGGTGTAGAGGCCGCGTGCGATGCCCGACTGGTTGGTCACGACAAAAACCCACCAACCCTTGTCGTTGAAATACCTGATCGCCTCGATCGCTCCCTCGACCCATTCGAAGTCCTCGACCTTCGACACATAGCTACGGTCGACGTTGATCACGCCGTCGCGGTCGAGGAACAGGGCGGGGCGGGCAGGGCCCGGCATCGCAGACTCCAATCGTCCCGCGACAAAGGTCCGAACTCGCTGCACGGGTCAAGCAGGAAAGGCTTTCACATGGACACAGGCCCCGCCGTCGGGCTAGCTGGCGGGCGGGGAGGGCGCGGGTGGAACAGCTGGTCGCAAACCTTTCCTATGTCTTGAACGGCGCCGCCGGCGCCGTTCTCGCACCGCTTGTCGCCGGCCTGATCGGGGGCCGAGGCCTCGGCAGCGTGCCCAACATCCTCGCCGGCATGGCGGCGGGCTTTGGCGTGGGCTTCCTTGTCGACGCGTTCGGCTATGGCAACTTGCTCGGCAGCGCCGTCGCCACGCCCGAACTTCGCTACGTGCAGGATCTGTTCGAAGGCGCCATCGGCGGCGCCCTCATCGGCGTGGTCCTCGGCTTCATCCGCCGCCACTGATCCTCAGGCCGTCTGCGGAGCCGTCTCGGGACTCGCCCCAGGACTCGGGTCGGGTCCGGGCGTCACGTCTTCGCCCTTGGGGTCCGGCGGCTGCTGCTCGATCTTCGGCACGCTGCGAAGGCCCTGCATCAGCGGTATCAGCGACAGCGCGCAGATCGTCGCAGCAAGCGCGAACGACGCCCCCGGAAAGAAAGCGGGCGCGCCGGGCGACGTGAAATAGTGGAAGGTCTGCGTCATCACCAACGGCGAGATCATGTTGGCCAGCGCCTGCGCGCTTGAAATGGCGCCCTGCAGTTCACCCTGCGCGTTCTTCGGCGTCCGTGCGGACATGATCTGCTGCATCGCCGGGTTCAGCACGCTGCCCAGCGCACCGATCGGTGCGATCATGAACAGCATCCAGCCATAGGGCGCGAGCGAGTAGGCCGCGAACGTGAAGATGCAGACGATGAAGCCGAACACGGCCGTTCGCGTCGGACCGAAACGCTTGATCGCCGGCCCGATCAGAAGGCCCTGCACCACCGCTTGTCCTATGCCCACCACGGTGAGGCCAACCGAGACCATCGCCGGCCCCCAGCCATACTGGACGCCCGCGAAGTAGTTGAAGGTCGAGGGATAGACCCAGTGCGCGAACTGGAAGAGTCCCAGGGCCAGGATGAACCAGGCGAGATAGGGCACCTTGACGAGATGCCTGAACGTGCCGAAGGCGTTGGCCCGCTTCCAGTCGAACTTTCGGCGATGCTCGCGGCCCAGAGATTCCGGCAGCACGAACGCGCCATAGCAGAAGTTGACGAAGGCGAGACCCGCCGACGCAAAGAACGGCCAGCGCGGATTGAACTGGCTGAGATAGCCTCCGATCGCTGGTCCCAGAATAAAGCCTAGGCCGAAGGCCACGCCGAGGAAGCCATAGGCCTTGCCCCGGTTCTGCGGCTCCGTCGTGTCGGCGATGTAGGCCGCGGCCGTCGATTGGGTCGCGCCCGAAATCCCTGTCAGGAGTCGGCTGAGGAACAGCAGCCACACCGTGCTGGACATTCCCATCACAACATAGTCGATGCCCAGCGTGCCGATCGAGGCGAGCAGCACCGGCCGCCGGCCGAACCGGTCCGACAAGCCACCCAGCACGGGCGAGGCCATGAAATTCATGAAGGCGTAGGTAGTCGTGATGAAACCGCCCCAGGGCGCGGCGTCCGACAGCATCGTTTTCAACGCTTCGCTGTGACCGGCCGCATCCGCCGACTTCGCATCGAGATAGGCCTGCTTGCCGTTCAACAGCTCTGCCATCAGCTGCGGCATCGACGGCATGATGATGCCGAAGCCCACCATGTCGATGAACACGGTCACGATGATGAAGAAGAACGCCCAGGCGCCATGCGTGCGGCCGGTCGTCGACGGATTGGCTAGCGCCATGACTGGCTCCGGAAATGGA
Organism: Hyphomonadaceae bacterium; assembly: GCA_035548775.1. Taxonomy (GTDB): domain Bacteria; phylum Pseudomonadota; class Alphaproteobacteria; order Caulobacterales; family Hyphomonadaceae; genus UBA7672. The sequence goes on from DASZSI010000413.1 coordinate 6,839, forward strand.
CCCACGCGGATACGCCGGGGAGAAGAGGGCCGTCAATCATCTGCCGGGCCGGAAGGCTTGGGCGCCACGCGCTCGCCCAGGCGCGTCAGCAGATGCTTCCAGTTCTCCGCCTGCCGCTGCTGGAAGGGAAGCAGCGGGAACCCATGCCGGGCGACGTGGCCCAGCGGCACGCTGTCCCACCCGCGATGTTCCACCGTCACGCGCGTTTCGGCGCCCGCTGCTTCGAACCGCACCTCAACCTCGGTTGCGTGCTCGGGCCCGAAGCTTGCCTGCCGCCAGCCCACCACCAGCTGTTCGCCCGGCCGCCACACGCGCACCGGCCCAACCTCGAACACCTGGCCGTTCGGCAGCCTTTCAACCAGCCGCCCGCCGGCGCCGACCGCATCCGGCGGTTCGAACGCCATCACGCCCGGGCTTCGCGGCGTCAGCTTGAAGAAGCTGTCGAAATCCCACCACTCCCCGATGTCGGCCGTGAATGCCTCGAACGCCTCGCCGGGCGAGCACGGCACGCGGATCGAAACGACGACGCGCGACGTCATTTCGGCTTCCGCTTCGCGGCCTGTTTCCTCTGGATGTGCCGGGCGAAGGAGGCGAGCTGGTCGGCCCATCCGCGTTCGGCTTTCGCGAGCCAGTCCTTCAAGTCGCCCAGCCTTTCCGAATTGAGCGCATAGACCCGAACCCTGGCGTCGAATTCGGGATGTGTCTCGGCCACCAGGCCGGAGCTTTTCAGTATCTTGAGATGCCGGCTCATCGCCGGCGCCGGAAGCTGCAACAGGTCGGCCAGCTCGCCTGCGCGCTTCGGCCCTGCGCTCAGAAGCTCCACCGCGCGCCGCCGCGCCGGGTCGGCCAGGGCGGACAGCACCGCATCGACCTCCTGCCTCGCCGCGTTCATCGTCTCGCCTCGGGATGCTGTTTCAGCAGCGTCTTCGACGCCGCATTGCGCCAGGCCATCCAGAGCGCACTTGTGGCCGTGTCCTTGTCCGCCTTCGCCACAAAAATCCACGTCGCGCCATTCCTGCCCCAGCCTCCGGGCACGGGCGCGAAGATTTCCGGTTCCGCCCCGCACAGCATGGCCTGCTGGTCGGGCTTCAGCTTCAGATACGCAGCGCCGCCCGGCCGGTCGGCCTTGGACGAGAAAATCTTCCCCGCCACGCGCAGGTCCGAATGGCCCATGTGCGAGCCCTCCGCCGTTTCCGGCAGCGACAGCGCCAGCTTCAGGAAGGCCGCCGGCGTCACGCCTTCGTCCGCTGCCACGTCTTGAGGCCCATTTCCCGGTCCCACGTCTCGGGCGAAACCTCCTTCACCGTCTGCCCGAATGTCCAGATGTGACCTTCGGGATCGCGCGCGCGATAGCTGCGGTCGCCATAGAATTGCGTCTCGGGCGCCTGCAGGATTTCCATGCCCGCCTTGCGCGCCCGTTCGCAATGGGCGTCGATGTCCTGGTCCACCTGGATGTGAACCGTCTGCGTGCATTTGCGCCCGACATTCATGGGCGAGGCATGGTTCTCGCTCCATTCATTGCCGACCATAATCATGCCGTTGCCGAACGACATCTGGCTGTGCGCGAGGTTTCCCTTCTCGTCCTCGATCAAAAGCTCGAGTTCGAACCCGAAAGCGTCGCGCAGGAATTCCAGCGCGGCCTTGGGATTCACATAGCAAAGCGCCGGCGTGATCTGCGAGCCGCTGGCCATGGCGCATCTCCGTTAGTTTCGTCCAACCGAAATAATTTTATGATAGAGAAAATATCTCGTCAAGCGGCCGAGGAACTTCGCGCATCGGTCGGGCGCGGTTTCATGAACATGAATTACCTGCGGGTTGCGGTCGCGCACACATTGGCGGCGCCGCCTCGCGAGCGTATATTAATCCTATCGGGCGGGCTCCGGAGGGAAGCTCTGGAGGCGATGCCATGCCCGATATCAGGGACATGCCGATCCGCAACGCGCAGGTGACCCGGACGGGCGCCAGTGAAGACGAAACCTGGGTGCGCAACACCTGGACGGGAGAAGGCTGGACGGGCCAGCCCGACAATGTCGCCGCAATAGCGCTTGTGGCGTGCCTGTTCGTGGCCGGGCTTGTCTTCCTGGTGCTGGCCGCGGGCGAACTGCACCCCTGACCGCGACTGCCTGACCGCAATAGGTCGTCGTCCTACTTCGCGCGGTAGCGCAGCGACACGCGCAGCGAACGCGTGGCCACCGCGATCTCGCCCATGAATGATATCAGCGCGAGGATAAGCGCCAGCATCGCGGCGATGAACAGCATCGAGATGAGGGTCGAGAAATCCAGCCTCAGCAGCTCGCCCATGAAGATCGCGACGATGACAACGCACACCAGCAGGATGGCGAGCACGGCCAGCATGATCGACCGGTTGATGCGCACCATGCGCGTGTCGAGCACGGCGAGTTCCTTGAGGCGTATTTCGCGCTCCGGCCCGACAGTGTGGTTTTCCAGCTCCTGCTCGACCTTGCGGCCGCGGTCGACCACGCGGGCAAGGCGGTTGGTCAGCACGTTGAGCAGCGCGCCGACGCCCGCGATCAGGAATACCGGCGCGATGGCCAGCTGGATCGTGCGCGCGATGCTGGCGAAGTCGGAGACGGCGTTGGGATCCATGCCAGCGAGGCTTGGGGCGAGTTGCACAAACGGTCAATCCGCGGCCACCGCCCAAGTGCTCCCTGGAACGGACAAGTCCGATCCTATCACATTTCTCTACTGCGCCGGCTTGGCCGAGACGGGTGTCGCCTGCGCGGTTTGCGCCGCCCTGGCTTTCCGCTCCTCTAGCACGCGCGCACCCTTCAGGATGTTGGGCATCGAATAATTGCCCTCGTGGCAGGCATGCTCGAACAGCCGGCCATTGCCGGTCAGCGGATAGATCGAATACTCACCCATCCAGGTCTCGGTGTAGACCTTCGGGTCCGTCACCGTGAACTGATACAGCAGCTCGTCCATCGCCAGCCGCGTATAGCGTTCGGTGACCACCGCCTCGCTCGACACGATGAAGGAAGGGAACAGCCGCACCCGGTCGCGGTCCGGCAGGCCGATGGTCTCGATCACCAGCGTGTTGCCTTCCCAGTGCGCGATGGAATCGCCCAGGAGGTCCCAGAACATCTTAGGCTTGTGCTTGTCGGTATACGGAATAACGCGCGCCTCGTTGCCGTACTCGGTGTGGATCACAACCGCGTTCGGCGTCTGGATGATCTCGCGCGGATTTCCCGACCCGATCGGGAACACCGGCGGCTGGCCCAGCGAGCGCACGCAACGCTCCCAGTTCGGGCGGCCTTCCGGGTTGTTGAGGTCGCCGATGCCGTTGCCACGGCTCAGTTCGGCTTTGCCCGCCGCTGTGTAGGGCAGCATGCCGTTGGCGGGGATCACGATCGCGCGCGTGCGGTATTCGCCCAGCACCGTCGGCAGGCCCTCGACCTGGCGCATCGTCTCGGGCACTTCGGGGTCGAGCTGCTTGTCGAGCGCATCGCCCACGCCCTTGGCGTAGCCGGCTGCGATCTGCTTGGCCGCCGCCGCCGGCACGACCAGCATCGGCACGCGCGGCGAGGCCTCGAGCGGCAGCACCCAGTTCGAACCCCACGCGCCTTCCAGGCTCGGCTGGCCGAACGAGGTGCGAGGCAGGTTCGGCTGCGCGCGTTTTTCAGTTGGCGTGTAGGCCGGCTGGGCAGGTGCAGCCTGCTGAGACGGCTGTACGGCAGGCGGCGCCTGAGCGACAGCGATCGAGCCGAACGAAGATATGGCGATAGCGGCCGCGCTAAGCAGCCATGTGGTTTTGACGGGCATGGGGAAGCCTACCCTTATGTTTTTATGTGCCACAACGATATCGATATTCGATAATCGGTCAAGCTGGATTTTACGGCGTCAAAAATTCCAGACGCGCGCTGCGTAAGGCGCCGTGCACGTCGGGCGGGCCATGACGCGCCTCGCAGAATTATTTGCGAGCTAGCGTCCAGCCGAGGAAGGATTCGAGGTCTCCGGCCGCCGCCTCGGCCTGGCCCGAGACGTATGAGTCCCCATCGCGAAGCCCCGCCTCGACCAGCGCGCGCACTTCGTCCGCCTTGCGGATCACGCCCGCCGTCCGCGCCAGGTGGCCGAAGCCGAGCAGGGCGTTGCCGCGCACATTGGCGTCCCAATGCCGGGCCAGTTTGAGGCAGATCTCCTCCGCATACCCCGGATGCTCCCCCTCCGGCGGATCAAGCGACAGGGCGATGGGGATGTGCAGCAGTTCGCGCGGATCGTCGCGCATCAAGGCGGCGCTGATATGGGCGAGGGTCATGGGATTCCGTTTGCGGGCCGGCCTCAGCCGGATCATGATGCACACGGGACGCAAAGCAAACGGGGCGGGCGATGGCGCTTACCAATTGCCGCGAGTGCAAGGGCGAGATTTCGGAGTGGGCCACCACATGCCCGCACTGTGGCGCACGCGATCCGGTGAAGTCGCAATGGCAGATCACCGTCTTCGTCGGCTGGGCCACTTTCCTCCTGATCGCGGCCGTGATCATCAAGGTCGTCTTCTTCAAGTAAGGCGTTACTCCCCCAGCAATCCCGGCCCCTGGTTGCGGTGGTTGCCCACGGCGGGGTTGGCGGGCCAGGCGCGCACGTCGTCCGCCGGCCAGGGCCTCAGCAGCGACATGGGATCGCGCGCGGATGTATCAAGCCAGCGCAGCCAGTCCTTGCGGTCGAGGATCACGGGCATCGAGTTGGCAAGCCCGGCCACCGCCAGGTTGGGCTCGGTGGTGATGATCGCGAAGGTGTCGAACTCCGA
>DASZSI010000414.1:0-2445 GCA_035548775.1 Hyphomonadaceae bacterium
ATCCAGCACCTGGGGCGAAAATTCCGGCAGCTCGTCGAGAAAGAGCACGCCATGATGGGCGAGGGAAGCTTCGCCGGGACGGGCGCGCACGCCGCCACCGACCATGGCCGCCATGGAGGCGGAATGGTGCGGCGCGCGGAACGGGCGCTGGCGCGTCAGGCGGCCGTTCGAGATCGCCCCAGCAACCGAGGCGATCATCGACACCTCCAGCAGCTCGACCGGCTCGAGCGGCGGCAGCAGCGCCGGCAAACGGCTGGCCAGCATCGATTTGCCGGCGCCGGGCGGCCCGGCCATCAGCAGATGGTGACCGCCGGCCGCGGCCACCTCAAGCGCGCGCTTGGCGCTCTCCTGTCCGCGGATGTCCGCCAGATCGCCGTAACTGGCGTCACCGTCGGCGACGCCGGGCTCAGGCCGCGACAATACCTGCGTGCCGCGAAAATGATTGGCGACCGCGATAAGACTCCGCGGCGCGAGGATCGCCATGTTGCCGCCCGCCCAGGCGGCCTCGGGACCGCAGGCGGCGGGCACGATGATCCCGCGGCCCATGGCATTGGCGGCAATCGCCGCGGGCAACACGCCGGCGACGGCCGCGATGGTGCCGTCAAGGGCGAGCTCGCCGAGTGAGACGAAGCCACTGAGCTGATCGCCTGGACAGGCGCCCATGGCCGCCATCATCGCCAGTGCGATCGGCAGGTCGTAGTGGCTACCCTCCTTGGGAAGGTCGGCTGGCGCGAGGTTGACGATGATGCGCTTGGCGGGCAGCGCCAGCCCGGACGCATGAAGCGCGCTCCGCACGCGCTCGCTGCTTTCCGCCACCGCCTTGTCGGGCAGCCCGACGATGATGAAACGCGGCAGGCCCGGGACCATCTGGACCTGCACGTCCACCGGCACCGCTTCGATGCCCTGAAACGCAACCGTCGTGACGTGGGAAACCATCGCGCCCTGCCCCACTACCCGGGGAAGGAAGCTAACCCAGGGCACAACCTTCCGGCAATTATGTATCTTGCAAACCCACTCCGATTAGTGGTAGGTTCTGGACATAGGAGATTCGTCCCATGTCCGTCCTGTCCAAGCCCTACTTTCACGATGAGGAAGCAGCCCACGCCCACCTAGAAGGCGTCCTGTGGCCGAATGGCCCTGTCTGTCCGCATTGCTTCGAGAAGGTCCGTATCTCCAAGATCAAAGCGAACCCGGCCAAGCGCATCCGCTACGGCCTTTACAAGTGCGGCGCGTGCAAGCGCCAGTTTACGGTCAAGATCGGCACGGTTTTCGAGCATGGCCGTATCCCGCTGCACAAGTTCCTGCAGGCGGTTCATCTGCTTTGCTCGTCCAAGAAGGGCATCAGCGCCCATCAACTGCACCGCGTCCTTGAGGTGCAGTACAAGACGGCTTGGTTCCTCGCACACCGTATCCGCGAGGCGATGCGCTCTGGCGACCTATCTCCGATGGGTGGCCCGCAGGGCATCGTTGAAGCTGATGAGACGTTCATCGGTCGCCTTGAGGGCATGCCCAAGCCTGACCGTCGCGGCAAGCGCGGCGGTGGCGGTGCGCAGTCCTACAAGAACACCATCCTGACGCTGGTGGAGCGCGGCGGCAAAGCCCGTTCATTCCACATCGAAAGCACGACCGTTGCGCAGATCGTTCCGATTGTCCGCGCCAACATCAAGCGCGAGTCCCGGCTGATGACGGACGAGGCTCGCCACTACGTACAGGTTGGTAAGTGGTTCGCAGAGCATGGTTCGGTCGAACACAGCCGCGATGAGTACGTGCGTGGCGACGTTCACAGCAACACGGTCGAAGGCTACTACTCGATCTTCAAGCGGGGCATGAAAGGCGTGTACCAGCATTGCTCCGAGAAGCACTTGCATCGGTATTTGGCGGAATTCGATTTTCGCTACAACAACCGTTCGGCGCTTGGCGTCGAAGATCAGGAGCGGTCAGGCAATGCGCTCGCAGGCATGAAGGGCAAGCGCCTGACCTATCGTGGCACTGATCGCCAAGCCTGAGTACCGAAAGCCTATCCAGCTATCGCTTCCGCTGTGGCGCTTCACACGGCGCAAGCGGAAAGATGAGTCACGTCAATAGCTTAGCTAACGCCTTGATTCACCTAACGGATTCTGCGATTCTATGTGCGGCAGGAAACGCCGGAACTACCTCGCGCCCTAGGGTCATACGACCGTCAAGGGTAGCTGTGCGGACGGTCAGCCATAGGACGCTGACCTATACCCCCTCAGCGGCAACCGAGGCCGGGGCCTGCCACTTTCTTTTGGTCAGAACGAATAGCCGTAGAAGCGGAAAATCTCCTGTTGCTCCTGTGTCAGTTGCGCCTTCCACGGCGGGGTCGGCTGCAGGGTAACGCTGTAGTCGCGGCACGTTCCGTTTTCGGTCGGCATGATCGGGCGCAGTAATTTCGCGTGAGCGGTCGTCCACTCGCCGGGACCGAGA
>DASZSI010000415.1:0-3045 GCA_035548775.1 Hyphomonadaceae bacterium
CTTGCCGGGCAGGAGCCCGGCGGTCCCGGATTGTCCCGTTGACCGGAGCCCCGACCCAATCGCAAATCCACGCAGCTGAATCGGGGACCGACATGAAAATCGCAGCCACTCTCGCGGCGCTTGGGATTGCGCTTTTCACCACGGGCCAGGCCATGGCTCAGAGCGAGCAGGCCTGCGCCGACATCAAGAAGGCGCTGCCCATGACGCAGGAGGCGGTGAAGGCCCTGCGCGGCGCGCCGATGAAGGCCTTCCTGTCGTCAGAAGAACAATACGCGGCCAAGGTCAGCATTGCCGGCTTTGCCGATTGCACGCTCGCCTCGACGAAGGAGAAGGGCACGTATTGGGAGCATCACCTGCAGTGCAGCCGCGTGTTTCCGGACGGACAGAACGATGCGGCCTTTGCCCAGGTCGAGGACCTGACCCGTTGCCTCGGCGAGGTGTTCAGCGACCGGGCGCAGCATCAGAAGTATGTCAACGGAACCTACCGGACCGACAATTTCTCGGGCAGCGTCACTCCGCAGGGCCGCGACGTGATCGTCCGCTACGGCGACACCGACTATGCGCTTTTCCGCGCCGAGATCGGCAACGCGCTGAAGCTGGAGGTCGACCTCCACATCTATTATTCGTTCTTGAAACCCTGACGCCGCATCGGGCCTTGCCGCCAGGCGGCCGTGTGAAACAGCAGGGCGTCGATCGTCATGAAGCCGGCGACCAGGAGGGCCAGGCCGGCGCAGCCGGCGGCCAGGACTGCAACCATTTTAATCATGATGGCTGAATCATCGGCGGGGCGACCGTTGCGGTCCAGCCGCTTTTGCGGGTTTTCATATCGACTTGGCGCCGCGCTTCCTTGAAACGGGCGGTTCAAATCGGCTAGATTCGTCGCGCCTCGGGGTGGGCGAACAGTGGCTGAGCCGTTTACAGCGTTGGCGGTTTTCGCGGGTTCTTGGTTGGCCAAGAAGCTGGCGCGGGACTATGCGCAAAAAAAGAAATCGTCGCACATGGCGGTGTTCCAGGCCGCTTCCATGGAGCGCGATGCGGTGCTGGAAGTCTGCGTCGAGCACCAGAAGCGCGCGAGCGAGAGCGTTGGCCGCATCGGAATCTCGCGGATCGAATCGATGCGCCGTGTGCTGCCGCAGACGGTGCATGCGGCAAAGGCCTGCGCCGAGAAGGGCTATGACGACACCGCCTTCAAGGGCGAAGGCTGGTTCAGCGGCAGGTCGCCCAAATCCCTGTTCGGCCTGGCAGCAAGCCTGATCGCGGTCGACTTGGTGCTGCCGGAGGATTCGCCGCACTCGTCGGCTGAGGTGCTGCTGTCGTCGTTGGCGGCGCAGGGCGCCTATTCGGCGTTCGAGACGCTGCCGCACCATGAGGGCATCGATCCGTCCGCTTTCGCGATTACGCCTCACGATCTCAACGAGGCGCTGCTGCATCATGTCGGCGCCGTCGACGAAGCGCTGGGAAAGGTGGACGATCTTTACACCCACGCCGGCATCGCGCGGGATTCGGCGAGCCTTGCCGGCGCCATGGGCGTTGAGCAGGTTCACCAGATTTCCGATACCGCGACGCAGCTGGCCACCCACGCCGCCGACATGGCCGGCCATGGCGTCGTCGGCGCTGTTACCGAGGTGACCGGCGCGCTGGATGTGCTGGGCGATTTCATCGGGCAGTTCGCAAGCCCGGTGGGATGGGCGCTGGCCGGATGGGGGATCGGCGGGCTGTTGCACCAGAGCAAGAAGATCGCGACCAAGCGTGAAGAGGTGAACGCGCATACGACGGAACTCGGCGAGCGCACCGAACGCGCCAAGCGCATCATCGCGCGCGGCGAGGAGATCGAGGCGATCACGCCGGAGGCCAGCTATCAGGCGTTCAAGCATGCCTGGATCATGAAGCAGGTGACTTCCAAGCGTTTCCGCGACAAGGCCGGCAAGGAACGCGACGTGAAACGCGCGAAGACATTCGCGAAGGTGGCCCGGGACTACTGGCAGATCATGAACGCGCCGGTGCTGGCCAAGGGCGGCGACGCGGCCGATACGCCGCTGAAGGTTGCGGCATGATCTCGATGGAACAGCTACGACCCTATCTGGTGTATTGGCCAGCGGCGGCGGCGGCGGGCGCTTTTCTGATGGTGGTGCTGATGCTGGTGGTGGTCTTCGGCCACGGCAAGCAGGTGAAGCTTGCGCGCGAGACCATCGCCAAGAGCCGCGAACTGCTCAACACCTCGCGCGCTGCGGCGAGGGAAAGCAAGAAGCACCTGAAGGTGCGCAAGGCCGAGCTCGCGGACATGCACAAGTCCGCCGGCAAGCTGTTCTGGAAAGCCGAAAAGACTTGGGTCGAGTAGGGGGAGTAGAGTAAGCAGCATGCAGGCGCTGGAGCCCTGGTTGCGCGACCAGACCGTCGGCCTCGCCGCCGCGGGTGTTGCGGGCGTGGCGCTCCTGATCTGCATCCTGGCCGGTTTCCGCTCTGCCTGGGTCAAATGGCGCGCCGCGCGCCTCGCCCGCAAGGCCAAACGATTCCAGGGCCAGCAGAAGCTGGCGGAGGAGACGCTCTCCAGTCTCGAAGCCGAAGAAGTTGATCTGAAGCGGCTGGTGAAAGAGATGGAGAAGGCGCAGCCGAAGGGGTGATGGCGCCGGTTCTGGACCTTCGGCGCGAGGCCCTGTAGAGGCTCGCGCCATGAGCCTTTCCCCTCCTGAAGAAGCCGCGCGGCGGCGGACGTTTGCGATCATTGCGCACCCGGACGCGGGCAAGACGACGCTGACGGAAAACCTGCTGCTGGCGGGGGGGGCGATCCGCATGGCAGGCGCGGTGAAGGCGCGCGGCGAGCGGCGGCGCACGACATCCGACTGGATGAAGATCGAGCGCGACCGGGGCATTTCCGTCTCGGCCTCGGTGATGACGTTCGAATACGCGGACTCGGTGTTCAACCTGCTCGACACGCCGGGCCACGAGGACTTTTCGGAAGATACCTATCGCACGCTGACGGCGGCGGATTCGGCCATCATGGTGCTCGACGCCGCGAAGGGCATCGAGCCGCAGACGCTGAAGCTG
>DASZSI010000416.1:0-4064 GCA_035548775.1 Hyphomonadaceae bacterium
CACGAGAATTCGGCAAACGGCAGCCAGGATGCCTGGTGCCCGATCAGGTGCCGCGGTAGCCATGTCCTCGATCACGGATGCACATCCGAATGCGCCGCGGCTTGTCATATCCGCATGCACTGGCGATCGAGACATTGCGAAACGCCGCTGACGAAGATGAGTATGTCATTGTGCTGCTCGGCGAGACAGGGCAGCCGCTCACCCGCACTCACCCTTACGACTTGCTCGACGCCTTCGGAGACTGCGAGTACGAGTTTGGCGTGAAGCGCGACGAGTGGACGGAGGTTTTGGACCACTCGCGGACCGGGGGAGAGGAAGGCTTCCCGTCTCGCGTGGCCAGCCGCACGGAGCCGTGGCGCAGTCTTGGCGTGCCGGCGCCGATAATGAGCACTATGTCTACTCCATAGGCCTATAAGCGAAGACAAACCAAGTTATGCACCAGGGCGCCGCTCAGGCCAATTGCTGCGCAAACATTTGGAGGCCATCAGAACTCCTCCATGAAGGGTCGAAGCCGCCGGCCATCATCGTCACAAGCGCTTCTCCGATTGCACGCGGCGCTTTGACCATGGCTCCGGTTGACGCTTCAGGAGTCAGCAGCAACGCGTCAGAGACGCCCGCTCTGCGCCATGCGACTTTCCGTAGGATACGTGCATACCCCGTAGTTTCGCTTACGACCGCGAGCACATGATGGATGTTGAGCCGACGCGCATACGTCTCAATAACTTCTTGCAGCAGCCCTGGTGGCCAGCGGTTCTCTTCCATGGCCAGATCGTAGGTGCCGATCGGGTCGACCGCTCGTACGATGCCATAAGCTCCGCTTAGAATTAAGATGTGCTGGAGCAAGCACGTATCTCGTGAGAGTTCAAGGGCAAGGCGCGCGGTCTGGTAGAGAGTGCCGTTGTATCTGTGCCATGCTGGCATCAACGTGGACTCGTCCAGATGGGCTATTCCAGCGACCGCTCTCCTTGCTGCTGATAATCGACTGGCCAGAATGTCAGGTAATTCTGCGAGCAGCGTGCCGCCATCATCGGAGGATTCCGAGCCGTCGGCTTTCCGCCCCGAACAGGGAAGGATGATCAAAGTATCAGGCGATGCTGACGCAAGGGATATCGCCGGATTGGCCCGCGTCGAGATTGCTTTTACCGCTACCGGAGCGGACTTGGTTGGCAAGCTCGGCGGGCCAGAAGGGATTGCGGACGTCCCGGGCTGGTGGATGCCGGTCAGCCGATTAACAATCTTGCCGCGTGAGCCGATGAGCCTTTTCAGTAATCCGCGCTGCTCCAACCGTCGGCAGACGATATTGACCTGCTGACGGGGGGAAACGCCCGCGCGTTGCGCGAGTTCGTCATCGTCGAGATCCGACCAACGCTGAAGTGCAGCGATAATCAGATCGGCGTTTCCACCGGTCCGAACGCGCCTGCCATCAACCGTCGTCTGGTGCTTGGCTTCACCGGACACCGGTAACGGCGCGCCAGATTCGACTAGCTGCTCAAGAACGTCGAGAAAAGTCGGATCGACGACCTCGCCGACATGATTGGAATTCCAAAGCCCAGACTTGGTCACGCGCTCGCGCGGACAGCGATAACCCAACCAATCTGGTGACGCGGGGTCGATTGCTGGATGCCGATATGAACTGAGAAGTGCGATCGAATTCCGCTCGATAAAGCCGCGCAAGCTCTGCGGACCAGGCTCATCGCCGACAGCCAACCAAAGGACCTGCATCTTGGCAAGAACGGCACTTACGCGTGCTTCCAGTTCCCGCTCTTGTTCGGTGACTTGTGGCGGTGCCGAGGTGCCAGAGCCCCAGGTCGAAACGTGCAGTTCGGGGTGGCGATTGGCAATGGCAAGCCCGACGAGTTGCCGGAATACCGATCCGCGATGATTTCCGCCGCTGATTGCCCCGCGATGCTGGGCGAGGCGGCCCCATAGCGTTGAACCGGAACCGACCTTCAGCGCATGTGTCCCCACGCGAACCACGCGATGTCCCGAGCCGCTACCTGACCGTGACTCGCCCGGCTCGAAGAAGAAATACACACCATGGCGAGGCCAGATCATACGGCCATCCGCGCTGCCGAGCTCCCGCGTCCCGCCGTCCTTCTCTGCAAGTCGATCGAGCGATCTGTAGAACCGGATTAGGTCGCTTTTCAGATCAACCGGAGAGGGCGGGCTAGGCGACTGCGGAACTGCACGAGGATCAAGTGGAGGCAGAAGTTCGGGCATGTCGGCTCATTCAGAGGATGTTGATGAGCGTATAGCAGCGGGGAGCCGGAGGGAACGACTTGGACGGCAAGGGAAAAGGCTGGATGTCTGCTGGTTGGATGTGTCTGAAGAGATTCAGATTATTGGACTCCCGCCGGACACCCGCTGCTGACGCTTCCGACCAAAAGTTCAACGATATCAATGCACCGATCCCCCTCCGCCGATCCCACGAGCGCCCAAGAGCCCTCCCTTGCTTGTGTTGCTTCAGTATGATAACTATGTGCCGTGACGGAGCCGCGTGACCCGACCCTCGACGTGCTTCTCGACCTCGACGGGCAGGTTCTCGTGGCGGACCCGGACGGCGGCCATTGGGTCCGGTTCGTCGTGACGCGGGTGCCAGTGTCAGCGGAGAAGCCGCACGGCATCGACTACTCGCTCACGCTCCACGGGCCGGAGGGCGAGCGGCTGGTCGGGTTCGACAATGCCCACCCGGTCGGGCGGCAAAGGCGCGGCGATCCGCAGGACCATCGTCACCGGCTGCGGACAATCAGGCCCTACGAGTACCGGGACGCGGCAACCTTGCTCGCCGACTTCTGGGAGACCGTGGACGCGGTGTTGCGCGAGAGAGGAGTGATCCCATGACCACCTTGAAGGTCGGCATCGCCAGCTACAAGGAAATGAAGGCCCGCACCATGGCTGTAGCGCGCGGCGAGCGTCGTGTGGCTGCCGACGAGCCCAAGGTCTGGTTCACTTCGACCGAGTCCTTCGCCAAGGTGCTCTCGGCCGGCAATCGCGAGCTGCTGCGCGTGATCGCCGACAAGGCGCCCGGTTCGCTCGACGAGTTGGCGCGCATCACCGGCAAGGCCAAGTCGAACCTGTCGCGCACGCTCAGGACGATGGAAGGCTACGGCCTAGTCCGCCTCGAACGCGGCGAGCGGGGCCGCATCACGCCCAAGGTGATGCACGACCGCGTGGAGCTGGACCTGCCGCTCACGCTGTCGCGCAAGGCAAGCTGAACCATGACCGCCCTGGCGCGAGCACGCCGGACCGCCGTCAGCCCGTCAAGGCTGGCGTGTTCCGCGCCACCGCTGCGCGGCTGCGGCCTTGACCGGCTGTCGCCGACCCGGCGAGGGCTTGCCAAGCGAACCGAGCGAACGGCTGTGGTCCTCGAAGGTGGCGGGCAACAGACCATCACGCCAGCCATGGTACGGAAGTTCGTTGTGACGGCTCGCGAGCGGATACGGATTGCCGGCGGCGGCTATCGCCGCGACCACCTCCGAGCGCACGCTCAGCGCATCGAAGTGGCGGACGGCGAAGTCCGCATCATCGGATCGAAGAGCACTTTGCTGCACACGCTCACGGCCGCTTCAGGCGCACGGCCGGTCATGCCAGTGGTTCGCAGTTCTGTTCCGAAGTGGCGTCCCCAACGGGATTCAGCCGTTCCCCCGTGTCGGTTGCGCTGGCCATCAACCCCCGGATTTGGCTGGAAATCTGATCCAGCGCCCCATCGGGGGGTCGTCATCCCGCCGCCATGAGCAACCAGACACCGCCAGCGATGAAGGACAGGAGCGGTGCCGGTGCAGCCAATGCCGGAAGCGGCCGGAGTACCTGATCCTGTCGATCGAGGGTCGTGGTGTCCGCGGCAGCCAGTTCAAGGACAGCCCGCAATGGCTGTTCGGGAAGGATGGCCGGTGGATAGAGGCGCCGCCCGGGCCGATCGATGCCGACTGGTTCTGGAGCACCCACAGGGACTTGAAGCGGGCGCGAAAGACCCGTCTGCGGTGAGGAAGGCTCGAAAGGTCACCCTCGCGCACATGGCGAAGGTCGCGCGCGAGACTGATCCAGAATTCTGGTCCGGCCTCACG
>DASZSI010000417.1:0-5266 GCA_035548775.1 Hyphomonadaceae bacterium
GTTCCTGTCGGCTCGATCAAAAAGCATGCGACCGGCAAGGGTAACGCGCTGCGGATTGCGGCAGCCTCTCGTTTCGCTACACTTGCCTCGCGGCTAAGGTACTGAATTCGGGTGTTTTTTGCCCAACGGAGCATTCAAAAAAACTCCAGTTGGGCGGGCGATTGCCGGGTTGGCGCTCGGTTTCTTCCCCAAAACACCCGGATTCGGCCGAACTGCTTGTCCGTAATTGTGAGAAATCGGACCTCGCCAGCAGGCGGCAGTTTCCCCGCCATGCGGTTGACGTGAACGTCGGCATTCTCCGTTGAGGCGCAGTGCCTTGAGTAGACCGAGAACTGCATCATCGTGAAGCCATCCTCCAGCAGGTCTTTCCGGAAGCGGGCATAGGCCTTGCGGGCCTTCGGAGTATCGGTGGGCAGGTCGAACATGGCAATGACCCACATCGAACGCCACCCCCATGGTATCTGCGGAATCGGACGGACATGCGCCATGGCTTAACCGTCGCCACCCTCATCTGGACCGAGCGGCAGTCCCTCGGGCAGAAGCAGCGGTTCGGCCTTGGATCCGTCCTGCGCGGTGAGAATCCGGCTGAGCGAGGCGGCGCTGGCCTGAAGCGCAAGGAGCAGCGGAAGACGCCGCTCGCCGATCATGACCGTCTCGTTGAAGAGCGAAAGAAGCGCGCCGCGCGTATCGCGGTCATCGAGCGATGGCGCTTTTCCTGAGGAATCAACGGCGAGCTTCACGCGCCAGTCAACGTAGGGCCGAAACGGCTCAAGCAGGTCGTCGGCGAGGCAGAACGGATTGGATCGATTCCGGTGGTGAACGCCGAGTGATGGAATGAGACCGGAGGCCACGATGGCGCGCGCGATAGCCGCGCGCAGAACGGCATAGCCGTAGTTCAGCATCGCGTTGATGCCCTCGGCGTCTCGGTCCCGGCGAAAGCCAGCCCCAAACAGGCGCGGCCAATAGCGTTGCGCGCCTTGCGCCTCCAGGTTCTCCGGATCACCCGACCGGACACGCCCCGCCATCGCCGCCAAGCCGGCGTCCTCGCCCGCGAAGTTTGCAAGCACGGCTCCCTGTTGCTCAAGCTTGGCGGCGATCAATGCCTTCCAGACTTGCTTGCGCGTAGGCTCCGAAGCATCAACCTGCGCCCGGTGTCGTTCCGTCTGGACGTGATGGGCGTCGAGCGGCAGCATCATGCCGAGCGGCAGATGGTTTCGTCCCGTCACCATCACCGTGGCGCCGGCTTCGAGCAATTCGATGAAGACCGCCTGGGTGAAGCTCGCACGAGCGTCATCCACGATGACGACGCCCAGGTCCTCGATCGGCAGGGTCGCTTCCGGCAGATCGGGGCGCTCGACGACTAGTTGTCGATGGGCGACCGAGAGCCGGGTGCCGGGGGTAGAGAGCTCGATGGTGCGCCGGAGCATCGCCTTGGCCCGTCAGTCGCCGGCTGGTCTGATTCGGCCGATGGGATCAACCGCCACTTTGACCGCGTCTTCTCGAAGCAGCGCACCAGCGTTCGGCCGCGTCACGGACTCTCCAAGAGCATCATTCGCGCGCAGGAGGACGATCGGCCCAGCGGCCCAGACGCCTTGCACGACCCAAAGGCCACGCTTCTCGCCGAGGGGGAAAGACAGGGTGTCACCTGGGGCCAAGGACATGACAAAGACCGCCCCAACCAACACCCGGTCGACGACCGGCCGCCGCGATGCCAGCCGTCTTGCAGCTTCATGCAGGCTGACAACGCGATAGTCCGCCTTGCCATTTGGGGTGCGGAATATCTCAATGTGATGGTTGCCGGCCAGATCGGCATATCCGGTCGAAGCCCGCGCCATGAGTTGAAGCTGCTGCTTGGTGGTCAACCGCACCCGGCGAATTTCCGGACCGTCAGTTCCAAGCCTCGGATGGGTTGCGAACGCCTTCTTAGGATCGCCGCCATGGGCGGTCACCCAGTCCTGGACGATCCGGCGAATGTGGAGGTCGCGGATGCCGACCTCCGGGTCGGTTGAAAAGATCTCGCTCTTCGTCAGCGCAACAAGGGGCTTCCGGGTAACGAACAGCCGGTATGTGCCGGTCTTTGCGTCGTTGCGAAGCGTATCGCCATATGTGGTGGCCTTGTGCAGAGGACCGGAAATCTTCTTCCGCACGCGGTGGGAGACGACGATCTCGGCCACAGCGGCCTCGGCATCGCGACGAATAGTCGGCCACGGCTCCGCAAGGTGGGGATGCAGGCCGTGCCGCTCGTCCTGGAAATAGGCCGACAGCAGCTGCGCGTAGCCCCCGTGCGCGCAGGCCACCGCGAGGGCGTCTACGGCGTGATGCCGATGATCCCGCCGCGTCTTTTCCCCGTCATCCGAGAGGATGTTGTTAAGGCCCCATCGCTTGCGAAGCTGCGCGACGACGCGACCGCTGACCGCCTGGACGGTAACCGGGGCGTCCGGACCGAGATCCGGCCACAGCCGGCGCAGGAACGCGATGGCCTGGCGCGCGGCATAACCCGTGTCGGCGAGCTGGCGCGCGGCGAAATCGTCCGGCATGGTCTCGGCCAGGAACCGACGGACCTTGCCGGCGGACATTCCATCGCGGCCGACGAGCTTGTCCAGCCGATCCTTCAATGCTGCCCAATCGTCCGGACGGCTGCGGAAGAACTCGAACGGCGTCTGGTTGCCTTTGGCGATATTGACATCGACTCGGCACAGAGTCTTGTTGCGCGCGCTGTTGTCGAGCGATCGCGATCGCGGCCAGATATGCTCGACCTGATAGCGGTTGTTGCGAAAAAGATCGTCGAAGGAAACGTGGTCGCCGGTATACGGGCAGCGTTCCTGGCTTTCCCTCCACAGCAGCCATTTTTCGATGTCGCGCGGCGCACCGTCGATGCCCTTTGACTCCAAGTCCTTCTTCGCTTCCCTCCGCCTCTTCTCGTTCCTGCGGATCGCGGTCTGGATCTCCTCCCGCTCGCGCTTCGATTTTCCAACGTCCCTGGCCAGCTCGATCCGGATCAGGTCGGGCTTGCCGAACAAGCCGATCAGATTGTTGACGACCTTGCGCAATTCGTTCTGCGCTCGAACGACCGTTGGGTTGCGGAGTTCCGCGATCCGACGGGCCTCATCTCGGTCCTTTGGAGATGGGAGCCGATCATGAAACTCGCCCGTGGGGCGCTCACGATCGGGAAAGGTCCGGTCTCGCCAACCCTGCCATTCCGGGCCATTCAGCAAGGCGCCAAGCCGGACTCCCCGTTCCAACTCCGGGAGCATTCTTTCGAGCGCCACCGTCGAATAGGGCTCCCATCCGCTCGGCATAGACAGGTCGGCGAGAGCTGCCGCCTGTGTATCGCCGATCTCGAAGTCCTTGGAGAATCGGGTTCTCAATGCGATCCGCGCGGTCTTTCGCTCGTCGTCCGATCGGATGACGACGCGCTGCCGGCCGACCTCGCCGTAGTCCGCGGCCCAGAGCAGGGCGGGAACTTCGTGTCGTATCGCGGATTTGGCGGGATGGACCGCCCAATCGTCGCCGAATATTCCGGCGAGCTTAGCCTCGAGGGGGTTGCCGAGCAGACCAGGGTCGCCACCATCCTCGAGATTGAACCTCACGCTCTTCTCGCTTTCCTCGCGCGCCCTGAACAGCGGCTTCAAAGCCCTGCGCACAGCGCCCCAGCTCATGGACCCCTGGGTCTGCAGCTTCGCCAGGACGGCGGCACGTTCCTCCGCATCGAGCGGCCTTGCGTTGCCGCCCGCGATCGCCAGGTTGTTCAGCTTCTCCAGCATGCGCCTCTGCTGGGATATCCATGCCGCCTTGGGACAAAGCGGCGCGTCCGGCTGAAGCCGGCAGCGACCCAGCGTGCTCTTCCGCCAGAAGACCGGACGTTGCGCGAAGATTGCATCGGAAACCGAACGGCGGAGATCGGCGCTGAGTTGCGGATAGTGCATCGCTTGGGCGCCCCACAGGCGGTCGAACTCGCCGACGACAACATCCCGGGTCGCATGATGCCCCCTCTTGCGGGTGCCTACCGGCTGGCGGTGCAGCCACTGGCCGAGGGTCGCCCCGCTTTGCGCCAACTGGTCGAGGGTCGCAGCGCGCTCCGTGGTCGCCGCCTTCTCGTCGGGCACTTCGCTCTCGGAAACATCGGTCTCGTCGAGCGCGCGCGGCCGGAAGTGCCGCCGCTTCGCAAGGTGATACAGCGCGCGACCCAGCTCGTGCGGTGCAAGCGCCTCAGCCAATCCGCGGTCCCTAAGTGCGTAAGGGTCAGAGGCCATCACCTTCGGCCAGTCAGGGCTGCCAAAGGATGGAAGCAAACCGGCCGCCGCCAATATTTCGTTCAACGCGCGCCGGCGCTGCCGACGGCGACGCAATTGTCGCCGCATCATCCGTTTCGCGCGACGTTCCTGGTTGAGCGGTGTCCCGTCCGGATCGCGGGCTTCCGGAAAGATCCGAACGCCCAAACGGAGGATTCTGCCTTGCGCACGGTCGTTATCCAGGTCGACCACCGCGAAGCCGACGGAAGTCGTGCCGATATCGAGGCCGAAGACGCGCGCCATGCTTGCCCCCTTGCACGGTTGTCGAGAGGATTATAGACTACAACCGTAGCGAAACGAGAGGCGGTCGCTTTTCGCAAGCAAAACGACCCTTCGTGCGGGCTGGGCGTCCCAAGGTCAGCCGCCCACTTTTCTCAGCAGCTCCGGTCGTCAGGCTGGGGCTGTCTGCTTTTCAGGAGCAGGCACTTCAGCCGAGCTGCCGCACGTCCGCGAGCTTGCCGGTGATCGCGGCCGCCGCCGCCATCGCGGGGCTCAGGAGATGCGTGCGGCCGCCGCGGCCCTGGCGGCCTTCGAAGTTGCGGTTGCTGGTCGAGGCGCAGCGCTCGCCGGGCTTCAGCTTGTCGGGGTTCATCGCGAGACACATCGAGCAGCCGGGCTCGCGCCATTCGAAGCCGGCTGCGATCAGGATCTTGTCCAGACCCTCGGCTTCCGCCTGCTGCTTCACGAGACCCGAGCCGGGGACCACCATCGCGTTGACGTTGCTGGCGACCTTCTTGCCCTGGGCGATCTTGGCGACCTCGCGCAGGTCCTCGATGCGGCCGTTGGTGCAGGAGCCGATGAAGACCCGGTCGATCGCGACGTCGGTCAGCCTCGTGCCGGGCTTCAGGCCCATGTAGTCCAGCGCGCGCTCGGTGGCGCGGCGCCGGTCCTCGTCGGCGATGTCGGAGGGATTCGGCACGACGCCGGTGATCGGCAGCACGTCCTGCGGGCTGGTGCCCCAGGTGACCTGCGGC
>DASZSI010000418.1:0-4282 GCA_035548775.1 Hyphomonadaceae bacterium
TTCCCGTGGTGATCACCTATTACCAGGACAAGTCGTTCACCTTCGAGATCAAGACGCCGCCGGCGTCCTATCTCCTGAAGCAGGCAGCGAAGATCCAGTCCGGCTCCAAGACGCCGGGTCGCGACAGCGCCGGCACGGTCACGATGGACCAGTGCCGCGAGATCGCGAAGAAGAAGCTGAAAGACCTCAACACCAACGACATCGACCAGGGCGCGAAGATCATCGCTGGTTCCGCCCGTGCGATGGGCCTGCAAGTGACGGGGGCTTGATCCATGGCGCTCGGTAAACGCATGACTGCCGCCCGCAAGAACGTGGACCCCACGAAGGTCTACGGCGTGTCGGAAGCGGTGAAGCTCGTGAAGAGCAACGCGAAGGCGAAGTTCGACGAAACGATCGAGATCGCCGTCAATCTCGGCGTCGATCCCAAGCAGGCCGACCAGAACGTTCGCGGCGTGGTGAACCTGCCGGCCGGAACGGGCCGTTCGGTGCGCGTCGCCGTGTTCGCTCGCGACAAGAAGGCTGACGAAGCGCGCGCCGCCGGCGCCGACATCGTCGGGGCTGAAGACCTGTTCGAGACGGTGAACGGCGGCAAGGTCGACTTCGACCGCGTCATCGCTTCGCCGGACATGATGGCCCTGGTGGGTCGTCTCGGTAAGGTGCTGGGCCCGCGCGGCCTGATGCCGAACCCGAAAGTCGGCACTGTCACCCCGAACATCGCGCAAGCGGTGAAAGAGGCGAAGGCCGGCTCGGTCGAGTTCCGCGTCCAGAAGGAGGGCATCGTCCACGCCGGCGTGGGCAAGGCCTCGTTCTCGGAAGCCGACATCGAGAAGAACGTGCGCGCCTTCGTGGGCGCCCTGATCAAGGCGCGTCCGTCGGGCGCCAAAGGCACCTACCTCAAGAAGGTCGCAATCTCCTCGACCATGGGTCCGGGCGTGTCGATCGATCTGTCCACCGTCTCGCAAACCGACGCCGGCGGCTGAGGATTTCGCGACTGAAACAACAGGGCCGGCGGAGCGATCCGCCGGCCTTTTTGTTTCGATTGATCCTCGCAAGCCGATGTAAAGGTCGCAGCGGCGGGGCCTTGCTCCGGGCGGTAGGCAATTGGAAAACAAGGCCGGGCGATGCTGGGGACGATTCGAAGCGAGATCGGCGGGATTCCGGCGGGTTAGATGGCGAAGTCCAGGGCCAAGGCCAAACCTCAGAAGAAGGGCGGGTCCGGATGGATCGGCGCCCTGCTGGGCGGCATTGGCGGCCTCCTGGCGATCATCGCCTTCATCACGGGAAAAACCTCGCTGCCGGAGCTGATGAAGGAATGGAACCATCAAGCAGTCGCGGAGAGCTCCGCTCCCGCGACGGCTTCGCTGCTTGCCTCGTCACCCAGTACGCCTGCGCCCAAGGCGGGGCAGCCCTGCCAGAAACTGGCGGAAGCGGGTTTCAATTGCTCAGGCGACAGCCTGCTCCAGGCGTTGGCGGCAGATAACCGCCCGGCGATCGCGTTGTTTGTCGAGGCCGGCGTTGACGGTGCAGCGCCAGTGGCTGGCGCCTCCGACAAGCAGGTTCTCGATCGCGCTGTGGAGCTGAAGTCGCCTGGCCTGGGCTTCCTGCTGGCTGAGACCTACAGGGCAGGGCGGCTCGAGCCTTGCGATGCTTTGAACAAGGCGTTGTCGCTCGATCTTGCGGACGCCGACCGCTGTGCGCTTCGCAGCGGCAATTCGTGCGCCCCGGAGGTGCTGAAGAAGCTCAAAGGCGATGCTTCGAACGAGGCGGCGGACCTCGATGCGGCCTACGCCGCCATGTCCTCGGCGGATGCATGTCCGGCCTACTACCAGAAGGGCGCCCCGGCCTCCCTAGCTTCGCGCGGCCTGCCGGACCCGGACTGCCCGGCCTATTCGCAGGAGGACATGAGCAACTGCCTGTCGGTCAACTTCGCCAGCGGGCAGGCCGCCACGCTTTGCCAGGCCGCGTCGGAAAAACGGGTCGCCGGCTGCTTGGCCAAGTTCTGCGGCGGGTTCACTGCCGAATTCAGGGGCGCATATCCGACCAAGGACGCGTTCCGGGCCGACATTGGCCCCGCTTCCCGGAAGCTGGCGACCCTCCAGCGGCTGGAAACCAGCTGTCATTAAGCCGGGTCGGACGGGTCCGGGTCTTGAAACCCCGCCAAAACGCCCGCATTTACCGGGTCGGATCACGAAATTGGAAAAAAGCAAGGGGCCGCTTGCAACAAAGCAGGCAGGGCGTTATACGCAGCCCCTGAGCGGGAGATTCGTTAATACGGGCCTCCCGTTTCTCGTCCAAGATTGCAGGTGGAGCAGAGCGTACAAACCAGCTAACTAACTGGTTTTGCTCCTCAATTTCCTGCATGAGACGAGGTGTGACGGGACAGGGTGCGACGTTGGCATGTTCGCTAACGGCGACACCCTTGAGTTCGTTTTCGCCTCGGGACGGGGGCGCGCTGGTCAGGTGGACCGCGGCCCTCTCCGTACCGGCCGGTAGCCTACACAGGCTGCGGCCGCGCTGGGAAGGGCGAATGCGGCGAGCAGGTCCTGCGTGCGCATCCTGGGGCGATCGGGTTGTCCGGTCGTCCGAATTGGAGACCGCATATGGATAAAGCTGGAAAAGCGGTAGCGCTGGAGGCCTACAAAAAGGTCTTCGCCGACGCCGGCGTGATCGTCGTCACGCAGTATTCCGGATTGACCGTGGCGGAGCTCACGGATCTGCGCATCAAGCTGAAAGGCCAAGGCGCAAATCTGAAGGTCATCAAGAACCGGCTTGCGAAGATCGCACTGAACGGCAAGGGCGGCGAAGCAGCGGGAGCCATGTTTACCGGCCCCGTGGCGATCGCCTTCTCTCCCGATCCGGTGGCGGCTTCGAAAGTCGTGGCGGAGTACGCCAAAGGGAACGAGAAGCTCGTTCTCATCGGCGCGCTCATGGGCGACCAGGTGCTCGACCAGAACGGCGTGAAGGCTTTGGCCACGCTGCCGTCGCTGGACCAGCTCCGCGGCAAGATCATCGGCCTCATCCAGGCGCCTGCGACCAAGATCGCTGGCGTTGTGGCGGCGCCG
This sequence comes from Hyphomonadaceae bacterium, assembly GCA_035548775.1. Taxonomy (GTDB): domain Bacteria; phylum Pseudomonadota; class Alphaproteobacteria; order Caulobacterales; family Hyphomonadaceae; genus UBA7672. The sequence goes on from DASZSI010000418.1 coordinate 3,063, forward strand.
GCCGGTCAGCTCGCTCGCGTCATTGGCGCTTACGCCCAGAAAGACGCCGCCTGAGACCTGCTCCCTACGAGAAATTCGCAGTCACACAACCGAACTCAAGGAACCCCTGAAATGTCTAAACTGGAAAAAATCGTCGAGGACCTGTCGGGTCTGACCGTCCTCGAAGCGGCCGACCTGGCCAAGATGCTCGAAGAAAAGTGGGGCGTGTCCGCCGCTGCTCCGGTCGCTGTCGCGGCTGGCCCGGCTGCTGGCGGCGCTGCTGCTGCCCCGGCTGAAGCTCAGACCGAGTTCACCGTCATCCTGAAAGACGCCGGCGACAAGAAGATCAACGTGATCAAAGTCGTCCGCGAAGTCGTCCCGAACCTCGGCCTGAAAGAAGCCAAGGACCTGGTCGAAGCCGCGCCGAAACCGGTCAAGGAAGGCGTCACCAAGGAAGAAGCCGAGACCATCAAGAAGAAGCTGGAAGAAACCGGCGCCAAAGTCGAAATCAAATAGACCGCGTTCCGCGCCGGCGGCCTTGGGGTCGCCGGCGCGACCGCCGTTCCTTCCCCGCGCGAGGGGAGGGGTTGACGGCCCTGGTAGAGTTATCGGCGGCGGGTTCCGGCTCGCCGCTCTCGCGCACCGGATACTAACGGTCCAACGGCGCCATCCTAGCCCTAAGGGTGGAGGCCGCGGCCCAGAACAAACGAGATGACCAAGACATGGCTCTGTCGTTCACGGCAAAGAAGCGTATTCGGAAGTCCTACGGCGATATCCAAGAAACAGTGCAGATGCCGAACCTGATCGAGGTTCAGCGCGCTTCCTATGAACAATTCCTCCAGATGCATACGCCCGTCGAAAAGCGCGAGGCGGATGGCCTGGAAGCCGTGTTCAAATCGGTGTTCCCGATCAAGGATTTCTCGGACCGCGCCACGCTCGAATACATCTCCTATGAATTCGAACAGCCGAAGTTCGACGTTCAGGAGTGCATGCAGCGCGACCTGAACTTCGCAGCGCCGCTGAAGGTGAAGCTGCGCCTGATCGTGTTCGAGACGGACGAAGAGACCGGCGCCAAGTCGATCAAGGACATCAAGGAGCAGGACGTCTATCTCGGCGACATCCCGCTGATGACGGACAAGGGCACTTTCATCATCAATGGCACCGAGCGCGTCATCGTCTCCCAGATGCACCGCTCGCCGGGCGTCTTCTTCGACCACGACAAGGGCAAGACGCATGCGTCT
>DASZSI010000419.1:0-3428 GCA_035548775.1 Hyphomonadaceae bacterium
AGACGGGCAAGCGTGGAGGTATTGTTGAGGGGGTGGATGTCGGCGACGACCTGGTCTTTCAGATCCAGCACGTGGGCGCGTACGACGGGGTCTTTTGGCGTCAGCAGGGGTTCGGGGCGCGTCATATCGAGATAGTCAATCATCGCCATGGACTGGCCAATACGGTGGCCGTCAATCTTGAGGATCGGCACACGGCCTGAAGGATGGCGGGCAAGATGCGTCGGCTGGACGTGCTCGTCCTTCAACAGGTGAACGCCGACCGTCTCATACTTTACGCCCTTCAGGTTCAGCGCGATGCGCGTGCGGTACGTCGCGGAGGATCGCCAATAGCCGTAGAGGATCGTCTCACTCACTGGCTCGCACTCCACGCGGCGTATTCGGCCGACAGTTTGGCGTATTGGTCTGGAGGCGGGAACTGATCGAAGCTGTACCTGGCCGACGTAGCAGCCCACGACAACTTTTCGCTGACGCAGCTTTCGACAAACGGGACCGCCCACTCCGGCGCATCGAACATGGCGGGCCGCACGTTCACGAACGCGCCGCCGTTGACGCTCGTGAACAACCAGTTCTTGCAGTTCGGACAGAACATGTAGGGGTTCACGCGATGCAAGGCCCCAACCACCGGCTCGCCCTTGATCACCTCGAAACCCTGCGCGGGAAACATCACGCTCATGGAGAACGCGCTGGCGCTCATCTTCTGGCAGCCCGTGCAGTGGCAGGCCATCGTGATGATGGGCGGCGCCGTAGCGCGCACCCGCACCTCACCACACATGCACTGGCCTTCGATGGGGAGCGGGACGGTCATTCGTTGCCTTCCTCGTCGCTGCGCAGTTGGGCGATCTCAAGATCGAGCCTAAAATCCGCAAGGCGCGCAAGGAATGAGTGCGGAAGGCTGTCGTCGCCGACGCTCTCTTTCAGACGCCAGTAGATCGTCATGAGGATTCGACCGCGTTCGGTTGTGTAAGCGTTTAGGAATGCTTTCGCGCTTCCAAGCTTGTCGAGTTCAGCACCGATGGCATCCCTCAAAGCTATATCGCCGTCACCTTCGACGCGGAATTCAATGCGCCAATAGTTGTCTTCGTGCCGCCCCGACAGCGGCAAACCGTCAGGTCGGCTGCGGGCCGCGCCCTTGTTCCAGCAACGCACCGGGTCGAGCCCCAGCGCTGCGGTAACCTCGTCCGGACTTCGTTGCGGATGCCAGAACTGCAGGCCGACGGCGTATGGAATGACAAATGCGCTGCGAGCAAGGGCCATGCTTATGCCTTCGCGGGTTCTTCCTTCAACACGCCTCTGCGGATCTGGTCGGCCTCGATGCTTTCGAACAAGGCTCGGAAGTTGCCCTCGCCAAAGCCTTCGTTGCCCTTGCGCTGGATCAGCTCGAAGAAGATCGGGCCGATCTGGTTGGCGGTGAAGATCTGCAGCAGCAGGCCCTGGCCTTTCGTCGGCGCGCCATCGATCAGGATCTGGTTCCTGTGCAGGCGCTCGACATCCTCGCCATGATTGCCGAGACGCTGGCCGATGCCTTCGAAATAGGTGTCGGGCGCGGTCTGGAACGGGATGCCGCGTTTGCGCAGGGCCTCCACGCTGGCGTAGATGTCGTCGGTGCCGAGCGCGATGTGCTGGATGCCTTCGCCGTTATAGTCGCGAAGGAATTCCTCGATCTGGCTCTTGTCGTCCCGGCTCTCGTTGAGCGGGATGCGGATCTTGCCGTCCGGCGACGTCATCGCTTTCGAGAGAAGGCCAGTCTGCTTGCCCTCGATGTCGAAGTAGCGGATCTCGCGGAAGTTGAATATCTTTTCATAGTAGTTCGCCCACTTCGCCATGTTGCCGCGATGCAGATTGTGCGTGAGGTGGTCGAGATAGGTGAGGCCGCAGGAGTTCTTCGCCTCGTCCGCGCCGGGGATCGGCACGAAGTCGATGTCGTAGATGCCGTGGGCGCCATAGCGGTCGACGAGATAGATGTAGGCCCCGCCGATCGCCTGGATCGCGGGAATGTTGAGCTCCATCGGCCCGACATTGCCGAAGGCCGGCTCGGCGCCACGTTTCAGCGCCTCGGCATAGGCTTTAGCCGCGTCCTTCACCCGGAACGCCATGGCGTTTGCGCCGGCGCCGTGTTGGCCGCGGAAGGCGGCAGGCTGGCCCGAAGGCTCCATATTGAGGATGAAGTTGATGTCGCACTGCTTGTAGCGCAGCACATTTTTGGAGCGGTGCTTCGACACGGCGGTAAAGCCGAAAGCCTCGAACAGCTTGGCCAGCTCATGCGGGTTGGGCGAGGTGTATTCAACGAACTCGAAGCCATCCGTGCCCAGCGGGTTTTCGAAAATATCAGCCATCAGGAATCTCCGGCGTTTGCGGAGGATATATACCTCGCGCACGGGCAAACGAAGGGATAGCTGGGCATCGGACGCGCTAATCTTTGAAAGACTTATGCGCGCTGGCTGTTGTTTTGCCGGATTCCATGCAGCAACGTAACTCCAGCGTGACGCGATCCGCTTAGGCTTGGCGCTTGGCCCGGATAGCCTTCCAGCCGCCCGCGATCAGGTGCCAGCCGACATACAGCATAAGGCCGGCGGAAGCGGCAAACATCGCCTGCATCGCGTCATTGCCGGCGTCTCCAATGAGATGGGCGAGGCCCCAACCAATCGGGGTCGTGAGAGACGACGCAAAGATCGCGACGCCCGCGGCTGGCCACGGCTTCATCCCCGCTTGCAGCGCCAGCGCCATGGCCGCGACGCCCTCCGGCGCTTCGTGCAGGATGAGGCCGAACGAGGCCAACAGCTCCGTACTGTCGCCATGCCAGAATAGGGTCGTGTAGACCGCGCCGTCGAGCGTCGAGTGGATCGCGAGCAGCAGCAAGCCGAGCCACGCGCCCATGCGCGCCGATGACGCTAGCGCCGGGCCGGAGCGAACACGGAACAACATCTCAAGCGCGATGCCCACCGCCGCTCCACCAAACAGGAAGAAGCGTTCGATGACGCCCGAGGCGAAGGCCTCCGGCGCAAGATGGAAAATCGCGACCAGGAGGATCACGACGCCACCCGCGAGGCCGACAAGATCCGTCACGCGCCGTGCGATGGTGGTGGCGAGCAACGCAAAGGCCACGCCCGCGATCGAAAGCGCGGCGGCGCCGATGACGATTGCTGTTTCTTCTCCGGACATAGGCCTCGTGTTACATAGTAACAGGGCATAGGCAAGGCACAAGTCCCTCGCGCCCGCGGGATCACAATGCGCGTCAGATTGAGAAGTCGAGCGCTTGATCGGAAGCCGTGCCGATGACGCCCTTCTGGCGCAGGTAGTCGATCACCTGGTCAGCCAGCGCTTCAGCCGTCGCCGTCGATGTGTCGAGGCGAAGTTCGGGTTTCACCGGCGCCTCGTACGGGCTGTCGATGCCGGTAAAGTTCCGGATCTCACCGGCGCGGGCTTTCTTG
>DASZSI010000420.1:0-4955 GCA_035548775.1 Hyphomonadaceae bacterium
CAAGGTCACATCGGTCCAGTGGGATAGCCCGGCTTTCCGGGCGGGCCTGACGACCGCCACGACCATCGCCGGCGTCAATGGTGAAGTCTATTCAGCTGACAAGCTGCGCGCGGCTGTCGGCGCAACCAAGGGCAACGGCCCCAAGGTCGAGCTGCTGGTGAAGATCGGCGACGAGTACCGGTCGATCAAGCTCGACTACAATGGCGGCAACCGCTACCCGCGGCTGGAGCGCATACCCGGCAAACCGGCGCTGATCGACGACATCTACAAGACGAAATAACGGACTACTTCGCCTCGGGTGGCAGCGGCGTGAACGAGCCAACCGGCCCGGCGAACACGACAGGGCTGGCGTAACCGTCTGCGGATACCGCCGAAACGCCGAAGAACCAGTCATCGATGATGACGTGCTTTAGCACGAAGCTCGCCTCCGAGCCGCTGACGGGCTGACTGCGCTGCCAGGTCGGGGAAAGCGTGTCGCGCCACCAGATGACATAGCTGGCGGCCCCGGGGCTGGCCGTCCACTTCACCGTGGTATTGGGCGACACCTGGCCCTCCACCTTTACCTCCGGCGGAGGCGGCGGAGCGGAAGCGAGGCTCGCCATCGTCATGGCGTTGAGCCGCGTCACACGCGCGAGATAGGCGAAGTCGACATGGTCGATCGTGTCGCCGTAAACAACCCCATTCTCGGTACGCAGGTTCTGGTGCTGGCGGTTGTAGTTCTCGACGCCTTCCGTCACGCGCACGGCCGGAAAGCCCAGCTCCTGGAACGGCGCATGGTCGCCGCCGCGGCCGTAGCGGTCCATGCGATAGATCATGCGGACGCGGAAGTCAGTCATATTCTGCTCAGCGATGCCAGCTACGTATCGCGCGAGGTTGCGCGAGGGGCTGTCGAGTTCGCCGCCATTTGAACGCCGCGCCTTGGCCATTGCCGCCGTCTCGGTTGCGCGGATGCCTTCGGAGAAGACGCGCACGGTGTTGGCGTCGGTCATGCCCTCCATTCCTTCGCTCGCGCCGACGATGTCGTTGTTGAGCACGGCTTCAACGACCCAGCCCTGCTCACGCGCATAGCGGGCGAGGATGCCGCCGCCCGTCAGGCCCTGCTCTTCCCCGGACAGGGCGGCGAACACCAGCGTCGCGCCGAACTTGCGCTTGGACAGGATGCGCGCGGACTCGATTACAGCGGACACGCCGGAGGCATCATCGTTCGCGCCGGGAGCGTCGTCAGTGATGTTCTCGTTCGTGCTGTTGCGGCTATCGAGGTGGCCCTGGATGATGATGACGCGTTTTGGATCCGTCGTGCCTTTCTGGATCGCCACCACGTCGACCACTTTGGTCGGCTGAGGGTAACGCGCGCCGGTCGCCATTTCGGAAGGCGTCACGATCTCGAGGCAGTTGCCACACGCCCCGCCGAACTCTCGGAACTTCGATTCCACCCAGCGCCGCGCCGCGCCAATGCCGCGTGTATCGGAGACCTGGTCCGACAGCGTGGAACGTGTTCCGAAGTCGACCATACGCTGGTCATAGCTGCGCAGGTTCGCCTCGCTGACTTCAGCCGAGATAGAGGCCAGCGCGCTTTTCATGGCAGGCGGCGCGGAAGCTCCGCCGCCCATCTCGGCTGTGGCGCAGGCAGCCAGACCTGCCGCTGCCAGCAAAGCCCCCAACAGAGATACGCGCATATTCCGCCTCCAGACCCCGGACGAACCACCTTGTCCGTTGCGGCGGGATGCTAGGCTGATGCAACAATCTGCTTCAAGAGCGCGCTGGGCCTGGAAGACAAAATGATTTCCTTCAAGCGACTTGTTCAGGCATTTGTGTGCGCAAGTGTTGTCCTCATGTCCGGAGCCAGCCACATGGCACGCGCGCAGACGCCCTCCTACACCCTCGATCCCGAATCCTTCCTGCCTCCCGCCCCCGATTGGCACGGCGCCAGCGAAAACCTGATCGCGCCGACTGGCGATCCGTGGATTACCCCTTCGGAGAAAGCGGACTTCAAGTCGACACCGACCTACGACCAGACAGTCGCCTTCCTGAAGAAGATCGCCAAGGCGTCGAAGCTTGTGCGCGTCGAGACATTCGCAACGACGCCTCAAGGCCGCAAGCTGGTCGACGCGGTGATCACCAAGGACGGGGACAAGCTCGATCCGAAGAAGCCCATCTTCCTCGTGCAGGCCGGTATCCACTCCGGCGAGATCGACGGCAAGGACGCGATGTTCATGCTGCTGCGAGACATCTGCTTCAAGGGCAAGGACAAGCTGATCGACAAGGTCAACATCGTCTTCGTGCCGGTGCTCAATGCCGATGGCCACGAGCGCTCGACGCCTTACAGCCGCCCCAACCAGCGGGGCCCGAGCCCCATGGGCTGGCGCAACACCGGCCAGAACCTCAACCTCAACCGCGACTACATGAAAGCCGACACGCCCGAGATGCGCGGCATGCTCGGCCTGATGGTGAAATACAATCCGGACTTCTACATCGACCTGCACGTCACTGACGGCATGGATTATCAGTACGACATTACCTACGGCTTCGACGGCTGGGACGGGCTCTATGCCGACAGCCCGGCGATCGGGAAATGGCTCGATCAGGTCTATCGCCCGAGGGCGGATGCGGCGCTGAAAGCCGCCGGTCACATTCCTGGCCCGCTAATCTTCATGCGCGACGATATGGACCTGTCGAAAGGCACGGACCTCAACGCCTTCGCGCCACGATTTTCCAATGCTTACGGCGACCTGCGCCGCATGCCGGCCGTGCTGGTGGAGAACCACTCGCTGAAGCCGTACCGCCAGCGTGTGCTCGGCACTTACGTGTTGCTTGAAGCGACGCTGAAGACGTTGGCCAGCGAGGCGAAGTCGCTGAAGGCCGCGATCAAGGAAGACCGCGCTCTGCGGCCCGCGACGGTCGACGCCAATTGGAAGACCAAGGAAAAGCCGGTCGCCACGCTCGACTTCCTCAGCATCGAAGGAACGCCGAAGGCGTATGCCTCCACCGGAACCAAACAGATGGTCTGGACCGGCAAGCCCGGGAAGACGGTGCGCATTCCGGTTTACGGTTCAGAGCCGGGTCTCAAACTGCAGATTGCCAAGGCCTACTGGGTGCCCGCGAGTAAGCCTGACATCATCGAGCGGCTGAAGGCCCACGGTATCGCGATGGAGACGATCAAGACGGCGAAGGAGCTTGAGGTGGACATGATCCGCTTCACCGGCTTCACCACGTCGGTCCCGTCCGAAGGACATGTGCCGATGACGCCCAAGGGCCTGGTCCACGAGAAACGCCGTGAGACCTTCCCGCCAGGATCGGTGCGTGTCTCCACCGACCAACCGCTGGGCGCGATGATTGCCTACCTGCTCGAACCGGAATCGGAGGACTCGTTCTTCCAATGGGGCCTCTTCCCGGAGATCCTGCAGCGGGTCGAATACATGGAGCCCTACGCCATCGCACCAATGGCCGACCGTATGCTCGCCAGCGATCCGAAGCTGAAAGCCGAGTTCGAGAAGAAGCTGAAAGACGATCCGGAATTCGCGGCCTCGCCGATCCGGCGGCTGCAGTTCTTCTATGAACGCAGCCCGTTCTACGACAACCGCTACCTGCTCTATCCCGTAGGACGCGAAACCGGCGGCTGAGCCAGCGGGTTATTCACAGCCCGCCGTCAAAAATCAGTTTCAAATCCGTTACAGATGACACGCACCGCCTTTTGTAGCGAGCCAGGTCGGGCGACGTTTTTCTTTACCAAAACAGAGAGTTGAGGCGCAGATCGCCGCCGGCGGCCCTGGAGCCAAAGCGCAGCGACTGTCACAAAACCTATGCACGTCGGGTGTTACTCCACCCCGCGAGACGCTGGATTTTGGAGTCGCACCGATGCTGAACCAACTCACCCGTGGCCTGGGACGGGCCGCCCGCGGGCTAGCCGCCGCCGCCGTCGTCATGGGTGCAGTAGGAGCAGCCCAAGCCGACGAAATCACCGGCGCAGGCGCCACGTTCCCGGCTCCGATCTACACCAAGTGGGGCGAGGACTACGCCAAAGCGGCCAAGACGACCCTGAACTACCAGGGTGTCGGTTCCGGCGCGGGCGTGACCCAGATCATCAACCGCACAGTCGACTTCGGCGCATCAGACGCGCCGGTCGCCGCGGACAAGCTGTCCCAGAACAACTTGCTGCAGTTCCCGGCGGTGATCGGTGCGGTCGTCATCATGGTGAACATTCCTGGCGTGGACGGAAACAACATCAACCTGAGTGGAGACGTCGTTGCCGATATCTACCAGGGCAAGATTCGGCTGTGGAACGATGCCCGGATCAAGGCGCTCAACGCGGGGGTCAATCTCCCGGCGGTTGCTGTCGCCCCGGCCTATCGAGCGGATTCCTCCGGCACGACGAACATTTTCACCAGCTATCTTTCGGCGGTCAGCGCTACCTTCAAGACCGGCGTCGGCGCGGGCAATGCGGTTGCCTGGAAGACCGGCGTCGGCGCCCCGGGAAATGCCGGCGTTGCAGCAGCGGTGCAGAACACCAAGGGCGGCATCGGCTATGTCGAGTACGCCTACGCGACCGAAAATAAGATGCAGACACCAATGCTGCAGAACGCCAACAAGAAATTCGTGCCGCCGACCGAAGCCGGCTTCAATGCGGCCGCAACACAGGCAAATTGGGCGACAGCCCAGAACATGGCGGCCAGCATGTTGAACCTGCCCGGCGATTCCACCTGGCCGATTGTTTCGGCTACCTACATTCTGCTGCCGAAGAATCCGGCCAATCCCGCTCGCGCCAAAGCCGTGCTGACCTTCTTCGACTGGGCGTTCAAGAACGGCGCCCCCCAGGCGACCGCCCTGCACTACATTCCCCTCCCTGCCGCAGTTCAGGCCCAGGTGCGCAAAAGCTGGGCCGATATCAAGGACGCCAAAGGCAAGCCCGTCTCGGCGGGCTGACAGGTGACGAAGCGATCGAGGCGGAGCATAAGCTC
>DASZSI010000421.1:0-3101 GCA_035548775.1 Hyphomonadaceae bacterium
CTGTTCGAGGTGTGCCGTCTCCGGGATATCCCGATCATCACCTACATCAACAAGATGGATCGCGAGGCGCAGGATCCGTTCGCGCTGCTTGAAGAGATCGAGACCAAGCTCGCGATGACGGCCGTGCCGCTCTATTGGCCCCAGGGATCTGGCGAGCGCCTGCGCGGCATGATGGACCTGCGCAACGGCGAATTCGTCACCTACCAGCGCATCGTCGCGCACGACGGCTCGGTTGAGTTCAAGACCGAGCGGCTGGGCAATAATCGTTTCGACGAGGTGATGAGCGCGGCCGAACAGGCGGAGATCGCCGAAGCCGCCGAGATGGCGGCGGGCGTCACCAAGCCCTACGACCACCAGTCCTATCGCGAGGGTCACATGACGCCGGTGATCTTCGGATCGGCGCTGCGCCATTTCGGCGTCAAGGAATTGCTCGACACCATCCACATCGAGGCGCCGGCGCCGCGCGTGCAGAAAGCGATGCTGAAAGGCCAGCCGGCGCAGGTGGGACCGGAGCAAAAGGAAGTCACCGGCTTCGTGTTCAAGATCCAGGCGAACATGGACCCGAACCACCGCGACCGCATCGCCTTCTTCCGCATGGTCTCGGGCCGCTTCACGCGCGGCATGCGGCTGAAGACACCGGCCGGCAAGCAGATCGGCATTACCTCGCCCGTGATGTTCATGGCGCAGGACCGCGAGATTGCCGACGAAGCCTTCGGCGGCGACGTGATCGGCATTCCCAACCACGGCCAGCTGCGCGTCGGCGATGCGTTGAGCGAAAGCGGGACCGTTCAGTTCGCCGGCATCCCCAACTTCGCGCCCGAAATCCTGCGCCGCGTGCGCACCAAGGATCCGATGAAGGCCAAGCACCTGCGCAAGGCGCTCGAGGGCCTGGCGGAAGAGGGCGTCACGCAGCTGTTTACCCCGGAGATCGGCTCGGAGATGGTGGTCGGCGCCGTCGGCCAGCTGCAGATCGAGGTGATGGCCGAACGCATCGCGACCGAGAACAATCTCGAAGTGATCTTCGAACAGAGCCCTTGGGCCGCCGCCCGCTGGCTCGCCTCCAACGATCGCGCCAAGCTCGAGGCCTTCCTCGACACCAACAAGTCGGCTGTGGCGAAAGACCTCGACGGCGCCCCCGTCTACCTCGCCAAGAACGCCTGGGACGTCGGCTACGTCGCCGACAAGAACCCGGCGATCCGCTTCACGAAAACGAAGGAGCGGGCGGCCTAAAGCGGTTCAGCCTTTCCACTGGCCGTTGCTGATGTGCTCGTGCGTCATCAGCCATCTGCCGTCGGGTTGGCGGGCGAAGATGCGGGTGCCTCTTCCGGCGCCGCTGACATTCTGGCCGCGGGCGACGCCGGACCATGCAAAGCTGTAGATGACAGCCGCGGTAGTGTCGGCCCGCGTGATCCAGTCCGATCCTCCGCTCTCGTACTTGTAGTTTTCGATCACGCTCCAGGCCGCGGTCATCGTTTTCGCGAAAGCGTCCTTGCCCACGACGGTCGTGCCGTTGCTGAAGAAGAACACGATCTCGTCCGCAACCAGCGCCAGTGCGGCGTCTATGTCGCGCGCGAGGAGGGCGGCGGTGAAATCAGCGGCGCAGGCCTGCGGCGAGGTAGCGGTCATGGGCGAGCCTCCAGCAATGGACGATCGCCGCTCAATATAAAGCATTCATCAGCCTTTGGTATTCGCCTATGTCCGCATGCTCCGCGCAGCGCCTGAAGCTCCGCAAAACGCCGCTGCGGGTCACTTAACCTCTGGCTGCGCGGGTCCGCTGAAATGTATGGCTACCACGCAGTAGTAGTTGGTGGCGGTCTCGGGCGGATGCTTCATGAGCGGATTGGGAATGGGGTGAAACGTCTGGGTCGTGATGATGGCATCGATCGACGCCCGCGTTGCCGCGCCCATCGCCACATCCTTCGCGCCAACGAGATACCTGGTGTCGCCCCTGTCATAGGCGCTGAACCTGGACTGGGCGCCAAGCGCAATCTCGCTCGGCGGCGTCCCTCGGGTTTCGCTGGAGGTTAGCGCCACAGCAATGTCCGAAAGCTTCCCCGGCGCGTACGCGCCCATCTCCGGCTCCACGGCGGCGATTGCCCTCTTCAGCAGGTCGTCGCACTGTTGCGGTGTGTCGAAGAGATGAGACGCGCTCAACTCGAAACTGTAGGGCGGCTCTTCCCTTTCATAATTGCTGGTCTTGCCCAGCCGCAGATTCCAGCTGTCTCCGGCGAATTGAGCAATGTCCTCGCCAACGGCGCCGACGAGAACGCCCGATTGCGTGTTGAACGTGCGCCAGCGGACTTTGGGCGTTGCGGACATGATCTCCTGGATGCTCTTGCCCGGCGCCGCGCCGCCGAACAGCGTTGCCGGATCCGCGCAAGCAGCGCCTTCGCCCAACGCGACGGCCGCAAGCATCAATAAAAGAGATGAACGCATGAGCCCCCAAGTGTTTGCGCATCGTGATGCTACTGCAGCGAAACAATAGTGACAACATCATCGGATGAGCAGACGGCGCCTACCTCGCGACGATCAAAGGCGACGAAGCGGCCATCCGGCCGCCCCAAGCGCCTGCATCGGGCAGGCAGCCGCGGCGAACCCGGACTCTTTCCCGCAGGCCGGTCCATTCGATATGCTGTGGTTCTTTCGATTCACGCGTCGTGCGGGGAAGAGGGATCGCATGAAAACGTTCTGGCTGGCCGCTGTTGTCGGCATTGTGGCTGCTTTCTTCCCCGGCAGCGCTGCCGCGCAATCACCGAAGGTCGAGGCGCTGAAAGTCGTGTCGGAGGCGGATCTTTTTCCGCTGGGCAATCATCGTTTCATCGTGCATTCCGACAAGGTCGGGCGGGACTTCGCCGTGACGGTGACGATGCCGGTGGCCTACGCCAAATACCGGCCGCCGTTGACGAAGCTCCCGGCGATCTATGCGCTCGACAACGGGTATGACGTCGCCGGCCCGATCGCGCAGATGCTATCCCGCACAACGGACATGTTCCCGGCCTACGTGGTCTCGGTCGGCTATATCGAAGGCCAGCCTAACATGCGCGCCACCGACGACAGGTTCGAGGGCGCAGGCGGGGGAGGCCCAGCCTTCGCGCAATTCC
>DASZSI010000422.1:0-12182 GCA_035548775.1 Hyphomonadaceae bacterium
GCCCCGCCAGCGTCAGGTGCTGGGGCGTCACCTCGCAGGTTGCGATGTCCTTGTTGGCCGACAACAGCGCCATTTCCTCGCCGGTCGTCACGTGTAGCACATGGATCCGCTTGCCCGTCTTGCGCGCCAGCCGCAGCAGCCGCTTGGTCGACGAAATCGCCGCCTCGGCATCACGCACCACCGGGTGCGAGGTCCAGTCGCCCTGCACCGCCAATTTCTTGCGTTCCTGCAGCCGGTATTCGTCTTCGGAATGGAACGCGGCGCGGCGATTGATGGCGTTGAGCACCCGCTCAACCCCCTCGTCGTCCTCAACCAGCAGCTGGCCGGTCGACGCGCCCATGAAAACCTTCACACCACAGCAGCCCGCCATCCGCTCCATCTCGGCAAGCACGGGCGTGTTGTCGTGCGTCGCGCCCGCATAGAAAGCATGGTCGACATGCATGCGGCCGGCCGCCCGCTTCAGCTTGTCGGTCATCATGTCGGGATTGATCGTCGACGGGTCGGTGTTCGGCATTTCGAACACGGCGGTGACACCGCCCAGAGCCGCGCAACGGGATCCTGTCTCCAGGTCTTCCTTCCACTCCAGCCCTGGCTCGCGGAAGTGGACCTGGCTGTCGATCACGCCTGGCAGGACATGCAATCCCTTGGCCTCGAAGACCTGCCCCGCCTGCTCGGCGGTAAAGCTGCCGATCTCTGCGATCCGCCCGCCGCTCACCGCCACATCGGCGATTCCGAGGCCGCCGGGGGTCGCGACCGTACCGCCCTTGATGATCAGGTCGAAAGTGGGAGGCATTTCTTGCTCCGCGCCGTTATCGCGGGCTGTATGGACCCAAGGCGGGCTTTCGCCAAGCCGACCGCCTGAATCGAAAGGGCGGCCCTGAAGCCGCCCTTTCCATCACCCGCGCCTTTGCTGGCGTCTTGTACTTCGACAACAGCGGGCGGGAGGTTGCGCAATGCGCATCCCCGCCTACCCGATCAGGTGTCGAGTTCGTCCGGATACATATCTCCCATGAGGGGGGCCTCACTTGAGCTCAGCGTCTTGTAGACGATGGCGATAACCACCCCGGCAATGACTGCCCACTGCAGCGCAGAACTTTGCGCCGCCGCCACCATCATATCCCACATGTCTCGCTGTTCTCCCGCGAATTTCGACTAACCTACGATGTCGGTTTTAAGAAACCCTCACTCAAAGATTTCCCAGAGGTAATTGTTCTGAATTTCTTTGGCTGAGGATCGGCTTTGTCTGAGCCTGTCCGCGCGTGCGGTTCGCGTTCTGCATTGAACCAACGCCGGCGCGAGTCTCGCGTTCCAGCTTGCAGCGACAATCATTTCGGTGGCAGGTGCATGCGATGGCCAGGATCACATCGCCCAGACAGCCTCCCGGCTCGCCCCGCGCGTGGCAGCGCATGCTGTCCGGCCGCCGTCTCGACCTGCTCGATCCGTCTCCGCTCGACATCGAGATCGAGGACATCGCCCACGGCCTTGCCCGTGTGGCTCGCTGGAACGGACAAACCCGCGGGCCGCACGCATTTTCGGTGGCGCAGCATTCGGTGCTCGTCGAGATGTTCGTCGCCGAGCTGTGGCCGACAGCTTCGGCCGCCGACCGTCTGGGGGCATTGCTGCACGATGCGCCCGAGTACGTAATCGGCGACATGATCTCGCCGTTCAAGACCGCGCTCGGCGTCGACTATCGCCAGTTCGAAGCGCGACTGGACACCGCCATCCGCCTGCGTTTCGGCCTGACGCCGCGGCTGACTGACGAAATGCATGCCCGGATAAAACATGCCGACCAGGCCGCCGCTTTCTACGAAGCCACACGGCTGGCAGGGTTCGACATCGATGAGGCGCTGACCTTTTTCGGCGCGCCCCCGCCGGGTCCCCAGCCGGACATGACGCCCCTGTCGCCGGACGACGCCCAATCGCAGTTCCTGGGCCGTTTTGTGGACCTGATGGCCGAGGTCGATCAGGGCGGCGCGAAAGGCTAGACTTGGCCCCATGACGATCTGGATTTCATCCCTCGCCCAGGCGCCCCGGACAGTCGAAAGGATCCGGCCGTCGCACGTGGTCAGCCTTTTGAGCCCCTATGACGATTTCCCGGTCTTTGCGGCTCTCGGCGAGGACAGGCACTTGCAGATCGGTATCCACGACATCAACCAGGATATCGGCGACTGGCGGGCCCCCGGCGCGAGAGACGTCGAACGCCTCATTGGGTTTGTCGAGGCCTGGGATCGGGCTGATCCCATCCTGATCCATTGCTGGGCGGGCATTTCACGCTCGACTGCGAGCGCCTTCATCACCGCTTGCGTCCACAATCCCAAAGCCGATGAGGAAGAGATCGCCCAGGCGATCCGCGAAGCCTCCGAGACGGCTTTCCCCAATCGACGCCTGGTTTCGCACGCCGACGCCATTCTAGGCCGCAATGGCCGGATGTCCGCCGCGATCGACGCGATTGGCCGCGGCGCGATCGCGGAAGAAGCTGCGCCCTTCTCGATCCCCTCGGTGTTCGGCGCATGACAACGCCGATCGCTGTCGGCCTTTCCGCTGTGATCGTCGCCGCCGACGGCGTTTCGCCCTACGCCTTGTGTACGCGGGGAGCAGACGGAGAAACCGGGCTGCCCCATGGTCGCTTCGACCCGCAGGGCCATCGCACCTTCGAACTTGGCCTGCGTGACTGGGTGCGGGCGCAAACCGGCTTCGAGCCGGGCTATGTCGAGCAGCTCTACACATTCGGGGATCGCGGTCGCGAACTGCCGCAAGCCGATCTGGGCGATAATGCCCCGCGCGACGCGCGGCTTATCTCTGTCGGCTATCTCGGACTTACGCCGGTGAAGACCGACATCTCGGCGTTCGATGCGGTCTGGCGTGACTGGTATCGCCCCTTCCCGTGGGAGGATCACCGTAAGGGCCGGCCTGCAATCGTCGATGAAGCGTTGGGACCGGCGCTGGCGAAATGGGCGGACACGGGCGGCAAGGACGCGGCTGAGCGCCTGCGCCGCGCCCAGGTCGCCTTCGGCCTCGAAGGCCGGCCGTGGATCGAGGAACGGACGCTTGAGCGGTATGAACTTCTCTACGAGGCGGGTCTCGCGCCGGAGGCCGTGCGCGACCGCGGCAAGGACAGGAAGGCGATCTCCGTCCCCGCAGCCGCGCTGGGCGAGCCGATGATCTCCGATCACCGCCGCATTCTCGCGACCGCCATTGGGCGCCTGCGCGGCAAGATCAAATATCGGCCCGTTGTTTTCGAACTGATGCCCGAGCGCTTCACCCTGCTCGACCTTCAGAAAGTGGTCGAAAGCATTCTTGGCCTGCCCCTGCACAAGCAGAACTTCCGCCGCGCGCTGGATCGGTCGGGCCTCGTCGTGGGTCTGGGCCAGTTCACCCAGGCGGCCGGCGGCCGCCCCGCTGAACTCTTCAAGTTCCGCCGCGAAGTGTTGCGCGAGGGCCATGCCTCGGGTGTGCAGACGCCACGCGGCTAATCTGGGACCGCCGGGCTCCTGCCCGGCTATTTCAAACAACGGGCGCTGGTGATCGTTGAAACGCCTGGCCGGCCAGGAGCCCGGCGGTCCCAGATCAAAACTCGTATTTCAGCGAGCTCTGGAAAACTGTTTGCTGGTCCTTGGGGTCGAGCCCCGCATCCGCCCTTTGCGGACGATCGCTGTCGATGCGCATTAATTCCATGCGGCCCAGCAGGTGCTCGGCCAACATGCGAGTGATGGCAACGGTTACCGCAGAACCGCTCTCGTTCTCATTGTCCAGGGCGACGAAGGTCCGGTCGTCGACCTGGAAATTATCGTACCGGCCGGCGATTTCGAACGCGCCGAGATCCCACGCGCCCAGCACATAGTAGGACGAGAATTCCGCATAGATCGGGATCGGATCGCCCCATCCCGACTTCGTCTCGCCGGTCAGGTATTGCGACAGCACCTGGATTGACGGGGTTGGCGAAAGGCTAGCCCCGAAATTAGTGAAACTGGTCGCCCAGCCCCACTGCTTGCCGTCGATAGCAAGCCGGTTGCCTGCATTGTCGTAGTGAAACACCGATAGCGACGAGCCGTCCGGACCGTCATAGCGAAGCTGGCCGTAGAAACCGACGCGATCATCGACCTCCAGCATCGATTTCGAATAGGAGTCCTGGAAATTGAAAAACGACATCCGGCGCGGCAGCTTCTCGGGCAAGGGAAAGCTTCCGAAGACGGTTGCCTCCTGATCGTGCAGCGCCCATCCGCGAAAAGCCATCAGAGTGCCGGCGGTATCGTCGCCTTCGAATGCGGACGCGGTGAATGACAAGTCGCCCGGCCCCAGCTCCTGCCGTACCGTGCCTTCAACGCCCGCGACTTTGATTTCCTCGCCGATCCAGGTGTTGATCGCCGATGGTGTGATGGTGTGATAGGTCGACCAGCCATAGTCGTCGTGCTCGAGCGAGATCTGCGGATAGAACACGCCGATCTTTCCAGACGCGCGCAGCAAACTGTCCGGATCGGTCTTCATGGACAGATAGGATTCGATCAGGTCGATCGCGTGGTCTTGCCCCGGCTCGTACTGAAGGTGCACGACTGCACCGAAATTCTGCGAGAAGCGCGGGCGCCAGATCGCAGCCGCTTCCGCAACCTCGATGCGGCCGACGGCATCGCCAGCCTGGTCGCCGCCATATCGCGATTTGCCGTAGCCGCCCTTGAGCCAGCTTGTCTCGCCGTTGGCAATCGCAGCGCGGACATCGACGTAGCCGGACCAATCGGCCAGCCAGTCAGGATCGCCCGCCGGTTGCGCAACAGCCGGCGCGGTCAGCAGGCCGGCGCTCGCCGCGCTGCCGAGGAGCACTCCCAGCCACTTGCTCCACGATAATCCCATGCTGGGAGCATGGACCCGCCGGGTTAAGTCGCCGGAAACTATGAGATTACAGTCGGTGCTTTCGGGGAGGTCTGCCCCTGCAAATCTTTCCTCTCGACGCGACAAGTCTTTTATGAGACCCTATTTATGCTCAAATTGAGTTTAAGTAGGGCTTATCGATCCGGACCGGCCTTTCACTTGAAGGCCATTTTTTCGGGCCCACTTTATGCTCAGATTGAGCACAAGGGCGAAACCCCCGCCCGGGCTGAAAGGGACCAAAGATGGCCCGCATTATCGAATTCGGCGTCGGCTGCGATATTCCGGCCGCTCGCCGCAAGCCGTCCGCCGCTGAGCGTCGCGGGCTTGCCTATGATGCAGAGGTGAAGGCCGCGACCGATCACCTATACGCCAAGGTGAAGGACTTCGTGACGCCTATGGAGTGGCCGGCGGTCGCTCCTTTCGTGCACGCCATCAACCAGCTGAAGAAGCAGCGCGGGGCCGTGATCCTCGCCCATAACTACATGACGCCCGACGTGTTCTCGCTGGTCGGCGACTTCCGGGGCGACTCGCTCCAACTGGCCCGCGAAGCCGCCCGGACGGACGCGAAAGTCATCGTCCAGGCGGGCGTGCACTTCATGGCCGAAACCTCGAAAATCCTGTGCCCCGACAAGGTGGTATTGATCCCCGACCTGCGCGCCGGATGCTCGCTCGCGGCCTCGGTCACCGGCGCCGACGTCCGCCTGATCCGGGCCAGATACCCGGGCCTGCCCATCGTCACCTACGTCAACACGACCGCCGACGTGAAAGCCGAATGCGACATCACCTGCACCTCGTCCAACGCGGTCCAGGTGGTCGAACACGTCGCCAAAACCTGGGGAACCGACCGCGTTATCCTGATCCCGGACGAGTTCCTGGCCCGGAACGTGGCGGCCAACACGAACGTGAAAATCATTGCCTGGAAGGGCCGCTGCGAGGTCCACGAGAAGTTTTCGGGCGAGGATGTGAGGCAAATCCGTGATGCCCATCCGGGCGTCATTGTGCTGGCGCACCCGGAATGTCCGCCAGATGTCCTTGAAGAAGCCGATTTTGCGGGCTCAACTTCAGCGCTGTCGAACTACGTGAAGGAATCGGCCGCCCGCAAGGTGGTCCTCCTCACGGAGTGCTCGATGAGCGACAACGTCGCCGCGGATAACCCCGGCGTGGAGTTCGTGAAGCCATGCAACCTCTGCCCTCACATGAAGCGGATCTCGCTGGAGAACATCTACGACGCGCTGAAGGAGATGAAGCACGTCGTCGAGGTTCCGGAGGACATCCGCATCCGCGCCAAGGCGGCGATCGACGCCATGCTGGCCTTGCCCAAGCCAAAGGTGTTTCCGAAGTTCAAGGTTCACGGCGAAACAAGCGTGGCGGTCGAACTCATATGATGCGCCTGGCGGCGATCTTCGGTTGCGCGGTGACGCTGAGCGCGATGGCGCCGGCCTTTGCCGATGACGTTGCTGGCGATTGGGCGTTCGACACCTCCAAGTTTGCCGACAATGACTGCAAGATCAGCGGCAAGATTCATTTCAAGCCGACGCCGATCAAGGATACCTACACCTGCCTGTTCGAGTCCGAGCAGATCTGCGGCAAGCTTAACTTCGGCCTCTATATCCGCGTGCAGCAATCCTGCACCGCCCAGCGCATCGGCAAGCAGGTGGCGATCCAGACCAAGGTCGACAAGATCCTTGAGGTGCGCCCGAAGGATTATCCGACCAACTACCTGGCGGATAACTTCATCCTGCAGATATCCAAGAACCTGCAGGAGATGAACGGCCAGCACTATGACGCGCAGCGCCACCTGCAGGCGCGGTTCTGGCGCGACGAACAGCTCATCTCATAGGACGAAGACGGGGGAGGCATGACGCATCTTCCTCTTCGGCGTATTGCCGTTCCGCTTCTCTTCGTCCTGATTGCGGCGCCGGCTTTTGCGCAGGCTGGATCGAAAGCCGCCCCGCCCGACATTTCCGGATCCTGGAAGTTCAAGACCGACGTGCTGCCCAACAAGGGCTGCGTGATCTCGGGCAATATCACCTTTACCCGCCTGCCGGCGGCGAACGCCTATTCCTGCAGTTTCGTCAGCCGCGAGGATTGCAACCGCGCCAACGACAAGACCTTCACCGAGGTGAAGCAGTCCTGCACGGTCGCGCTCGAGAAAGGCCAGTTCAAGATCGACAGCAAGGTCGATGCGATTGTCGACGCCGGACCCCCTGATTTCAAAAGCTACATGCTGGAAACCAAGTCCTATACCGCGGACAGCTTTGTGGTGAGTCCGAACAAGAAGGGCGAGTTGATCGGGCTCTTTCATTCGATCCGACAGTGCGCGGTGAAGTTCTGGCGCACGGTGGACCTGGTGTCATGAGGCTGCGCCGGGCGCTTTTCCTGACTGCCGTCAGCTTTATGGCCCTGCCTGCCCTCGCGCAGACGCCGCCGACGGCGGCAGGCAGCTGGACATTCGCAACCGTCGAACTCAACGACCGATGCACCATATCCGGCGAAATGACGCTCAAGCCGGCGCCTTCGAAGGCAGGGAAAGCGTTCTCGTGCTCGTTCAAGGCGACGCAGAGCTGCACGAATGGCTATATCCGCACCATTCACACGGTTCAGTCCTGCGTGGCGACGCAAGCCGGCGCCAGGGTGGTGATCACGTCGAAGCTGGAGAAGGTCGAAAGCGTCGATCCCGCCTACCTGATGAAGGGCATGGACAAGGAATACACGCCCGACAATTTCGACGTGACCATCAACACGGCCGGCGACGAGATGACCGGAAAGTTCGAGTCGCAAGGCCACGCGCCGGTCACCTTCAGGCGGAAACAGGAGCTGGTGTCGTGAGCATCGGCAAGCGCCTGCTTCCGGGGATGTTCGCAATTGCGCTTGTTGCACCCGCGGCAGCGCAAGCGACAGGCTCGCCTGTCGGGCTGTGGGCATTTCAGACGACCGCGACCGAGAAAGGCTGTTCGTTGTCGGGCGAGATGATCGTGTCGGACTCGAAAGACCGTCGCTTCCCCTGCAGCTTCAAAGCGGTCGAGACCTGTACGCAACGCCTGCCCCGGACAATTCACACCGAACAGACCTGCACCCTCGACCAGGCCGGCAAGACGATTGCGATCACCAGTAAGCTGACCCGGGTGGTCAGGGTCGATCCCGCCGAGATGATGCAGGAAGAGGTCGACGGCTACCTGCCGGACAATTTCAAGCTGACGATCAATGCGCGCGGCGACCAGATGCTGGGGGCCTACGCCTCTCACCGCACCGCGCCCGCTGTCTTCCGCCGCAAGCAGGAACTGGTTTCGTGAGCTTGCAGCGGGACATCCTCATCGTAGGCGGCGGCCTCGCCGGCCTTTTTTTGGCGCTGAAGCTGGCCCCACGCCGCTGCACGGTGATGGCGCTGGCCCCGTTGGGACAGGCGGCCGCTTCCGCATGGGCCCAAGGCGGTCTGGCGGCGGCGCTGTCGCCCGAAGACGACCCGTCGCTTCACGCAGCAGACACGGTGTCGGCCGGCGCGGGCATCGTCGACCCGGTCGTCGCGCGGCTGATCGCCGAGAGCGGGCCGGACCGCGTGCGGGACCTGCTCGGCATGGGCGTGCCGTTCGACCGCACGGCGGATGGCGAATTGGCGTTGTCGCTGGAAGCGGCGCATTCGCGCGCGCGGGTGGCGCGCGTTTCCGGCGATCTTGCCGGTAAGGCGATCATGGAGGCGCTGAGCTATGCGGTATCCGCCTCCTCGCACATCGAACTGATCGAGGGCGTGAAGGCGATTGCGCTACTGCAGGATGCAAACGGCCGCGTCGCGGGCGTTCTGGCGCAGCGCTGGGGCGAGGACCCCTTCCCGATCCATGCGTCGGAAACCGCACTGTGCGCAGGCGGCTCGGGCGGGCTTTATGCGATCACAACCAATCCGAAATCATCGCAAGGCGACGCGATCGCCATGGCCTGGACGGCAGGCGCGCTGATCGGAGATCCCGAGTTCGTGCAGTTCCATCCCACCGCGATCGACATCGGCCGCGACCCCGCGCCGCTGGCGACGGAGGCGTTACGGGGCGAAGGCGCGCACCTGGTCGATGGCAAGGGCCGCGCCTTCATGGTGGACTACCACCCGAAGGGCGACCTGGCGCCGCGCGATGAAGTCGCCCGCGCAATCCATGCCGAACGAACAGCCGGCCGCGGCGCTTTCCTGGACTGCACCAAGGCGATCGGCGCGCATTTCCCGGAACACTTCCCGACGGTTTTCGAGGCCTGCATGTCGGCCAAGATCGATCCACGCGTGCAACCCATCCCGGTTGCGCCGGCCATGCACTATCACATGGGCGGGGTGGTGACGGATTTGTGGGGGCGGTCCTCGCTTGAAGGTCTCACCGTGTGCGGCGAAAGCTCGTCAACTGGAGCGCACGGCGCCAATCGCCTGGCTTCCAACTCGCTGCTGGAAGCGGTCGTGTTTGCGGAACGAGCGGCGCGCCGTCTCAGGAACGCGACGCTGACGGCGCCGGGCGAAGCAAGGGCCGAAGCGCCGCCTGCCCTGACCGAGGATGATCTCGCAAGCCTGCGCGGCCGCATGCACGCCGATGTCGGCGTGGTTCGCGAAGCAAGAGGCCTTGGCGCCGCGCTTGACTGGATTGCTGAGACGATGAAGCGGGCTGGCCCGGCCCGCGCACTTGTCTCCTCCCGCCTCATTGTCGCCTGCGCCTTGGCCCGCGCGGAAAGCCGCGGCGGGCATTATCGCAGCGACTTCCCGCAAACGCTGGCGCCTCATCGTACGTTTGTGCGGCGGGGATCGGATGGCGCGCCCCTGATCCATCACGCGGCAACTGCCGAAGGACTCTAGATGACCGACATGCTTCCCATTCCGCCCTTGCCTGACGTGATGATCGAACCGCTCGTGCGTCTCGCGCTGACCGAGGATCTCGGCCGCGGCGGAGACATAACAACGGACGCTGTGATCCCGGCCGAGGCGCGCATGACCGCGACCATGCGGGCGCGCGAGCCTGGCGTGGCTGCGGGATACGATGCGGCGCGGCTGGCCCTGAAGCTGATCGACGCCAATGCCTGCTGGACCACCCTTACCAACGAGGGCGTGGCGTTCGAAAAAGGCGCGGAGCTGGTCCGCGTGTCGGGTTCGGCAAGGTCGATCCTGATGGCCGAGCGCACGATGCTGAACTTTGTCGGGCCACTGTCTGGCGTTGCGACGCTGACCTCGAAGTACGTTGCGGCGGTTCAGGGCACGAAGGCGAGGATTGTCTGCACCCGCAAGACGACCCCGGGGTTTCGCGCGCTGGAGAAACGCGCTGTGCGGCTTGGCGGCGGCGTGAACCATCGGCTTGGGCTCGATGATGCGATCCTGATCAAGGACAACCACATCGCCGCGGCCGGGGGCGTCGCAGCGGCGATGAAGCGGGCGAAGGCCGCGGTCGGACACCTGCGCGCGATCGAGATCGAGGTGGACAGCCTCGACCAGCTTCGCGAGGCGCTGCCGTTCGGGCCGGAGGCGATCCTGCTCGACAACATGAAGAACGACCTGCTTCGCGAAGCCGTTGCGATCGTCGGCGGAAAATCCAAGACGGAAGCTTCAGGCGGCGTTCGGCTCGAGACCGTGAAGGGGATCGCGGAAACCGGCGTCGATTACATATCAGCGGGCGCGCTGACCCATTCGGCGGTGAACCTGGATATCGGACTGGACTACGACGCCTAGAGCGGGGCCTAGAGCGGACGGGCGTCCGGGGCGGGCGTGGCGGCGGCGACCGCGGTCACGACCGGCGCAGGCGCGGTGGCCGGCGGCTCGGCCGAGATTTTCACCAGCTGCGGGGCGACCGGCTTTTCAGCGGCTTCCGGGGCGGCGTCTTCCGGCTTGAGATTGACGGTCAGCGCTTCGGCCGGCGCGGGGACGTCGCGCTGGTCCTGGGCGGCCAGAGCGAGGCGAGCCGTGGCCCACTCAGGACCGGTTTTCGGGAAGCGGTAGAAGATGTGCGTGCCGATCACGGCGGTCTCGACCATGCCGGCCTTCCAGTACGGATTGACGTAATCCGTGTGGTAGTGGGTGGCGTGGTTGGTGACCGGCTTCGACAGGCCGAGGGCGACATGCAGGGCGACCGACTTCGCCCGGTCCCACGCTTCGCCGTCCGGCTTGTGGTTCATCGAGCCGTCGCAGGTGAAGGTGAACTGGCATCCCGTGTCGCGGTAGCGGCCCTGGAAGACCACGTCGCAAACCGTTTTCGGGAAGCGGCTGTCATGAACCCGGTTCATCACGACCTCGGCCACGGCCATCTGGCCCCGGGCGCTTTCCGAGCGGGCCTCGTAGTAGACGGCCTCCGCAAGGCAATCGAGTTCGGACTGTTCGTGGGTCGCCACGCCGAGGTTTTCGGCGGTGAAGGCGGCAAGGCCGCGCAGCGCCAGGCTGTCACGGGCGCGGACCGAAAGCGTGCTGATCAGGTCGGCGGCGGCGTCCTTGGTATAGGAAATGGGCTGGAAGAAGCTGACGGTCTCGACCCGGGCGGCATCGGAATGACGCAGCGCCTTCGGATCGGCCTTGTTGGTGAAGGACACCAGCTTGACGGCGGAAGGGGCGTCGCCCGAGATCGACCGGGCAAGCCGATAGGCGTCGGCCCGGTAGGCCTCTTCGGATTTCTGGATATCAAAGCGGCTGGCCACCAGGGGGCCGCCGGCCACAAACACCGCGGCACAGGCCAGGATCAGGCCGGCGCGCTGACGGGTCTGACGCTTTTCAACGCCGGACATGCTGTTCCACCACCGTTGGACGGCTGTGATCGCCGTCTTCAGATGGGCCAGCATAAGATCGAGAGATTTCTTGAGGTTTAACACCCCAGCATTCCCCTTAATCTTCGTAAACGCGAATTACGACTGGACGCCCGCGCGCGTCCCAAAACACCTTCCACCAACACCCGTCGCTTGTGTCCTTTTGAGGCTGTGCGACGCCAGCCGCCCTAACGGGCCCTTTGTTACCAGGCAAGTCTGCGACCTGCCCGGTCCCGGTCTCGCAAATCCCGCGCCACGCGATGCGCGGCCAAATCCTCCTCGCCTGCCAGACGAAAATTAACCTTGGACGTTTACGAATAGGCCCGAGTTTCAACGGGGTGGCCCCACGCCGGAGAGTCCACATAGGCCGTGGAGACCTTTGGGCAACAACGGGCCGAAAAGCCCATAACGGTCAATTGAGGGGCAATTCATGAGGCGGCCGCTGGGGAAACCGCTTCCTGTGGATAAGGAAGCGTAAAAGGGCCGGCGCTCACGGTCGGGGCAGATCGGGCCAGCCAGGCGCCGGCAATGGGCAGCCTGGCGTCAGGGGTCCGAATCCCGCGGTGCGCCGCCTC
>DASZSI010000423.1:0-4033 GCA_035548775.1 Hyphomonadaceae bacterium
CGCCGGGGGCGTCCGGGTAAGTGTGCGAGACGCCCTCAATGATCGCGCTGTCCGCGGCAGACACTTGAAGCCGTACCTCGCCCAGCCTGCGCCCGTCGGTCTTTTCCATACGGCCATCCGGCGAGGCCCGATCAAAGACGAGGGCAGTCGGGCTTTCGCGATCCACCCAGCAACCGATCATGAAATCGGCGATGTGGGGTGTCGCGGGCTGGCATCCCCCGGCCGCAAGACTGACGGCGACCGCTCCAATGACGCAAAGGTTCTGTTGACGGTTCACGCGCATTTCCTCGCCTGGATCATTGTGGAATGCCGGCTAAGGAAGCCTGAAATCGGCTCGGAGAAATTCAATCAATCGCAGCCCGATAGCTTGCCTTCAAAGAGAACCCCACCAGCGGAGGAATATCGTTCCGGCGCGCCTTTGACCGACTGGCTCTCAAAGCGAAGGACATCGCTCTGTCGGGATATCTTGAAAAAAATCTCACCAGGCCGTTCCCAGAAGAAAGCCGCCTTCTCACCGGGCGCGGTCAGGCTCTCCTTCGCCGGAAGATTCGTTGCGGGAACATAGCTGGATCCTTCATCGCCGACGCCGATAGCGCTCACCCACTCAGCGCTCGCGCCGCCGGATGCGAAGGTCCAGAACCTGCGATAGGTAATTTGGTTGTCGCGAAACGTGGTCTGATAGCCTGAGAAGCCTCCAGGATCGTTGTGGTTGGGGAGCAGCCGCAGGAAGTCCGCCCGGCCCTCCCGGTGCTGTTCCCAACACCCGCCGATAAAGGAGACGTCCCGCACCGGGTTGGACAACGCAGCAGGCGCTGTCTGGCAGGCAGCCAGCGCTGCCATCAGAAGAATCACCGCTCGCATCCCCGCCCCCTATCACTCTCTCCGGTTTACATCGCACACAGGCTATCTGATAGGCTCATACCCGACCGGAAGGAATCGCGCCGGAGTCACCGATGACAGTATCTCCCGCCTTCATCCGCGGCCTGCCCAAGGCGGAGCTTCACCTCCATATCGAAGGCTCGCTCGAGCCCGAGCAGATGTTCGCCTTCGGCAAGCGCAACAGGATCGCCATCCCCTTCAAGACCGTCGAGGAAGTCCGCGCCGCCTACGCCTTCTCCAACCTGCAGGACTTCCTCGACATCTACTACCAGGGCGCCAACGTCCTGCAGACGGAAGAAGACTTCCATGATCTCGCGCTCGCCTATTTCGCGCGGCTCAATGCCGACGGCGGCGTCCACGCCGAGATCTTCTTCGATCCGGAGACCCACACCGACCGCGGACTGCCATTCCGCATCGCCATCGACGGCCTCACCGCCGGCATGAAGGAAGCCGAGCGCAAATACGGCATCACCTCGAAGCTCATCATGTGCTTCCTGCGGCACCTTGATGAGTCTTCTTCGCTCAAGACGCTGAAATCCGCCGAACCGCACCTGGATCGCATCGCCGGCGTCGGCCTCGACTCATCCGAGAAAGGCCATCCCCCGTCCAAGTTCGCCCGGGTCTTCGCCGCCGCGCGCGAGCGCGGGCTGAAAATTTGCGCCCATGCGGGAGAGGAGGGGCCGCCCGAATATGTCCGCGAGGCGCTCGACATCCTCCGCGTCCACCGCATCGACCATGGCAACCGCGCCCTGGAAGACGAACAACTCATCCGGCGCCTGGTGCAAGACCAGATGACGCTCACCGTCTGCCCCCTGTCGAACCTCAAGCTCTGCGTGGTGATGGACCTCGCGCAGCATCCGATGAAGCGCATGCTCGATCTTGGCCTGCGCGCCACCTGCAACTCGGACGATCCGGCCTATTTCGGCGGATACATCGCCGACAACCTCATCCGCACGGCGGAGGCCGTGAACCTCTCCCGCAACGATGTCATCCAGCTCGCGAAAAACGCCTTCACCGGATCCTTCCTCGACAAGCTCGCGATCGCCGGGCATCTCGCCGTGATCGACGCCTACGCCGCCACACACTGAGGTCCCATGCCCGAATTCAACCTCCCGTCCGGCGTCGCGCCGCTGCCCTACGCGAAACTGCTGGAGATCGAGATTGCCGAGGCCTCGAAGGACAAGATCACCGGCAAGCTGTAGGTGCGGCCGGAGATGTGCACGGCCGGCCACATCCTCCATGGCGGGGCCATCATGTCGTTCGCCGATACGCTCGGCGCCTTCGGGGCCACATTCAACCTGCCGGAGGGCTCGAAAGGCACCACCACGCTTGAAAGCAAGACCAATTTCCTCGGCTCGGCGAAGGAAGGCGAGGTTGTCATCGGTCTTTGCACGCCGGTCCATGTCGGCCGCCGCACCTCGGTCTGGCAGACCAGAATCACCACCGAGGCCGGCAGGAATGTCGCGCTAGTGACGCAGACGCAGATGGTGCTCTAGAGTCACCGTATCACGGAGGCGCCCATGTCCCTCGAACGCCCATCTCTTGAACGTCGGGCCAGAGCCTACATCGCCGCTGTCGAGGCTGGCGCCACGGGCGAGGAGCTTTCCGCCTTCTACCATCCCGATGTCATCCAGCACGAATTCCCCAACCGCCTCATCCCCGCCGGCGCGACGCGCGAGCTTGCCGACATCCTCGCCGGCGCCGATCGCGGCGCCAAGCTGATGGAGCGCCAGATCTACGACATCCACACCGTCACCGAAGTCGGCGACCGCGTCGTGCTCGAATACACCTGGCGCGGCTATCCGCGCACGCCCGTCGGCTCGGTTCGCCCGGGCGAGGCGATGATCGCGCGCATCTGCCAGGTGATCGAATACGAGGACGGCCTCATCATCCGCCAGCGCAACTATGATTGCTTCGATCCGTTCTAGGGCGTGGAGGATCTGATGCGCCATGGTCTCGCCTTCGCGTTGCTTTGTCTTGCCGCCTGCGGCGCCCCCAGTCCCGCCGACAACCTGACCGAGCCCAACGCCTCGGAGGAGCCCGCCCCGCTCAATCCTAACGCGCCTGCCGAGGAGAAGGCGGCGCTTACGCCCTGCGGCGCGGTCACGGCCGACGGCTATTGCGGCGTCGCCTTCGGCATGGCGCCGGCGGAGGCGCAGAAGAAATTCCCGGTCAAGCTCGAAGTCTATTCCGGCGGCGATCCGCAACAGCAGAACGATCCCAACCGCTGCTACGAAATGATCGCGTCCGAGCCGGTGCAGGGCATCAGCTTCCTCGCCGAACACAACAAGATCGGCCGTGTCGATGTGATCAGCCAAGGCGCCAAAACCGCTGACGGCTTCGGCGTCGGCACGGACGCCGCCGCCCTGAAGGCGAAATTCCCGGCCGCAACCGAAGCGCCCAACAAGTACGAACCCGAAGTCATCGACCTCACCGTCGTGCAAGGCGCCACGAAATTCGTCTTCGAACTCCAGGATGGCAAGGTCCGCGCCTGGCGCGCAGGTCTCGCCCCGACCATCGACTACGTCGAACACTGCGGCTGAAGACGCGCTACTTTCCCTTCCTGAAATCAGGTCCCTCCCCCGGAAAGGGGGAGTTCAGGCGTAGTCGGGTTAGTCAAGCGCGCGAGGCTCAGTCCGGAACCGATCCTACCTGTCTGGAAGCGTGAACCTCGTTCACGCGTCCCCGGCGGAGGCCGGGGTCCAGCCGCAGGGAAAAGCCGGGCGAAGCCCGACGAAACCTCTATTTGCAGGACAAGCCATCCGTGCGCTGCGCGCGCTTCCTGCTGGGGCTGGACCCCGGCCTCCGCCGGGGACGCGTAGCCTGCGCTACGCTTCCAGACGATCGTACACGCGCAGCGGCGTAACCCCCACAGCCTGTCAGCCCTGCAGCGCGCAGCGCTATCCGGGACCCACGGCGAGAGCACGACGGCGGATCGATGGGTCCCGGCTCTCACTCCGCTCGGCCGGGATGACAGCCTGAGCGCCACAAACGGTTGGGCCGCGCTGTCTCACCCGCCGGGGTCGGAAAAAATCTTTCACCCTCCTCCGCAACCCCGCCGGTTAAGCCGCAGTCTTTCCCCCACGCATCTCCAGCAGACTCAACGGCTTGGGCCCGGCAGTCCGGCCGGTTTCAGGCGATCTTCTCCTACCCC
>DASZSI010000424.1:0-8513 GCA_035548775.1 Hyphomonadaceae bacterium
TATTGCTCGCCGCGTGCGGGCAATCCACCAGCGCGCCCTCCCCGACGCCTACGGCGCCGAAGGCGGCTGACACGTTCGATCCCGAGCATGTCGTGATTGCCGAAACGCCGGAGTGCGTTCGGACGATTCAGAGAGATTACGGCGTTTCAAATCCCGAGCTCTGGGTGATGACGCACGATCCCAATGGATATGTCTGCCCCAATGCCGGCGTCAGCGAAGCGCGCATCCGCGAGATCGCCGGGCTGTGGGAAAAGGCGGGATGCCACAAGCACACCGCCGCCGAACTGTTGAGCGCGCTGGACAAGCACCAGTGCGGCGGCGACGCAGGCTGAGCCTGGACACACGCCTCATCTGACACGCAGGTGATGTTGCATCCGCAACTGACGGACGCGTCAGTGTGACCACGCGCGTCTCCGCGTCACATTAATTGGCAGTTCCTCTCTTCACGCGCTCGCGAGCCGACACCATCTGCGCCCGGCTGGCCCAAGCCGGGGCTGACGGGCGGGCCGGCCACAACAAGAAAAGGGGACTATTCATGCACGCCTACATCCTCCTCGACCGCTCGGGATCCATGCAGTCGCTGTGGACGGAAGCGCTGTCCTCCGTGAACGCCTATGCAAAGGAGCTTGCCAACAAAGCCGACGGGAAAACTGTCGATGCCCATGTCACCTTCGCCGTATTCGACGGCCAGGAAGGCCTGCAGTTCGATGTGCTGCGCCGGAAGCAACCCGCACTGCACTGGGACAAGGTGACGGACAAGGACGCCTCCCCGCGAGGCATGACGCCGTTGCTGGATGCGCTCATCCGCATCATCGCGCTTGCCGACGCCGACAATCCGGACAAGGCGGTGATCGTCGTGATGACCGACGGCCAGGAAAACGCCTCGCGTGAAGTGACACGCGATGGCGTGAAAGCTGCGCTCGAGCGGGTGAAGTCGAAGGGCTGGGAAGTCGTCTTCCTCGGCGCGAACTTCGACAATATCGCAGACGCGTCTTCGGTCGGCGTCGCCGCCGGAAACCAGATGGCGATGGCGCAAGGCACGATCGGCGCCTCGATGGAACGTCTCGCCTCGAAGTCGCGGGCCTATGCCGCGGCGAAGCCGGGCGCGGCGCCGATCCAGTTCGACGCGGAAGACCGCAAGGTCGCCAAGGAAAGCCAGTTCAAGACGAACAAGAAGAACTGATCTTTCGATCCGCGCCGGTTGCACAGGCCGGCGTGGTTCGCTCCAGAGCGGGCGGGGCTTCGGCTCCGCCCGTTTTTCATGGGCAAAAGACCATGTGCAAAAAGACATGGAGGAACTGCGGAGTTTTCTCGCCAGGGGC
Organism: Hyphomonadaceae bacterium; assembly: GCA_035548775.1. GTDB lineage: Bacteria > Pseudomonadota > Alphaproteobacteria > Caulobacterales > Hyphomonadaceae > UBA7672. The sequence goes on from DASZSI010000424.1 coordinate 1,323, forward strand.
GAGGGGCGCCCTAGCTACTGCCGAAGCGACGCGGGAGTCGCGGGGGTAGAGTATGGATTTCGGGACGGATAGCGCTCAGTACGACCTGTCTTCTGACATCGAAGAGGCATTTGAACCTGTGGACGCTTGCTCGGGCTCGAAGCCCGTCTTGCCGCCAATCCATGAAGCCTTCAGGCGCATCGCGCTCGACCGTATCGCCGCCGAACCGAAGGGTTGCCTTTAGCGCGATGGCGCGCGGCTAGTGCCGGAAGTGGCGCATGCCTGTGAAAACCATGGCGAGTTCCGCTTCGTCCGCCGCCTTGATCACTTCATCGTCGCGCACCGAGCCGCCTGGCTGGATCACGGCGGTGGCGCCGGCTTGCGCAGCCTGAAGGAGGCCATCCGCGAACGGGAAGAAGGCGTCGGACGCACACACCGAACCGATGGTCGCTGGATCCGGCTTGTTCGCTGCGGCGGCGGCGTCCTCCGCCTTGCGGCGCGCAATGCGGGCTGAGTCGACGCGGCTCATCTGCCCTGCGCCGATGCCGACGGTCGCGCCGTCCTTGGCGTAGATGATGGCGTTCGACTTCACGTGCTTGCACACCGTGAAGGCAAACAGCATGTCGCGGATTTCCTGTTCGCTGGGCTTGCGCTTGGTGACGACTTTCAGGTCAGCAGCGCTGACGCGGCCGATATCGCGGTCCTGCACTAGAAGGCCGCCGGCGACCGTTTTCACCAGCACGCCTGTTTCCTTGGGATCGGGCAGGCCGCCGGTGAGCAGGAGGCGCAGGTTCTTCTTCTTCGCGAACACTTTCAGCGCGGCGTCATCCGCATCCGGCGCGATGACGACCTCGGTGAGGATTTCCGTGATCGCTTCAGCTGTCGGGCCGTCGAGCTTCTGGTTTACCGCGATGATGCCGCCAAAGGCCGAGACCGAGTCGCACGCGAAAGCGCGGCGATAGGCTTCCGTCACCGTTGCTCCGATGGCGACACCGCACGGGTTGGCGTGCTTGATAATTGCAACCGCCGGCGTCTTCGGATCGAATTCCGAAACCAGTTCGAACGCTGCATCGGTGTCGTTGATGTTGTTGTAGGAAAGTTCCTTGCCCTGCATCTGGCGCGAGGAGAGCACGCCGCGGCGCTCAACCGGGCCGGCATAGAGCGCGGCCTTCTGGTGCATGTTCTCGCCATAGCGCAGCGTCTGGCGCAGCTGGCCGCCGAAGGCGCGCCATTCGCCTGCCTCTTCACCGAGCTGCTTCCAGTACCATTCGGAAATCGCGGCATCGTAGGCGGCCGTCCGCGCATAGGTCTTGGCCGCAAGCTTGCGGCGCGTCGTGACCGTGACGCCGCCCTCGGCCATGTCCTTAAGCGCCTGATCGACATCCGCGCCGTCGGTGCAGACGGCGACGAAGTCCGCATTCTTGGCGGCGGCGCGCAGCATGGCCGGGCCGCCGATGTCGATGCTTTCGACGCAATCATCGAAGCCGGCGCCGGCGCGCACGGTCGCCTCGAACGGATAGAGATTGATCCAGACGAGATCGATCGCCTCGATGCCGTGCTTAGACGCCGCGTCGCGATGTTCCGCCAGGTCGCGCCGATAGAGGAGACCGCCATGAACCTTCGGGTGGAGTGTCTTCACCCGGCCATCCATCATTTCCGGGAAACCCGTGAGGTCGGCGACGTCGCGCACCTTCAGGCCTGCCTCCTTGAGGGCTTTCGATGTTCCGCCGGTAGAGACGAGGTCCACCCCCATCCCGGCCAGTTTCCTGGCCCGCTCCACCAGCCCCGTCTTGTCGGAAACCGAGATGAGCGCGCGCTTCACAGCGAGCCGGTCGGGCGCATTTTTCGGAGAGGCTTTGGGCGGGGACATGAACGTGCTCCAGCGCTGGCTGGCGCCCGATAGCACCCTCGCGGCTTTCGCAAAACCGTCATCGGTGACGCATCGGCCAAACCGTTCGGAAAGGCCTGTGAATACGTCGCGGCGACGGCAGTTCTAGTGCACCGCCGAGGGGTGTTCGCCCCAGGGGTCGTCGGCGAAGAATTCCGGCGCCAGGGCTTTCAGCATCGACAGCGAGGCCTGCGGGTCGCGACGGGCGGCGTAGGACACGACCGCATCGATCCGCGCTTGCACTTCGCCGATCGGCGGGCAGCGGTTGCATGCCACTTCAAGCACGCCGTCGACGGCCGTCTCTGCGACCTGCTCGCGATCATAGAACACGGTTTCGGTCAGTTTTTCGCCCGGACGCGGACCCGTGACACGGATGAGAATATCCTGGCCGGGTGTGAGACCCTTCATGCGGATCATCTTCTCCGCAAGGTCGACGATTCGGACCGGCTCGCCCATGTCGAGCACGTAGAGCGTGGCTTCCTTCGATGACGACTGGGCCGACAGCGCAGCCGCCTGCAGCACCAACGCGGAGGCCTCCTCCACGCTCATGAAATAGCGTGTCATGTCCGGGTGCGTGACCGTGACCGGGCCGCCTTCGGCGATCTGGCGTTCGAAAAGCGGCGCGACCGAGCCCTTCGAGCCCAGAACGTTGCCGAAGCGGACGAGCGAGAAGCGCGTGCCCGGCGCGGTCGGCGCAAAGGCCTGAATGAACAGTTCGGCTGCGCGCTTGGTGGCGCCCATCACGTTGGTAGGCTGCACCGCCTTGTCGGTCGAGATGAAGGTGAAGGATTTGACGCCGAGGCTCGCGGCGATGGTCGCCGCACGACGAGCACCCAGCACGTTGGTCAGCACGGCCTCGTTCGGGTTCTGCTCCATCAGTGGCACGTGCTTCAGCGCCGCGGCGTGGATCACGAGGTCGGGCTCCGCCTCGCGCATCGCCTGTTCGAGGCGCACTTCATCGCGCACGTCGCCGATGATCATGCGACGCTGCACGTTCGGGAAGGCGCGGCTCAGCTCCTGGTCGATCTCGAACACGTTGAACTCGGAACTATCATAGATCGTCAGCTCCGACGGGCCCAGCGCCGCGCACTGGCGGGCAAGTTCGCCGCCGATCGTGCCGCCGCCGCCGGTGATGAACACGCGGGCGCCCGAAACAAGCTCGGCCACGGGCGCCATCTCAAGTTTGCGTTCTGGCCGCGCCAGAAGATCCGCCGGCCGGATCTGCTGCAGCAGCGCCTTGGGTCCGATACGCAGCAGCGTCGCCTTGCGGGCGGAGGCGACCGCGAGCGCCGCCTCCATCGTGGGACGGTCTTCTGGCGGAGATGCAATTGCGATCCAGGGCAGTTCGCCGAAACGGGCGGTGTAGTGGTCGATCAGCGTGGCGAGATGCTCCAGCCCGCCCATCACCTTGACCCCCTCAATGTCGCGACCGACTTCGGCGCCGGTGGTCTCGACAATGGCGATGGTGCGGATCGGCGGGCCCGACGGCGCCTTGCGCGCGGCCCTGAGCGCCTCGGCCACCGCAGCGGCGGGGCCCACCACAAGCGCGCGCGGCGCATAGGGCGGCTCGCGGCGCACGATCGCGATGAGATCGCCGGTTGCATGCCCGCGCGCCCACAGGCGCACCAGCATCATTAGCGAGAACCAGATCGGGAATTGGAGGTAGACGCTGGTCAGCGGATAGTCCGAGAACGCCTTGGCCAGGATCAGGATCGGCAAGGACATGATGTTGGCGAGCGCCGCGCCCTGGAAGATGCGCACAACGTCGCGAAGGGACGTCAGCCGCCACACCTGGCGGTGGACGCCGCGCAGCCACATCGAGAACGCCGCCGCGACGCCGAACGCAATCGCGACGAACAGATCAAGCCAGCTTGGCGTGCCGCGACCGGAAAAAGCATAGATGATCTGCGGCGCCAGATACATCGCCACCATGCCGGTCACGATGTCGTAGCCGAAGCAAATTGCCTTCGCCTCGATAGCCGCCCAGCGGGCGGAAACTTCTACTCGTCTCACGCGGCTTCCCCCTGGACGCCTGGTTCGATTCTGGAGAGTGCCCACCTGACTCGGTTTGGCGCTTGTGTCCCATCCGCTGCCGGATCGGCCACTCCCCGGATCACCAACTGCCGCGTCTTTCGCGCGGCTTCGCTTCCCCAATAGCGCGAATTCTCCACAGAAAGCAAAGTCTCACTGCGAAATCTCCAGACCCGTTGCCGGCGCGACAGACCTAGGAAAACAGTCCTATCGTCCGGGCCGTCCACGACCTGAACGTCGGGGTGGAGATGAAAACGGATTTCGAAAGGGATTAGCGCGTTGGACATGGCGAGCGCAGTCTCCGACATCGGCCGGCTGAGGCTGTCCTCGCCGGTTATGCGCGCCCCGTTCTTGGCCACATAGAGCCTACGCCGGTAGATCAAGCCATGCCTCACTCTCCAGCCCCCATGCTGGCCTTCGAGGAGTATCTGGTCGCCCTCCTCCAACCGCCGGATCGACAGCTGGGCAGGTCCTTCCGGCGCCCTTAGGCCGGTTGCCGGGTCCGGCGTGAATACCGCCGAATCTTCACCGTTCAACGACAGTACCGAATGCGCCGCCGTTCGTCGTGATGCATCCTGCAGCGCCAGTTCGAGATCAGGGTTAGCCCCGCAAGAGGTTACAAGTCGTTCCGGGCCGTCATCGACCGTAATCGCAAGAGCCCCAGCATGGGCGCGTCCGCCATGGGGTCGTTCCGGCCCCGGCCCCGCATCGACATACACTGTCAGGTCTTCGGCCTGGATGCGCTGGTAGGCCGACAGGCGGGCAAAGGAAAAGCGCGAGGTGAGCGCGGTATGCGGCCGCAACGCCGCCCTGGCGAGGCCGCTGACACAGTCGCCTCCGCCATTAGCGGTGAGAACGCCGCCGTCCGGCAGCTGGAAGAAACTCAGCATGGCCGCCATGCGCGGCTGCAGCTTGGTCAGGAACGCCGGCGCGTTGAGACCGAGCCGTAGCAGAAGCTCCTCGACGGACTGGATATCGAGCATGGCTTCCGCCAGCGCTTCCGGCGACCGGCTGGCGTGACCGCCGTCAGCAAGGATTTGCGCGCCGCATTCGGTTTCCAGCGCCGCAAGGCCCGCCTCAAGGATCTTCTTGTCATCGGCCGCCGCGCCGGCGAGACACATGCCGACCGTCATCTTGAAGCGCGTCTGCGGGTCGGCCTCTTCCGGCAGCGAGACGTGCAGGTGCCTCATGTGCCGCCCGATGGTATCAAGGAGTGCGGTGCGCGCATCGCCCTGTAGCGCCCCAAGGAGCCAGGGTCCGGCGCAGAGGAAATTCACCAGGCGCTCAGCGGCTATCGAATGACGCCAGGCGAAATTCTCCCATTTGCCGAACATGTCGACCCAGCCGACCACGAGCGCACGCGCGTGCGCCTCGCCGTCAGGTCCGAGGGAGGCCACATCGCGCAGCCAGTGGAAGCGGTGAATCCGGTCGGCAAAATGAAGCGACGGGAACGCCGGGCCCCAGGGGGCGTGACGAGCGGGCGTGTCGACGGTCGAATGGCCGAAGCGCCACTTGCCCGCCATGATCTGTTCGCCGCGATGGCGGTTCGCGGGGCGGTTGTCTTTCGGAAGCGCCGCGAGTCCAGGCGGTGGGTTGCCTGAAATTCTCAGGCGATGGACGGGCGAGACGTTGATCGGGATGCCGCCTTTGCCGGACAGCTCGGTCCAGACCGCATCCTCGGCCTCACGCGCGCCCGCGCCAAGGGGAGAGGTCGCCATCCCGGCTCACCCGCGCCGCTGGGCCGGCGCACGCAACGCAGCGATCGCGTCGGCATATCCCTTGGGACCTTTGCCGAACACTGCCGAGCCCGCCACCAGCGCATTGGCGCCCGCCGAAATCACTCTGCCGGAATTGTCCGGCGTCACGCCGCCATCGACTTCAAGGATGGTGGCAAGCCCTGCGCGATCCAGTTTACCGCGGATCGCCTCGATCTTCCGCAGCTGGCTGTCGATGAATTTCTGCCCGCCGAAGCCGGGGTTCACGCTCATCACCAGGATGAGGTCGAGATCCTCGAGCACGGGATCGAGCACATCGGCCGGCGTGGAGGGATTGAGCGCGGCGCCCGCCTTCTTTCCCAGCTTCTTGATAACCTGCACCGTGCGGTGGAAATGCGGTCCGGCTTCCGGATGCGCGGTGATGATGTCCGAGCCCGCCGCCGCGAAAGCTTCAAGGTACATGTCCACCGGCGAGATCATCAGGTGGACATCGAACGGCTTCTTCGTGTGCGGCCGCAGCTTCTCGATCACCGCGGGACCGATGGTGATGTTCGGCACGAAGTGCCCGTCCATCACGTCGACATGGATCATGTCGCATCCGGCCGCATCGACGGCGCGAATTTCCTCGCCCAGCCGGGCAAAGTCCGCCGCCAGAATCGAGGGCGATATCAGGACATCCGACATGACTTGCTGGCTAGCAGCGGGGGTATCCCGAGGCAAGCACGCAGCCCTGTTTCTGGACGGTTTGCAGCCGCCCTAAACGAAAACCGCCCGGCGCGAGGTCCGGGCGGCCTGAATTCCGTTGGGGAGGCCGGGACTAAGCCGCGCCGACCAGGGCGGCAGCTTGCGGCACGATACGCGTGACGTGGCCATATTCGACCACGACCGGAACACCATCGGCGATGGCGGGGCGGCCATCCTGCGCCAACGAGATCAGCTCGCCGGAGGAAAGCCGCACGGTGTAGAGGAAACCCGTGGGGGCAGCCGGATTGGCGCCGACCGGCGTGGAGGCCAGGACCGCGCCGTCCTCGACGCGCGAGACGAAGTTGACGGAGGCTTCCTGCGAATTGGCGCCGAAGCCACTGGCGCAGCCGGCAAGCACCAGCGCGAACGCCGCGAACGCCATGGCGTAGGCTTTCTTGGGGCGCACGATCATCGGGACCGAAAGGCCCGCAGTTGTGGTGATCGAGGAAGAGAAGGAAGAGCCGTCCATCGTCATACCCTGGTGGGACAGTGTTATGGGGGAGAGGCCCCGTCCCTACACATGCACTCTACGCTATCCGGCTGAACCCGGATTGAACCTAATCGTCCGGTTTCGGTGCTTCCTGGAGGCAGAAATGTGGCCAATCGTTACCGGCCGCTCGTCTCAGGCCGCGCTTGTTGCGGACGCAACTTCAATGGGGTGAGACGGCGCCACGTTCAAGCCGCGCGATGTAGAAAACATCGGTTTCCAAGGCCTCTGCGTCGTTTTCACGCGAGGCTTTGGCGCCACTGACACGGTCTTGCGTGGCAACGCGCGGCGCGGTGATTACATCGCCTTGATCCGTTAACGACCCGGCGAAGCCGGGAACCTCATCC
>DASZSI010000425.1:0-16002 GCA_035548775.1 Hyphomonadaceae bacterium
GCCGTTGGCGTAATAGCACTGCTGCAGCGCCGTGTTGGCGTCGACGGTGCCGACCACGTCCTGGAGCTCGATGTGATAGTAGTCGATCGAGCCGGTCAGGTTGGCGAGCCACGGATTGTCGAACTTCGGCGACCACACCACGCCGATGGAGTAGGTCTTGGCAGACTCTTCCGTCAGGCTCGGGTTACCGCCGGTCAGGGCTGAAACCTGCTGGTTGGTGAAAGTGTAGGTGTCGACCGAGCTTGTGCTGACCCCTTGAGCGATGCAAAGCGCCCGGACCCCAGCGTTGGAAGATGCCGCCAGGTTAGAACCGGACGTCGAGCGATACTTCGAGCGTACGTCGCAGGGATCGCCCGAGAACGCCGGGTTACCGCCGGAGGTCGGGCTGCCGATCGAGGGGAAGCCCAGCAGCACTGGCGCAAACAGTTCGCCAATGGCCGGAGCGCGGACAGCGGATTGATACCCGCCGCGCAGGCGAACCGTATCGATGACCGTCCAGTCGAAGTCCACCTTGTAGGTCGAGATGTTGCCGACCGTCGAGTAATCGGCGACGCGGCCGCCGACGGTGAAGTTCAGTTCCTTGATCAGCGGCAGGTCCTTGAGGACCGGCACCAGCACCTCGGCGAACGCCTCTTTCGAGTCGATCGCTCCAGCCAGCGGCGCCGACGGGTTGAAGCCCGCGATGTCGTTACCGCCGATTGTCGGGTTGCCAGTTGCAGCCGTAGCGGAACTCGCCGAACCCGCGCAGACGCCCGAACCAGCTGTGCCGTTGTAGGCAGCGGTCGCGATGCAAGGCTGCACGGTGATGCTGCCCGTCAGCGAGCCGTCCGGAACCCGGCGATAGTTGTCTTCGCGATAGTCGACACCGACCGCAGCGCGGACCTGGCCCGCGGGCAGGTCGAAGAGACCACCCTGGGTCGAGATCTCGACGTTGGTCTGCTCAACGGTCACGAGGTTCTTCGCGGTGCGGCCAACGAAGGATTTGCAAGCATCCGAGAGCGGCACGTCGCCAAACCAGTTGAAACCGCCGGCGCACAGAGAGGCGCCGCCGTCGGTTGCGTTCAACAGCTGCTGGACGGCCGAGCGCGACACGTTGCCGGTCTGGATCGAGGTGCGATCCGTGCGGCCGTAGGATGCGTAGGCGTCGTAGGTCCAGTCGCCGAAGCCAATATCGCCCTTAACGCCCGTGGTGATCTGATAGACGTCATACAGCTCGTCCGAACGGCGAGCGCCCAGCGAAGTGAAGCGCTTGTTGAGCAGGAACGAGCCCAACGGCAGCGTGCGAGTCGCAAGAACGGCACGCAGCTCGGCGGGGATGAACGGGTTCGACACCGGGACGCGGAAGCCGGTCGAGGTGGCCGCCGGCGAGGCCGCCAGCTCCGAAGCCGATTCATACTGAGTGAACAGGAAGTCCGTATAAACCTTGGCGTGATCGTTGATGTCGTATTCCGCCGAAGCGAACGCGTTGTAGCGCTTCTGCGGCAGGACGTTGAGGTTCAGCGCGCCGGTGTTGAATGCGAAGTCCGAGTTGAAGAACGGACCAGGCTGAGCGAAGCCATCATACGTGATGCCGCCGGGGCTCACGAAATCGGTACGGTTCCGGTAGTCGAACAGAGTGCCGTTGTTATTGAAACCGAACTGGTCTCCGGGCACGTAGCAGGTGGTCTGCACGGTCGGCGGCGTGCAGGTTGACCCGCTCGGCTGCGGAATGATTGCGTTGATCGCCGCCTGCGAAGGCAGGTTGTTCGAGTCGAAGGTCGTTGACCCCAGCGGGCTGGTGCCCGATGCGCCCGAGATCGCCGAGAACGGACGGTCGCCGTTATAGATGGCGTCGCGATCGTTGTACGACACCATCATCATCGCGTGGCCGCGGCCTTCGTCGAAGGCGCCGCCGGCAGCGAGCGACATCGAGAACTGCTCGCCGTCGGACTCATCCGTGATGCCGTAGGTGAGGTTGGCTTCGAGGCCTTTGAAGTCGTCGCGCAGGATGAAGTTGACGACGCCCGCGATGGCGTCCGAACCGTAGGTCGACGATGCGCCGCCGGTCACAACCTCGATGTTCTTCACGAGCTGCGACGGGATGACGTTGATGTCGACCGTGCCGTCCGAGTTCGCCGGAACGACGCGGCGGCCGTTCATCAGGATCAGCGTGCGGTTGGTGCCGAGGCCGCGCAGCGAGATGTTGGCCTGGCCGCCGTTCGACGGGTTGTTCGAGGTCTGGCTGATCGCCGGCACGAACTGCGGCATCTCGTTGAGCAGCGTGTCGAGCGTGGTGACGCCGGTGGCGGCGATGTCTTCCTGGCCGACCGTCACGATCGGGCTGTTGGCGATGTAGTCCTGGCGCGCGATGCGCGAACCGGTGATGACGACCACATCACGCTCGCCTTCGGCGGCCGCTGGCGCGGGACCGTTCTGGGCGTATGCGGAAGCGATGAAGCCTGGCGCCACTGACAGCGCAGCAAGCAAAGTAGAGCGCAGAAGCTGCGCTTTGGCGGTTTTTGACACTTTTGACCCCTCTAGAATCCGACCCGATCCCCGCCGCAGGTTGACGACAAACGGCCGCCGGGAACGAGCCGACACACTCCGGTCATAAAGTCTCCGGCGTCAATTGCCGCTCGGGCCCGCCGAAAGATTTTTCGCCGAGGCGCCTCCAAGTGCAGCTTTTCTGCATCACTTTGCGTAGCGGAAGGAAAAATTTCTCCCTCTTCGACCCAAAGCACTCGCTCAGATCACGGGATCGCGAGGTCAAAGCCGGCAATAATGTGCCCAAAATCCGAGGTGGGTCAGGGGCGGTTCAAGCGAATGACCCCACCCAGAATGAGCCAGGCAGTCCTGCCAGGCAGGCCTTTAAAATCAGGCAGTTTCAAGCCTCCGATTGGCCCATGGCAGGCAAGCCCCCAAGACTCGTGAGACATCGCGTTGACGCCTGCGACATGTTCGCCTGAGCGATTTCAGAGCGAGGCGAGCGCCGTTTGCCTTCGGCATTGGCGCCTTCGCGGCCGCTAGGCGGCCACCTCCGCGCCGTAGGGTGCATTAGGCCGCAGGCCGTAATGCACCTCTTTCGCGAACGCGGCGTGATCGCGCATAACGCGTTGATTGGTTGGGGGACGTCCAATGCCGGAATATCGGCGCCGCTTCGCGCTTGGCGGAGAGTATTTCTTCACTGTCAATCTCGAAGGCCGTTCAAGCGATGCGCTTGTCCGCAATATTGCTCTCTTCCGCAAAGCTTGGAGTTTTGCCGAACAGCGCATGCCGTTCGAGACCGTCGCCGCCGTCGTCCTGCCCGATCATCTTCATTGCATCTGGCGCCTGCCTCCCGACGACGAAGACTTCCCGACCCGCTGGCGGCTTCTAAAGGGACGCTTCACGCAGTTGGTTGCGCGAACCGCCGATGTCCCGGCCGGCCGCCGTCCTGGTGAGGTCGGTCTCTGGCAGCGCCGCTTCTGGGAGCACATGATCCGCGACGACCGCGACCGTCAGGCCCATGTCGACTACATCCACAACAACCCGGTGAAGCACGGCCAATGCTCCCGCGTGGACGAATGGCCGTATTCGACGTGGCGCAGATGGGACGCGATGATCGCCGACGATCCAAAACCACCGGACCCGTAGGGTGCATTAGGCCAAAGGCCGTAATGCACCATAGCGAGGCAAGCGCGGCATGGAGTTTGATCTTCGCTGTCAAAGCACCAACGCGAGTGCAGTGGTTAGCCGGACAAAAAGGTGCATTACGGCCTTCGGCCTAATGCACCCTACGCGTCGACCTCCGCCTCAAGCGCGTTGTCCTGGATGAACTCGCGGCGGGGTTCGACGATGTCGCCCATCAGCTTGGAGAACATCTCGTCGGCCGTGTCGGCGTGCTCGACGCGCACCTGGAGCAGCGTGCGCACGTTGGGATCGAGCGTGGTCTCCCACAGCTGGCCCGGGTTCATCTCGCCAAGACCCTTGTAGCGCTGGATCTTGATGCCCTTGGCGCCTGCCTCCAGCACCGCCTCCAGGAGCGAGACGGGACCGAAGACCTGCGCCTCCCCGCTCTTCTCGTGCCGCAGCACGCCACGGCCGGCGTAGATGCCGGCCAGCGCTTCCGCGCGTTCGGCCAGGCGGCGCGCATCGGGCGACGCCATCAACGCCTTGTCGAGCGCGGCCTTCTCCTCGACGCCGCGAACGGTGCGCTGGAACAGCGCCGCCTCGTTCTCGAACTTGCCTTCCCACGTGTTCTCGCCTTCCTCGGCGACGCGGTTGAGCCGTTCGGCGCCAAGCGCGGCTTCGGCATTGCCCGCACCGGGCCTCAGCACGCCGGCCAGCGCCGCATGTTCGACGATCTGGGCCGGCGCACGCAGCGCCAGGCGCGACAGCGTCCCCTTGAAGGCCGCCGCCTCGCGCACCCGCGCGGCGAGATCGGCGCCGGCGATCTGTTCGCCATGCTCAAGGATCAGCGTCTGTCCCTTGACGCCTTCCTCGATCAGGAATTCGTCGAGCTCCGGCCCGTCCTTGAGATAGCGCTCCGACTTGCCGCGCTCGGCCTTATAGAGAGGCGGCTGGGCGATATAGAGATAGCCCTTGTCGATCACCTCCGGCATCTGCCGGTAGAAGAAGGTCAAGAGCAGCGTGCGGATGTGTGCGCCGTCGACGTCGGCGTCGGTCATGATGATGACGCGGTGATAGCGCAGCTTCTCGATGTTGAAGTCGTCGCGGCCGATCCCGGCGCCGAGCGCGGTAATCAGAGTGCCGACCTGTTCGGACGACAGCATCTTGTCGAAGCGCGCCCGCTCGACGTTGAGGATTTTCCCGCGCAGCGGCAGCACGGCCTGGTATTCGCGGTTGCGGCCCTGCTTGGCCGAACCGCCGGCCGAGTCACCCTCGACGATGAAAAGTTCGGACTTGGCGGGGTCCTTCTCCTGGCAGTCGGCGAGTTTTCCCGGAAGGGACGTGATGTCGAGCGCTGTCTTGCGGCGCATCAGTTCGCGCGCCTTGCGCGCCGCCTCGCGCGCGGCGGCGGCCTCGACGATTTTCTGCACCACGGTCTTCGCCGGCGTGGGGTTCTCCTCGAACCACGAGCCGAGCGCGTCGGTCATCAGGCTTTCGACGATGGGACGCACCTCGGACGAGACCAGCTTGTCTTTCGTTTGCGACGAGAATTTCGGATCAGGCACTTTCACCGACAGGACGCAGGTGAGGCCCTCACGCGCGTCATCGCCGGAAATGTCGACTTTTTCTCTCTTCGCCAGTCCCGTCTCGGAGGCGTATTTGTTGATCACGCGGGTCAGCGCCGCGCGGAAGCCGGCGAGGTGCGTGCCGCCGTCGCGCTGGGGTATGTTGTTGGTGAAGCAGAGGACGTTCTCGTAATAGCCGTCATTCCACTGCAGCGAGGCTTCGACAACGATGCCGTCCTTGTCGGCGCGGACATAGATCGGCTTGGGGATCAGCGCGTTGCGCTGCTTGTCGATGTGCCGAACGAAGGCTTCGACGCCGCCCTCGTATTGCATGATGATCTCCCACGGCTCGGCGCCGCGCAGGTCCTTGAAGACGATCTTCACCCCTGAGTTCAGGAAGGCGAGTTCGCGCAGGCGATGTTCCAGCGTCGCGCGGTTGAACTCCACCATCGAAAACGTGGCCGGGCTCGGCAGGAAGCGCACGATCGTGCCGGTGGCGGATGAGCCGTCAGCCTTCTTCGGTGCGACGCCCGTGATCTTGAGCGGGGCCTCGGCGTCGCCCATGCGGAAGCGCATCTCGTGCTGCTTGCCGTCCCGGAAGATCTTGAGGTCGAGCGTCTCGGAGAGGGCGTTGACGACGGAGACGCCGACGCCGTGCAGGCCGCCGGAAACCTTGTAGGAGCCCTGCTCTTCCGTGTTGGCGAACTTTCCGCCAGCGTGAAGCTGGGTCATCACCACTTCGGCGGCGCTGACCCCCTCTTCGGGGTGGATGTCGACCGGAATGCCCCGGCCATTGTCCTCGATCTCGGCCGACCCGTCCGGGTAGAGCGTCACCCCCACAAAGTCCGCATGCCCCGCCAACGCCTCGTCAATGGCGTTGTCCACCACCTCATAGACCATATGATGAAGACCAGACCCATCGTCCGTATCCCCAATATACATCCCCGGCCGGTTGCGAACGGCGTCGAGACCGCGTAGCACCTTGATGGATTCGGCGTCATAACCCTTCGGCTTTTTCTTGCCGGGCTCTTCGCCTTCGTTCGTTCCTTCGACCGTGTCGGCCATAAATCTTCCTCGTCGCAGCCCGTCTGGAGCCGCCCAACATCCGCTCGACCCCGCGTGGCTTACGCCTCGCGGATAGTCCCGCTCGACACCTCGAACCGCTGGGCGCGGTCGCCGAAAGCGTCGAACAGGGAGCGGTCCGTCCCTGTGAGCCAGGCCTGGCCGCCGAGCGCGGCCAGTTCATCGTACAGAGCAGCCCTTCGATCCGAATCGAGATGGGCCGCCGCCTCGTCCAACAATAGCAGGGGAGACGGGGCAAAATCACGCTCAAAAAGCGCCTGTGCATTGGCTAAAATAAGCCCAATTAACAAGGCTTTCTGCTCACCCGTTGAACACTGGTCCGCAGGTAGTCCCTTGGGCGCGTGAATGACCGTCAAATCAGTCCTGTGAACCCCCTCCGTGGTGCGTCCGGCGGCCTGGTCCCGCGAGCGATTTTCACGGAGCTGGGCGACGATTTCCTGCTCGATGTCGGTGAGTGGAACGCCATTGGCCGCACGCAATTCGAACTGGCCGTCGAGGTCGATCAGCGCCTTCGGGAATGCCCCGTCCGGCCTGGCCAGGATCGCTTCCTGCATGAGGCGAACCGCATCGACGCGATGAAACGCCATCGCGGCGCCAGCCGACGCCATGCCCAGCTCGAGCGCGTCGAGCCATGCGGGATCTGGCCTTCCCGCCTCCAGCAGCAGGTTGCGCTGACGCATCGCCTTTTCGTAGGCGGAGCCGAAGCCGCCATGGCTGGGGAAATGCGCCATCACCTGGCGGTCAAGGAATTTGCGCCGGTCGCCGGCGGGGCCGGCGAAAACGCGGTCCATCGATGGCGTCAGCCAGATGATGCGCATCAACTCGCCGAGATCGTTCTGCGTCGTGGCAGCGCCATCAAGGCGGGATGTGCGCTTGGAACGACCCTGCTCGTCCAGTTCCAGTGCGAGAGAGATGCGGCGGTCGAACTCGCCCTCCTTCACATCGGCGGACAAGGCCCAGTTGCGGGCCGCTGCTCCTTCGGGTGTGAGACGGATCAGGTCTTGGAAGTCTGCGCCCCGCAGGCCGCGCCCTGGCGACAGCATCGAGATGGCTTCCATCAGGTTTGTCTTGCCCGACCCATTGGCGCCGTAGAGACAGACATGACGGCCATCCAGGCGCAGCTGCAGCTCCGCATAGTTGCGGAAGTTCTCGAGCGCGAGACGCGTCAGCCGCACATGGGGGCGGCGAATGCCGGTGGAGATGTCCTCGGTCACGTTGGGATTGCGCGCAACTCGCTCCAAGCAGCTGCGCGCCACAAGTAGGATCGAAAACGGCAACTCGCAACATCGCGCCGCCGGAAGGGAAGCGTAATCACACCCTTAGCGGCATCAGCACATATTGTGCGCCGCTGTCCTTGGCGTCGAGAACGCGGGCGGGCGAGGCCGCATCATTGAACTCAATGCGCGCGTCCTCGCTCTCGATCTGCTGGGCGACGTCGAGGAGGTATTTGGCGTTGAAGCCGATTTCCATGGGCTCAGCGGCATAATCCGCCTCAAGTTCCTCCGTGCCCTGCCCCGATTCCGAGTGGCTAACGGCAAGCGTCAGCTTGCCGGAAGACAGCGACAGTTTCACCGAGCGGGAGCGTTCGGCAGACACGGTCGCCACGCGATCGACCGCAGCCGAGAAGGCCTTGTTGTCGACGGTCAGGATGCGGCCGTTTTCCTTCGGGATAACGCGCTGATAGTCGGGAAAAGAGCCATCTATCAGCTTGGAAGTGAGAACCGCCTCGCCGATGCGGAAGATGATCTTGGAATCGGACGCCTCGACACTGACTGTCTCGGGCGCATCCTCCAGCAGCCGGCGCACTTCCTGGACGGCCTTTCGGGGAATGATGACGCCCTTGAGGCCGGAAGACCCTTTCGGCGCCTCGCCCTCGGCAAGGGCCAACCTGTGCCCGTCGGTCGCAACCGCGCGAAGCACGTTCTTCGAGCCGGACTTGGCATGGTGGAGATAGATGCCGTTGAGATAGTAACGAGTTTCTTCGGTCGATATCGCAAAACGGGTCTTGTCGATCAGGCGACGCAGCTCAGCCGCCTCGATCTCGAATTTCACCGGCGAAGATTCTTGCGGCATGGTCTGGAAGTCGGCCGCCGGCAGGGTCGGCAGGGCGAATTTCGAACGGCCGGCGGAAATCGAAAGACGGCTTTCGGAAAGATCGAGCGCGATCTCCGCCCCCTCTGGCAGCTTGCGCACGACATCGAACAGGGTCTGCGCCGGCGCCGTGATGGAGCCTGCCTTCTTTACTTTCGCCTCGGCCGCATCGGTCGCCTCGATATCGAGGTCGGTCGCGGTCAGCGACAGCCGGTCGCCTTCAGCATTGAGCAGGATGTTGGACAGGATCGGGATCGTGTTGCGTCGTTCGACGACGGCCTGAACGTGGGACAGCGCGCGCATCAGGGCGTTGCGGTCGATGGTCAGTTTCATTCGCCCTATCCTGTCAGAAGGCGCGGAAAACGCCTTGCGGCTCGCCGAAAAACTTCGGCCCGCCGATGAGGGCGGGCCGAGACATTAGCCTATCAGAGCCGTCGGAAAAGCGCCTTTTTGGACGTTCCTCCCCGGTTGCTGAGGGTTTGCTCACCGGTTGTTGCGCGGATCGGCCAGGATGCGCTGTTCAAGCTGGCGAAGTTCCTCGGCCATGGACTCGTTGGCGCCCACCATCGCCGAGATTTTCCGGTAGGCAAAAAGCACGGTGGTGTGGTCGCGGTCGCCAAAAAGCCTTCCGATCTGCGGATAGGAGCACTTGGTCAGCTGCCGGCTCAGATACATGGCGTATTGGCGCGGCTGGGCATATTGGCGCTTGCGGCAGGACGATTCGAGATCCTGCTTGGTGACGCCATAGGCCTTGGCCGTCACGTCCTTGATGGTGTCGATCTTGGGCGCCTTCACCGGCGAGCCGCCGAGCTGGAGCTGGATCGCCTTCTCGACCGCGGCGCGGCTGACCGGCTGACCGGCCATCACGGTGCCAACATAGACGTTGCGAACGGCGCCTGAGAGCGCACGGCCGGAGGCCGGCAGGCGATCCGCCAGCAGGTCGACCCAGTCCTCCTGGAGAACAAAATCGGCCTCGGCGACAGCGATCGCTTCGGCCTTCGCACGAACGATCTCGCGACGCAGGCTGCGTTCCGGCAAGTCCATCTGGACAATCACGCCGCCCTGGATTTCGTCGCGCATCCGATCATCCAGCTGATCAATCACCGCCGGCGTCTGATCGCAGGCGACCACGACCACGCCGCCGTTCGCGACGATGGCGCGCAGGTGAGAGAAGAACTCGATCAGCGTGCCGGGCTTCGAGCAAATGAACTGGAAATCGTCCAGCAGGACGACTTTCGCGCGGCGCACCATGGCGCGCAATTCCGAGGTGTCCTTGCGCTTCACACCTTCCACGAACGCGACCGTGAAGTCCTCCGAACTCATATAGAGAACGCTATCGTCGCCGCGCTGAGCCTTGAGCGCAGCTTCAATGCCACGGAGGAGGTGGGTCTTGCCGACGCCATGCGGTCCAACCAGCGTCACCACATGCGCCTTCACGCTGCCGCCAAGAGCGAGACGCGAAGCCAGCCCATAAGCGAGACGGTTTGAATCGCCGACCAGGAAGTTGTCGAGCGTTTGCACTTCCTCGGAGTCGCCATCAGCGTTGACGATAGTTTCCGCCGAAGGAAGACCCTCGAGGACTTCCTCTTCCTCGACTTCCTCCGCAACAGGTTGCGCCAGCGCCAGGACTTCGGGGGCGATCTTGTCGCGAGCTTCGATACGCGTGCGGCGCCCGGCGCGATCAGCCTGACCCCAGGCCGCTTGAATATAATGTCCAAAATTTGTGTCGACGCGGCCGCGCTCATGCTCGTTGGCGGCTGCGAGCAGAATTTCGCCATTCACTTCGGCGATCAGCTCGAGGGGCGCGATCCACGCATCGAACTTCACGTCGCCCAGGCGACGGCGCAGCGTGTCGCGCACCTCGGCCCAAATGGCGTTCGCGCCGGGCTCGCTGGCGACTGCGCCGCTACTGGCGTTGCGATGGGCGGGAGAAGAAGACTCGGCTTGTTGCGGAGCGCCGCCGACGGCGCCGGCCGCATATCGTGTTGTGTTCTGCTTGTTGATCATCAGCCCCTCATCGAACCCGTATTCTTGATGGTCCCTTCTTCCTCGACGCGGAGACAAACGGTCCCTCACGGCTCAATTACAAGAGCCGCAAAGAATGTTCCGAACGAAGGAAGGGTACTCGCTACGTGGGGGAGTTTTTCTCCGAACAGACGCGACCGTCAACAGCGCAAAAGCCGCAGACACGAACTTTTATTTTCGGTTTTGTGTCGCTCGTCCTATTGCCACTGACTCCATTGAAAATTTGAGGTGCGGTGCGTCTCAGATGCGACAGAGCGCAGCAAAAAATTGCGACGTGTACGGATGAATTTTGATTGAGCGAAAACCGGGCGCGAAGCGATCGCGTCAATCCGGAAATTTCAACTGGCTGGAGATGAAACACACATCCAGTTCCGCCTCGCGCACGGCGAGACGGTCGTCCCCCAAAGTCTTACGACATGCCTTTCACGCGTGCCGCGAGGCGCGACACTTTGCGTGAGCCGGTGTTCTTGTGCACGATGCCTTTCTGGACGCCGCGCATGATTTCCGGTTCAGCAGCTTTCAGAGCCGTGGTGGCCGCTTTCTTGTCACCCGAAGCGATAGCTTCCTCGACCTTCCGCACATAGGTGCGAACACGCGACCGCCGGCCTTTGTTGACCTCGGTCCGCCGCGCGATCTTGCGCACCATTTTCTTGGCGGATTTCGTGTTGGCCATGGTCTTTCGTCAGCTCCGTTTTCCCCGCCCCGGACGCAACCGGGCCATTTAGGGGAGCGGCGTCTTAACAGCGGCACAGTGAGCGGTCAATTCGGGTCCTGTAGGATTTGATCAGGGCCGTTTCCAAAGGCCAATCACGAGTTCGAAAACTTCGCGGGACGCTTGTCTACAAAGGCCGCCATGCCCTCTTTCTGGTCGTTGGTGGCGAACATCGAATGGAACAAGCGGCGCTCCAGCATGACGCCTTGCCGCAGCGTGGTTTCATAAGCGGCGTTGACGGTTTCCTTGGTCATCATGGCGATCGGCTGCGACTGGCTGGCAATCTTGGCGGCGGCCTTCTTCGCTTCCTCCATCAGCTTGTCCGCAGGGACAACGCGCGAGACAAGTCCGGCGCGCTCCGCTTCGGCGGCGTCCATCATGCGGCCCGTAAGACACATCTCCATCGCCTTCGACTTGCCAACGAAGCGAGTGAGACGCTGCGTGCCGCCAATGCCCGGCATGACCCCCAGGTTGATCTCCGGCTGGCCGAATTTCGCCGCCTCCGAAGCCAGGATAAAGTCGCACATCATCGCCAGCTCGCACCCACCACCGAGCGCAAAGCCGTTAACCGCAGCGATGATCGGTTTGCGGAAGGACGACACAGCCTGCTCGAAGGCGCCGAACATGTCCCCTTTGTAGACATCCATATAAGACTGCGGCGCCATCTCCTTGATATCGGCGCCAGCCGCAAACGCCCTGCCCGCGCCGGTAAGGATGACACAGCCGATCGCTGGGTCCTTCCCGAACTTGTCCAGCTGGTCGATCAGCTCAAGGCACAGCTTGCTGTTGAGGGCGTTGAGCGCGTCGGGACGGTAAAGCGTAATGACGCCAACCGCGCCGTCGACATCCACCTGCAGCGTCTCGTAGGCCATGCGTGTCTCCTCGTTTGAGGAGATGTCTACTCCGGCAGCTTCGTCGAGGCGAGCTTGACGACGAGCTCGAAGATCACATTCAAAGGCGAGTCGACGCCGGCCGCAGGTTCGACGGACAGCGTCAGTCGCTCGTGTTCCCGAACGAACACCAGTTTGCCGCCGGGGCCATCGCCTTCCCGCTTCCAGCCCAGCGAGGGAAGAGAGGCAAGATAGAAGTCACGGACCTTCGAATAATCGGCATGGCCGCCCGCGCTGGTGCGCACCACCCTGCCCTGGTCGCTTTCGAACACGACAGGTTCGGCCTGTTCCGTCAACCCATCGACCAGGGGTACATCGTCGATCGCCTTGAGGAACCCGGCCGCATGCGCCGGCGCCACCGCAAAGGCGGCCAAGCCGGCTAGGACCAGAAGCCTGATCGACATGGCAATCTCCTGCCCCCGGATTGTCCGGGAGTTTGGCAAGGCTGGCAAATTACCGCTGCAGACGTCTTAATGGGACTGGTTCGGAGGGAGTTGCATGAGCGTACTGAGTGAGCGTGAAGGCCCCGTCGCTGTCATCACCATAAACCGGCCCAAGGTTCGCAACGCGGTGGACCCCGAAACCGCTCGGGCGCTTTACGAGGCGTTTTGTTACGTCGAAACCGACGACAGCCTGCTCGCCACGGTGCTGACCGGCGCGGAGGGAACCTTCTGTGCGGGAGCGGACCTCAAGGCCGTCGCCAAGCGTGACCACGATTTCAATCCGCCGGTCAAACGCCATCCGCAACAAGCGCCCATGGGGCCCACTCGCCTGCTCGCCGATCGCAACGAGGCGGATAACTTCGTCTCGCTGTCCAAGCCCCTGATTGCAGCAGTCGAAGGGCATGCCGTGGCCGGCGGCCTGGAACTGGCGCTGATGGCGGACATGCGGGTGGCATCCGAAACCGCGATCTTCGGGGTCTACTGCCGCCGCTGGGGTGTTCCCTTGATCGATGGCGGCACGCTGCGCTTGCCGCGCATCGTCGGCCAGGGCCGCGCGATGGACATGATCCTGACGGGCCGGGCTGTCGACGCCAACGAGGCTTACCAATGGGGCCTGGCCAACCGGCTGGTGAAAGCGGGTGAAGCTCGCGCAGCCGCCGTCGAGCTGGCCAAGGAAATAGCTCGCTTCCCGCAGGCCTGCATGCGGGCTGATCGCGCCAGCGCCTATGCTGGGTGGAGCCGCGATCTCGACGACGCCCTGAAGCATGAGGCTCGCCGCGGCGCGCCCATCGTCGCGCTTGAAGGCCGCTCCGGCGCTGAACGATTTGCCGGCGGCAAAGGGCGCGGCGGGGATTTCGAAAACATCTGAGGGGCGCGGCATGGGCACGTCTGGCTTTACTCTCGCCGCTCGATTGCACGCAGGCGAAACCGTCACGTCGGGTTGGTGCAGCCTGCCCTATCCGATCATTGCCGAACTCGTGGGCCGCGAAGGCTTCGACAGCGTCACGCTGGACGGCCAGCACGGGCTTTGGGATGCCGCCTCGCTGGCGACCGGAATCGCGGCGGTGCGTCAGGCAGGCGCCGCAGCCGTGGTGCGTGTGGCAGTGGGAGACAATGGATCGGTCAGCCGGGCGCTCGATTTCGGTGCGGATGCGATCATCGCGCCCATGATCAATACCGAGGCCGATGCCCGCGCCTTCGCAGCGGCCGCCAAATTCCCGCCGGTGGGCGAACGCAGCTGGGGCCCGCACCGGGCGACGATGCTGGCCGGCTATTCGGATGCGACGGCCTACCTGCGCGAAGGAAATGACGTGACGATGTCGTTCGCCATGATCGAGACGCGCGCTGCGCTCAACAATGTCGAGGTCATTGCCGGGGTTGATGGCATCGATGCGCTGTTCCTCGGGCCGGCCGATCTATCGATCGCTCTTAGCAACGGCGCAAAGCTGAACCCGTTGGGCAAGGAGATCGATGCCGCGATCGATCAGATGCTGAAGGCCGCGGACAGGGCAGGAAAACTCGTCGGAGCTTTCTGCCCCACGCCCGCGCGAGGAAAGGAACTTGCCGCAAGGGGAGTTCGCTTCCTTGCCGTACCGGGCGACATCGCCTGGATTCGAGCTGGCGCAAGCGCGGCGGCAAAGGCGCTCAAGGGCTGATCATTTCTGGCGGGCTATTTCTGACAGGTCGAACACCAGAAAGTGGAGCGGCCCGACTGCGCCAGACGTTTCACCGGCTTCTTGCACGTCATGCACGGCTCACCTTCGCGATCGTAGATCTGGAAGCGGTGCTGGAAATAGCCGAGTTCACCATCCGCCGTCTTGAAGTCCGAAATGGTGGAACCGCCGGCCTCGATCGCTTCCTCGATCACCTTGCGCACTTCGATCGCCAGCTTGCCGAGCTGCTCCACCCTGATCGAGCCAGCGAGTTTCCTGGGCGAGATGCCTGAGCGATAAAGCGCCTCGCAAACATAGATATTTCCGAGGCCAGCGACGACATTCTGGTCCAGCAGCGCGGCCTTCACCGGCGTCTTCTTTCCCTTGAACGCTTCCGCCAGATACGCTGCGGAGAACTGATTTGAGATCGGCTCAGGCCCCATGCCTTCGAAAGCCGGATAGGTTTCCAGCTCGCCCGCCGGCCATAGATCCATCAACCCGAACCGGCGCGCATCGTTGAAAACCACCCGCCGGCCGCCCTCCATGTCGAACACGACATGGTCGTGCTTTTCGTCTTCGCCGGCGTCGTGATGGAATTTCCCCGGCTGGCCCTTTTTGGTTTTGGGACCGGAAACCGTGAACCGGCCCGTCATGCCGAGGTGCATGATCAGCGCCTCGCCGGTCGACAGTTCGCCGACCAGGTATTTGGCCCTGCGGCCGAGGCGGGTTATTCGCGCGCCCTCGAGCCGTTGGTTAAACTTCTCGGGAAACGGGAATCGCAGGTCTTTCCTGCGCGTTTGCACTCGCAGGATGCGCTTGCGTTCCATCGCAGGTGCAAGCCCGCGGCGAACAGTCTCGACTTCTGGAAGCTCTGGCATCTTCCTCGCGTATAGCCCCGGCGCCACCCTTCGCCTATGTTTTCATGGTCATGGACGAGGACAAGGTCTCTTTCGGGTTCGAAGAGGTCAGCCGCGAGGAAAAATCCCGGCGGGTGAAAGGCGTCTTCGCATCGGTCGCCAGCAAATACGACCTGATGAACGACCTTATGTCGGCCGGGGTGCATCGAGTGTGGAAAGCCAACATGATTGCCTGGCTGAACCCGCAGCCGGGTGAAACCCTGCTCGATGTGGCTGGCGGCACCGGCGACATCGCCCGCGCCTTCCTTCGCCAGGCCGACGGCGTCGCGCGCCGCCGCAGGACTGACCAGCCAACCCTGGCCTTCGTGGCGGACATCAACGAGAAAATGCTGGTCGCTGGCATCCGCCCTTCAGACCGGAACATGCCGCGCGTGGCGTGCGATGCAGCAGCCCTTCCTTTGCCCGATCGCTGCGTCGATGCCGTCACCATTTCCTTCGGCATCCGCAACGTGGTCGAGATCGACATGGCGCTGCGAGAATTCCGCCGTGTGCTCAAGCCGGGCGGCCGCTTCGCCTGCCTGGAATTCTCACACATGACGCATGCCGTGCTGCAGCAGGCCTATGATAGATATTCCTTCTCGGTGATCCCGCGTCTGGGTGAGCTGGTGACCGACGACAAGGCCAGCTATCAGTACCTAGTCGAGTCGATCCGGCGCTTTCCAAATCAGGAAGACTTTGCCGCACGCATTCGCGCCGCCGGCTTTGGCCAGGTTGGCTATGCCAATTATTCCAGCGGCGTTGCCTGCCTTCATACCGGCTGGGCGGCGTAGCGCAGATGCTTGACGCGCTCTCAGACTATCTGCGGCTCGCCCGCGCAGGCATGGTCATGGCCCGGCATGACGTGATCGCACCGCCGGCCTACCGCTCGCGCATGCCCTGGATCGCGCGTTTCGCCGGATCGGTCTTGCGCGTGTTTCCTGGAGGGGGCGGTTCGGGCCGGCCTGGCCAGCGTTTCGCCCGCGCGCTGGAGAAGCTCGGACCGGCCTGGATCAAGCTCGGCCAGTTCATGGCGACGCGGCCGGACGTCATCGGCGTC